>NZ_DASXHN010000055.1:0-11595 GCF_036488505.1 Paraburkholderia sp. | reverse complement strand
TATTAGAAAAGCGAGACAAGTGGAGTCAGAACTGCGGTGAGCGCGCTATAGCCGAACGTGACGAGCGGATTGAGCCAGTAACGCGTAAGGGTACCCGTCATTACCAGCGCCATCACGATGAAAAAACCGTACGGTTCGAGCCGCGCGAGTGTCATCGCCTGGCGCGGCGGCAGCAGCGCCATCAACACGCGGCCGCCGTCGAGCGGCGGCAGCGGAAACAGGTTCAGCACGCCGAGGACCAGATTCACGCCGATGCCGGCGCCCGCCATCCGGGTAAAAAACGGTTCGTCGACATTGAAGACCGCGAGCGCGATGCCGAACAAGCCCCAGATGAGTGCCTGAATGAAATTGCACAACGGCCCGGCCGCCGCGACCCACAGGCTGCCCCAGCGCGGGTTGCGCAGATTGCCGAACGCGACCGGCACCGGCTTCGCGTAGCCGAACATGAAGGCACCGCTCGTTGCGAAATAGAGCAGCAGCGGAATCGCGATCGTGCCGAGCGGATCGATGTGTCGCATCGGATTGATCGACACACGGCCGAGCACATAGGCGGTGTTGTCGCCGAGCCAGCGCGCGACGTAACCGTGCGCGGCTTCGTGCAGCGTGATCGCGAAAATCACCGGCAGCGCGTACACCGCAATGGTCTGTATCAGGGAAGAATCCATAACTCGCTATTGTAACAACGCGGTTGCCCATCTCTGTCCGCTTTCGCTCTTACGGCTGTTGCGGCTGTTGCGGCTGTTGCGGCTGTTGCGGCTCTTCCGGCCGTTGTCCGTTGCCGCTCATGCGGCCTCGGTGAGGCCGAACGGCGCGAGTGAGCCGCGCCCTGCGCGCACCAGCACCGGCTCGGCGCCTGTCAGATCGATCACGGTGGACGGCTCGCACACACACGCGCCGCCATCGATCACCAGGTCCAACTGCTTTTCGAGCCGCGCGCGGATCTCCTCGGGATCGTTCAGCGGCTCGGTCTCGCCGGGCATGATTAGCGTCGATCCGAGCAGCGGCTGACCGAGTTCCTCCAGAATCGCGAGTGTGATTGCGTGATCCGGCACGCGCAGGCCGATTGTCTTGCGTGAAGGATGCGACACGCGCCGCGGCACTTCCTTGGTCGCCTGCAGCACGAACACGTACGGGCCGGGGGTCACCGACTTGATCAGCCGATACTGCCGGTTGTCCACCATCGCGAAATTGGAGAGCTCCGACAGATCGCGCACGAGCAGCGACAACAGCTGTTTTTCGTCGAGCCCGCGAATGCGCCGCAGACGCTCGACCGCATCCTTGTCGTCGAGATGACAGGCAAGCGCATAGGTCGAGTCGGTCGGCAACGCGACCACGCCGCCGTCATTGATGATCTGCACTGCCTGCTTGACGAGGCGTGGCTGCGGATTGTCTGGATGGATCCGGAAGTACTGGGACATGGTGACTCACGATGACCGCGGCTGACCCGCGGCGAGTGGCGTACCGCGCGCTCGACGTGCCGTCATGGCACGGTGCGGGGTCACAGCCAGCGTTCCCAGACGGGCTTGAGATCGGCCGGCAGCGGCGGCAGCGCGCCGAGTTCGATGCGGCCTTCGCCGGGGGCGTGAAAGTCGGACCCGCGCGACGCCTCGAAACCGAAGCGGCGCGCGACCTCAGCGTACTCGCGGTACTGGTCGGGCGTATGGCTGCCTGTGACGACCTCGATCGCCTTGCCGCCCAGGTCGATGAATTCGCCGAAAAACGCGTCGAATTCGAGCGGCGAATAGGCGTAGCGGCCCGGATGCGCGACGATCGCCTCGCCGCCCGCCGCCTGAATCCAGCTGAGCGCGTCCGCGAGCTTGGCCCACCGGTGCGCAACGCAGGCCGGCTTGCCATCGCCGAGGTAGCGGTCGAATACTTCCTGCGTGGTGCTGCAGTGGCCACGCTCGACCATGAAGCGCGCGAAATGCGTGCGCGACATCATGTCGGGATTCGATACGTACTCGAGCGCGCCTTCATACGCATCGGGGATGCCGAGCGCGCCCAGTTGCTCGCCGATAGCCTCGGCGCGGGCGGCACGGCCGTCGCGGGTGCGCGCGAGACCGTCGATCAGAACCTGGCTGGACGGATCGATGCCCAGCCCGACGATGTGCACCGTGCGCCCCGCCCATGTGACCGAAATCTCGACGCCGCTCAGATATTGCATGCCGAGTGCCTCGGCGGTGGCGCGCGCCTCGTGCTGGCCGCCCACTTCATCGTGATCGGTGAGCGCCCACAGCGTCACACCGTTCGCGTGCGCGCGTCGCGCGACGTCGCCCGGCGCGAACCGGCCGTCGGAAACGGTGGAGTGACAGTGAAGATCGGCGTTCATCGCGGCTTTCATCGTGGGCTGAAAAGGTTCTTCGACCATTTTACTGCAACGCGGTAAGGGCCCGCAGCGCTATCTCGCGGCGCCGGCCCGTCGTTCCGGGGCCGCGCGAATCCAGTACCGGAGGGATGCCGCACTGGGACCGTTTCCGACCGGCGTCACGCGCAGAACCCGTCGATCAGCGCCGCGATTTGCTCCGGCTGGTCGTGATGCACCATGTGCCCCGCGTCATCGATGATCTCCTCGCGCCAGTGCGCAAACGCCTGAAAGCGCGCCTTGAATTCGTCCAGCGGGATGTCGCCGGCGATCTGCGCGAGCGTAGGCGAACCGGCGGCCTCCACGTGTAGCACCTGCGCGCTCACCTTGCGCCACACCGCCATCACTTCGTCGAGCCGGTACAGCGTCGGGCCGCGCACCTTGTGAGCGGGATCGGCGAGCAGCATGAAGCGCCCTTCTCCGTCCGGCTTCGACCAGTGCTGCGCGAGGAATTGCGCGCGCCGCGGATCGAGCCGCGGGTTGGTTTTGATCAGGCGGGCGGCGACCTCGTCGAGCGATGAGTAACGTTTCAGTTGCGGCGGATCGCGCAACTCGTCGAGCCAGTTGAGCAGCCGCTTCGGCGACTGTGCCGGATGCGACGGCGCAAGCCCGAAGCCTTCGAGATCGACGACGCGCCGCACGCGCTGCGGCCGCACCCCCGCGTACAGGCAAGCGACGTTCGCGCCCATGCTGTGCCCGACGAGGTTCACCTCGCCAGCTGCCGCATAGTGATCGAGCAGCGCGTCGAGGTCGGCGAGATAGTCCTGCACCCAGTAGCTGCCGCCACCGCGTTCGGCGACCGGCCAGTCGGACAGGCCGAAACCGCGCATGTCCGGCGCAACGATCTGCCAGCCGTCGCCGAGCGCCTCGACGACAAACTGGAACGACGCGCCCACATCCATCCAGCCGTGCAGCATGAACAGCATCGGCGCGTCCGAGCGCCCCCAACGCCGCACATGCAGACGGACGCCGCGCGCGGCTACGAACTCAGAGCGGGAAGTATTCATGAAACGGCGCACCCGAAAAAGAATGGTCGTTCGATTATAGAGATGCAGAGACGGCCGGTGATAGCGGATTATCCAAGGGACGCTCGATGGCCGGTTGGCGGTTCGGTTGGCGGTTCGGTTCGTGGCACGGTTCGTGGCACGGTTGGCGGCTCTGCCTGTGCGTCCTGGCCTGCGAGCGCGGCGAGTTCGGCGTCGTCGAAGCCGGCGTCTCGACGCGCTTCGAAATTGAACGGGCCGCGTAGCTTCGGCGCGTGATATTCGTCGGCGAGACGCTGGTAGGTCTGGTGAGGATCGAGGCCACCCGCGTCGCACAGATGACGGAACCAGCGGTTACCGATCAGCACATGGCCGATTTCATCGCGCAGTATCACGTCGAGAATCGCTGCCGATGTCTGATCGCCCGCCTGCTGCAGACGCGCGCGAATCGGCGGGGATGCGTCGAGGCCGCGGGCTTCGAGCGTGCGCGGCACCAGCGCCATGCGTGCGACGACGTCGCCGCGGGTACGCTCGCACATGTCCCACAGGCCGCCGTGCGCCGGGAAATCGCCGTAGTCATGACCATATTCGCCAAGACGCGCGGCGAGCAGCGAGTAATGGTGGGCCTCCTCGGCGGCAACCTTCAGCCAGTCGGTATAGAACGCGGCGGGCATCCCGGCGAAGCGCCAGACGGCATCGAGTGCGAGATTGATCGCGTTGAACTCGATGTGCGCGAGCGCATGCAGCAGCACCGCGCGGCCTTGCGGCGACTGCATGCTGCGCCGGCCGAGTTGGCGCGGTTCGACCAGTTCGGGCCGCGCGGGACGGCCGGGCAGGTCGGCGGACTCGGCGAGGTCGATGTCGGGGGACCAGCTCGCGCGGCCGTCGAGCACGTGCGCATACAGTGTGCGAGCCGAAGCCGCCTTCGTGGCCGGATCGCGTTCGCGCAACGCAGCAAGCGCAGCCCGGCGCGCGCAATATGGCTCGTCGGCACGTTCCGATACACGGGAAGGGGAAGAAACGGGCAAAGCGGCAAACGTCATGACGAACGGATCGGCACCAGAAACAGCGCAAGTAACAGATAAATAGCGGCGGGGACGCGCCGTGGCAGGCGCGACCGGAAAACGAACCTATAGCGTGCCCGGTTTGGCATCAACAGTGCTGCCCATCAGCGGCGCGGTGGTCCGCGCATGCATCGGTGTTACCGCGCGGTTTCGAGCAGACCCACGAGGAAATCGCCCGGCGCGCCAGCGCGATCACGCCGGTAACCGAAACACACAACCGTTTACAATACCCGATTCGACCACCGGCGCGCCTTCGACGTGTTCATCAAGCTGGTGGCAAAGCGTCCACCGCCCCACACCGCGTGGCCGAAGCAAGGCCGCCGCGCCGCGCGCAGGTCGACCCGTCAACAGGAGACATTGTGACGATTTACAAGCTGGGCGAAGCCGCCCCGATCATCCATGAGAGCGTGTTCGTCGCCGATTCGGCGAATATCATCGGCAACGTGACACTCGCGGAAAACGCGAGCGTATGGTTCGGCGCGACGCTGCGCGGCGACAACGAGCCGATCACGATCGGCACCGGCAGCAACGTGCAGGAAAACGCGGTGCTGCACACCGACCCCGGCTTCCCGTTGACGGTCGAGCCGAACGTCACGATCGGTCACCAGGCGATGCTGCACGGCTGCACGGTCAAGGAAGGCTCGCTGATCGGAATCCAGGCCGTGGTCTTGAATGGCGCGGTGATCGGCCGCAACTGTCTGGTTGGAGCGGGCGCCATCGTCACCGAGGGCAAGGTGTTTCCCGACAATACGCTGATCCTGGGCGCGCCCGCGAGGGCGGTACGCGAACTGACGCAAGCGGATATCGCCAACATGCAGCGCGGCGCGGCAAGCTATGCCGGGCGTCGCGAGTATTTCAAGGCGCAGCTCGTGCGCATCGGCTAGACGGCCGGCACGCCGGCGCGCAACGGCACGGCGTCGCGCCGTGTCATTCACCAAGGAAAAGTTGTGAGCGACCAGTTGCAAAAATTCATGTTTAGCGCGGCGCCGGTGCGCGGCGAGATCGTTTCCCTGCGCAATACGTGGCAGGAGGTGCTGACGCGCCGCGATTACCCGGTGCCCGTGCGGACTATTCTCGGCGAAATGATGGCCGCGTGCGCGCTACTGTCGGCGAACCTCAAGTTCGACGGCACGCTCGTCATGCAGATTTTCGGCGATGGCCCCGTCAAGATGCTGGTCGTGCAGTGCAGCTCGAATCTGACGATGCGCGCGACCGCCAAGCTCTCCGGCGACGGCAGCGATCTGGTCGAAAGCCCGACGTCGCTCGTCGATCTGGTGAATGCGAGCGGCCACGGCCGTTGCGTGATCACGCTCGATCCGGCCGACAAGCAGCCCGGCCAGCAGCCGTACCAGAGTATCGTGCCGCTCTCGGGCATCGACGGTCCGCTGAACTCCATCGCCGAAGTGCTCGAGCACTACATGCATCACTCGGAGCAGCTCGACACGCGGATGTGGCTCGCGGCGAACACCGAGCGCGCGGTCGGCATGCTGCTGCAAAAGCTGCCGGGCGACGGTGGCATCGTCCCGCATCCGGGCCAGCTCGACGCGGATACGTGGGAGCGCGTATGCACGCTCGGCGGCACGCTGTCGCAGGATGAATTGCTGAAAGAGGAACCGGAGACGGTTTTCCGCCGGCTCTTCTGGCAGGAAAACGTGCTGCATTTCGAGCCTGTCCCGACGCATTTCGAATGCACGTGCTCGCGCGAAAAAGTTGGCGCAATGCTGAAAATGCTGGGCCGCGACGAAGTGGATGGCGTGATCGAGGAACGCGGCCACGTCGAGATTCATTGCGAGTTTTGTAATCAGCGCTATGAGTTCGACCCGGTCGACGTCGCGCAACTTTTCGTTGCCGGCGGACTCTCACAAGGCGTGACACCGGCGGCCGATCAGCGGCATTGATAACGCAGCAGCAGCCATAGCTGGGCGAACCGTCGCAGGGCGGGCTCGACAGGCACCTTGCACCGCCTACCGTCTGGATCGCTCTTTACGACAGCCGGTTCCACCGCGCCGCCCGTTGGCCTCGTCACGGCTCGGGCGGCGCGTTGCTTTCAGCATCGCGTTTCTATCGCTACCGCCGGATCGTTGCATTGGCTCGTTGCATTGGCTCGTTGCATTGGCTCGTTGCGATGCGTGCGGCACACGCTGGTTCAGATTGCCAACGCATCGGGACGATGGAGATTCGACCATGAAGCCTTTCCCTTCGTTGATACGCGATGCGAACATGCTGGCCGCACTGGCCGCGCTTTTGGGCAGCGCTGCGCTACCCGGCTGCTCGATCGATCCACCGGGGCCGTCGCCGATCCTGAGCCGCCTGCCGGCCGATCAGACTGCGCCCGCTAGCACCACCCCGCCACTCACGCCGGACGAACGCGCAAACTACGACGCGATCGACCGGCAAGTGATGTTCGAACAGGATCAGTCGATGGCCGCGCAAGCCGCCGCTCAGGCGTGGCCGCGCTATTACTCGCCGTCGTCGCCGGCGACCTTTTCAGCCGGTTTTTCGACCGGTGGCTGGGGCCGTGGCTGGGGGACCGGTGTGGGTGTCGGCTTTGGACCGCGTTGGGGCTGGTAGCCGGAGGGCGTGAGTCGGGGGGGCTGGCGAGCCGGCGGCTGGTGAGAGCCGCGCATAGCTGGGTCGCACCAAAGAGAAAAGCGCGGTTTAGATACACCGCGCTTTTTGCATGCTCCGTTCGGGTCGATGTCTGCGCCGTAGCACCTGCTCAGTGCGCCGTCTTCTTCTCTTTCGTAGCCGCCTTGCCGCCACGTTTGCGATCCGGCTTTGCGCGCGACTCGGGATTCGGCACCACATGCAGCGGTGCAGCCGACACCTCGCCACGCGTCGACGTGTTCGCCGACGGCACGCTCGGCGCCGGCAACGGCTGGTTCGGTGACACGAACTGCACGAACACCTCGCCGTCCTTGACCATGCCCATTTCGTAGCGTGCCCGCTCCTCGACCGCGGCGGTACCGTTCTGCAAATCCTGCACTTCCCCCTGAATGCGCTCGTTGCGCAACTTCGCGTCCGCGTTCTTCTGCAGTTGCTGCGCGAGTTGCTGCTGCAACTCATGCACGCGCAGCCAGCCGCCGTGCCCCCACCAGAGCGGGTACTGAATGAGCGCCAGCAGAACGATCAGGACAGCAGTGACAAGCCGCATGAAGTAAGCACATAAATACACGCCGCCCTGCGCTATACGCAGGGCGGCGAGGTCAATCAAAAACGGAGGATAACGGGCTCATCGATTGGCGCGAGCAAAACCGGCTGTGACTTAGCGCAGATTGTAGAACGCCGATTTCCCGGGGTAGCTGGCGATGTCGCCGAGATCTTCCTCGATGCGCAGCAGCTGGTTGTACTTCGAGATGCGATCGGAACGCGACAGCGAACCGGTCTTGATCTGGCCGGCGTTCAGCCCAACCGCGATGTCAGCGATCGTCGAATCTTCGGTTTCGCCGGAGCGGTGCGAAATCACCGCCGTGTAGCCAGCGCGCTTGGCCATTTCGATCGCCGCGAAAGTTTCCGTCAGCGTACCGATCTGGTTGATCTTGATCAGGATCGAGTTCGCGATGCCCTTCTCGATGCCTTCCTTCAAGATGCGCGTGTTGGTCACGAACAGATCGTCGCCGACCAGTTGAACCTTCTTGCCGAGCTTCTCGGTCAGGGTCTTCCAGCCTTCCCAGTCGCTTTCATGCATACCATCTTCGATCGACACGATCGGGAACTTGTCGGCCAGGTTCACGAGGTAGTCCGCGAATTCAGTCGACGACAATTGCAGGCCTTCACCCGCCAGTTGGTACTTGCCGTCGTGGTAGAACTCGCTGGCTGCGCAGTCGAGCGCGAGCAGCACGTCTTCGCCAGCGCGATAACCGGCTTTTTCGATCGCCTGCAGGATCGTCGACAGGCACTCGTCGTTGCTGCCGAAGTTCGGTGCGAAGCCGCCTTCGTCGCCGACCGCCGTGCTCATGCCGCGGTCCGACAGAATCTTCTTCAGCGCGTGGAACACTTCGGCGCCGCAGCGCAGTGCTTCGCGGAAGGTCGGCTGGCTAACCGGCACGATCATGAATTCCTGGATGTCCAGGCTGTTGTTCGCGTGCGCGCCACCGTTGACGATATTCATCATCGGCACCGGCAGTTGCATCGCGCCCGAGCCGCCGAAGTAGCGGTACAACGGCAGGCCGGCTTCTTCAGCGGCGGCCTTCGCGACGGCCATCGATACGGCCAGCATCGCGTTCGCGCCGAGGCGCGACTTGTTGTCGGTGCCGTCGAGTTCGAGCAGCGTCTTGTCGAGGAAAGCCTGCTCGGAAGCGTCGAGGCCCATGATCGCCTCGGAAATTTCCGTGTTGATGTGCTCGACGGCCTTCAGCACGCCCTTGCCGCCGTAACGGCCGGCTTCGCCGTCGCGCAGCTCGATCGCTTCGCGCGAACCGGTGGACGCGCCCGAGGGCACCGCCGCGCGGCCCATCGTGCCCGATTCCAGCAACACGTCGCATTCGACGGTGGGGTTGCCTCGCGAATCGAGAATCTCTCGACCGATGATGTCTACGATAGCACTCATGGTTTCCTCAAAGAAATGACGGTGAATTCTTTACTACGACACTGTATCGCGCGCTTGCCGGTCTCTCCGGCAGACATCCCCATGCACCGATACGCTCGACAACCATCGTGCGGATTCGCCACGCCGATTTTCGAGATAACTTGTGAAAATCGTGGCACGCGGCGAACGCCTAAATCAGTTGAAATTGCTTTCGAGAAACGGCCCGCGCTTGACGGCCCTGTCGAGCGTCACCAACGTCTCGAGCAGGTCGGCCATGTGATGGAGCGGCACCGCGTTCGGCCCGTCCGACTTGGCCTGCGCCGGATTGGGATGGGTTTCCATGAAAACCCCGGCGACGCCCACCGCCACCGCGGCGCGCGCGAGCACCGGCACGAATTCGCGTTGACCGCCCGAACTCGTGCCGTGTCCGCCCGGCAATTGCACCGAGTGCGTCGCGTCGAACACGACCGGCGCGTTGGTCTCTCGCATGATCGCGAGCGAACGCATATCCGACACGAGGTTGTTATAGCCGAAAGACACGCCCCGCTCGCAGGCCATGAAGCGGTCTTCCGACAGCCCCGCCTCACGCGCGGCGTCGCGCGCCTTGTCGATCACGTTCTTCATGTCGTGCGGCGCGAGGAATTGACCTTTCTTGATGTTGACCGGCTTGCCCGAGCGCGCGCACGCGTGGATGAAGTCGGTCTGACGGCACAGGAACGCAGGCGTTTGCAGCACATCGACCACCGACGCCACCTGTTCGATCTCGTGTTCGGCGTGAACGTCGGTGAGCACCGGCAGACCGAGCTGGCGCTTCACTTCCGACAGGATCCGCAGACCTTCGTCCATGCCCAGACCGCGGAACGACTTGCCGCTGCTGCGGTTAGCCTTGTCGTACGACGATTTGTAGATGAACGGAATGTTCAGCTTCGCGCAGATTTCCTTCAGGCGGCCGGCCGTGTCGATCGTCATCTGTTCGGATTCGACGACACAGGTACCGGCGATCAGGAAAAACGGCTTGTCCAGACCGATGTCGAAATCGCCCAGTTTCATGCTTTCTCCTCGACCCTCGACTGCTGATGCGCGAGTGCCGCTTCGACGAATGACTTGAACAACGGATGACCGTCACGCGGTGTGGACGTGAATTCCGGGTGGAACTGCACGCCGACGAACCATGGGTGCATGCTGCGCGGCAGTTCCATCATTTCCGGCAGGTCCTCGCTCGGGGTACGGGCGCTAATGATGAGGCCGCCGCCTTCGAGTTGGGGCACGAAACGATTATTCACCTCATAACGGTGACGATGGCGCTCGTTTACGTCGGTGCCGTAGATCTCTTCAGCCAGCGTGCCGGGCTTGATCGGGCAGCGCTGCGAGCCAAGGCGCATCGTGCCGCCCAGGTCGGACTCTTCGGTGCGCTTCTCGACGCGGCCTTCGCGGTCGTACCACTCGGTAATCAGCGCGACCACGCGGTTCCTGGTTTCCTGATCGAACTCGGTACTGTTCGCGTCCTTCAGGCCGACGACGTCGCGGGCAAATTCGATCACCGCGAGTTGCATACCGAGGCAGATGCCCAGATACGGCACCTTCGCTTCGCGCGCATAACGGATCGCGGCGATCTTGCCCTCGGTGCCGCGACGGCCGAAGCCACCCGGCACGAGCACCGCGTCGAGATGCCGGAGGCTATCGACGCCTTGCGTTTCGATTTCCTCGGAGTCGATGTATTCGATGTTCACGCGCGTCGACGTATGCATCGACGCATGGCGCAGCGCTTCGATCAGCGACTTGTACGACTCGGTCAGATCGACGTACTTGCCGACCATGCCGATCGTCACTTCGTGCTTCGGATTCTGCAGCTTCTCGACGAGCTCGGCCCACAGCGACAGGTCCGCCGGCTTCGGCGTGAGCTTCAGTTCTTCGCAGATGATCGCGTCCAGACCCTGGTCGTGCAGCATCTGCGGAATCTTGTAGATGCTGTCCGCGTCCCACACAGAAATGACCGCGTCTTCGGGCACGTTCGAGAACAGCGAGATCTTCGCGCGCTCGTCGTCCGGAATGCGGCGGTCGGCGCGACACAGCAGCACGTGCGGCAAAATGCCGATTTCGCGCAGCTTCTGCACGCTGTGCTGGGTAGGTTTGGTCTTCAGTTCACCGGCCGTGGCAACCCACGGCACGAGCGTCAGGTGCACGAAGCACGCGCTGTTGCGGCCAAGGCGCAGGCTCATTTGACGCGCGGCCTCGAGGAACGGCAGCGATTCGATGTCGCCCACGGTGCCGCCGACTTCGACGATCGCGACATCGGGCTCGCCGCAGGTCGCCGATGCGGCGCCGCGTTCGACGAATGCCTGGATTTCGTTCGTGATATGCGGAATGACCTGGACCGTCTTGCCGAGATAATCGCCGCGGCGTTCCTTGCGGATCACCGATTCGTAAATCTGACCCGTGGTGAAGTTGTTGGCCTTACGCATCTTCGTGCTGATGAAGCGCTCATAGTGGCCGAGGTCGAGGTCGGTTTCCGCTCCGTCTTCCGTCACGAACACTTCGCCGTGTTGAAACGGGCTCATCGTGCCGGGGTCGACGTTGATGTAGGGATCGAGCTTGAGGAGGGTGACTTTCAGACCGCGCGATTCGAGGATCGCGGCGAGGGAAGCGGCGGCAATACCC
>NZ_DASXHN010000027.1:0-14840 GCF_036488505.1 Paraburkholderia sp. | reverse complement strand
GGTCTGTGCCAGCGCCACGGACGGCACAAAAGTGAACCCGCCAAGAGTCACCGCGATAAGCGAATGCGCGGCGATGCCGGTTTGTTTATTGCGAGGCTTAGCGCCCCGCTTATTTCTACGGCTGTTCAACACCAGAAGCCTCCGATCTCATGTATCGCGAAGAGGTTAGGTTCTCGCCCGGGCCCCATCGCGGGCCCGCAAGCTCGGGCGACTGACGCGCTGCTACTTACGTCATGTAATTCTTTCAGTAAACGGCGCGGGCTGCAGCGAACGCGTCCGATACGGCGGAGCGCGTCCGGGATGGCGGGCAGGACGGCCGTTCGGCAGCCTTGATGTGCGTCGCAGCAATGCGGAAAGAGCCAGCGATCCGACGGTGGTGTGCAAGATATGCGCCAACCGTGTGGAGAATTGATGAATGGATGGTCGGCGGCCTCTATTTACGGCAACGCGCTGCGTGCATTCAGAGCGGGAATGTCGTCGTCGACAGGATTTCCTTCAACACCATGAACGAGCGGATCTGCCGCACGCCGGGCAGATACAGCAGTTGCTCGGCGTGCAGACGGTTGAAGCTATCGCTGTCGCGCGTGCGGATCACCATGAAATAGTCGAACTCGCCGGTCACGACGTGGCACTCCATGCAGCCGGCAACTTTCTGCGCGGCTTTCTCGAACTCGGCAAACGATTCGGGCGTCGAGCGATCGAGCACCACGCCGATGATCACGAGCATCCCGGCGCCGGCCGCCTTCGGGTCGAGCAGCGCGACCACGCCGCGGATTAGCCCCGACGCCTTCAGCCGTTCGACCCGCCGCAGGCAGGCCGGCGCGCTGAGCTTGACTCTTGCCGCAAGGGCGACGTTCGAAATCGACGCGTCGGCTTGCAACTGCCGCAGGATCGCGCGATCGATGCGATCGAGCGCGGGCAGCGGATCGGGATGGACCGCACGGGTGGAAGACCGCGCGCCGCGCGCGGAAGTACGCCGGATTTTCGTTGCGTTCATCACGTTGTCCGCGGAATTTTATTAAGGAAAGCTCGCCTGGTGTTTTTCGAACGTACGTCTCGTGAGTTATTTTCGCAAGCTCATTTCGCGCAGCTTTCCCTACCATGGATGTACTGTTTGTCACCCCACGGAGCCGCGATGAACCTGCAACGATTCCCCCGTTACCCGCTCACTTTCGGCCCGACGCCGATCCAGCCGCTCAAACGTCTGAGCGAACATCTGGGCGGCAAAGTGCAGCTCTATGCGAAGCGCGAGGACTGCAACAGCGGCTTCGCGTTCGGCGGCAACAAGACCCGCAAGCTCGAATATCTGATCCCCGACGCGCTGGCCCAAGGCTGCGACACGCTGGTGTCGATCGGCGGCATTCAATCGAACCAGACCCGACAGGTGGCGGCGGTCGCCGCGCATCTCGGCCTCAAATGCGTGCTCGTGCAGGAGAACTGGGTCAACTATTCGGATGCGGTGTACGACCGCGTCGGCAATATCCAGATGTCGCGGATCATGGGCGCCGATGTGCGTCTGGTGCCCGACGGCTTCGACATCGGCTTTCGCAAGAGCTGGGAAGACGCGCTCGACAGCGTGCGCGCGGCCGGCGGCAAACCCTATGCGATTCCGGCGGGCTGCTCGGATCATCCGCTGGGCGGGCTCGGCTTTGTCGGCTTCGCGCAAGAAGTTCGGCAGCAGGAAGCCGAACAGGGGTTCAAGTTCGATTACGTGGTCGTGTGCTCGGTGACCGGCAGCACGCAGGCGGGCATGGTGGTCGGGTTTGCCGCAGACGGCCGCGCCGAGCGCGTGATCGGCATTGATGCATCGGCGAAACCCGCGCAAACGCGCGAGCAGATCACGCGCATCGCGAAGCAGACCGCCGAGCGCGTCGAACTCGGCCGCGACATCACCGCGCAGGACATCGTGCTGGACGAACGCTACGGCGGCCCGGAATACGGTCTGCCGAATCCGGGCACGTTGGAGGCGATCCGCTTATGCGCGAGGCTGGAAGGCGTGTTGACCGACCCCGTCTACGAGGGCAAGTCAATGCACGCGATGATCGACAAGGTGCGCAATGGCGAGTTTCCCGAAGGCTCGCGCGTGTTGTACGCGCACCTCGGTGGCGTGCCGGCGTTGAGCGCGTATAGCTTTATTTTCCGCGATGGTTGAAGGTGGCTGAAGGTGGCTGGAAGGTAGCCGGGAGTGGCTGGCGGTGCCTGGCCTTGGCCGGTTAACCCACCAGCCTTGTCTGCAGATGCGTGCGCAGGAATTCGACGAACGCCCGGATCGTCAACGAGCTTTGCCGATGCCGCGGATATACCGCGTAAACGCCCGTCGCGGCCGGCAGGAATGCTTCGAGGACCGGCACCAGCTGACCCGCGCGCAGCGCATCGGCGACGATAAAGTCCGGAAGCCGAACGATGCCCAGACCGGCGACGGCCGCATCGCGAATCAGGTCGCCGTTGTTGGCGCGTAGCGGCCCGCGCACCTCGACGCTCTTCACCGCGCCGTCGATTTTGAAGTCCCAGCTCACCGCGCCGCCATGGCCGTACAGCAGACACTCGTGGCGCGCGAGATCAGCCGGCGCGGCCGGCGTGCCGCGCCGCCGCAGATACGCGGGGCTGCAACACGCGAGCATGCTCACGTCGACCAGCTTCTGCGCGATCAGCGACGAGTCGGGCAATGTGCCGATACGGACCGCCATGTCGAAGCCCTCGCCGACCACGTCGACGGTACGGTCGCTCAGCTCCATGTCGAAGCGCACGTCGCGATGCTCGCGCAGAAACGACGTAACCAGCGGCGACAGATGCATCACGCCGAACGACATCGGCGCGCTCACCCGTAGCAGCCCGCGCGGTCCGGCGCGGCGCAGCGACATTGCCTGCTCGGCCTCCTCCACCTCGCCGAGAATCCGCTTCGCCCGTTCGTAGAACTCCTGGCCGAGATCGGTCACGGCCAGCTTGCGCGTATTGCGGATCAGCAATTGCACGCCAAGCGTTTCTTCGAGCGCCATCACGCGGCGGCTCACGAACTGTTTCGACAGCGACAGCCGGTTCGCCGCGGCGGTGAAGTTATGGGCGTCGACGGTTGCGACGAAGATTCGCATGTCATCGAGTTGCATCGAATTGTCCACTGTAATGAGACACTTATTCGCATTTCCTTTCGATTATACGCATCTCGATTGACCTAAACTGTCGTTCATGGATCGCAGCCAAACATCTGGCACGGATCGCCGAACAACTCAAGGAGAATCAGCATGCTCGAAGTCAGACACGCGAATCAACGTGGCCGCGCGGAACACGGCTGGCTTAGCTCGCGTCACACGTTTTCGTTCGCGAGCTATCACGATCCGAAGCAAAACGGCTTCTCCGACCTGCTCGTGATTAACGACGACCGCGTCGCGCCGGCGCAAGGCTTCGGCAAGCATCCGCATCGCGACATGGAGATCTTTTCGTACGTGCTGGAAGGCGCGCTCGAGCACAAGGACACGATGGGCACGGGCTCCATCATCGTGCCGGGCGATGTCCAGTTGATGAGCGCAGGTACGGGCGTCGCGCACAGCGAATACAACCATTCGAAGAGCGAGCCGGTGCACTTTCTGCAGATCTGGATTGCCCCGGCGCAGCAAGGAACGGCGCCACGCTATCAACAACGGAATTTCAGCGCGGATGACAAGCGCGGGGTGTTGCGGCTGGTGCTGTCGCCGGACGGCGCCCAAGATTCGCTGCAGTTGCAGCAGGACGCGCGCGTGTACGCGGGGCTGTTCGACGGTGACGAAACCGCGCGGCTCGAACTCGCCGGCGACCGCTATGCGTACGTTCACGTGGCACGCGGCAGCGTCACGGTGAATGGCGCCGAACTCGGTGAAGGTGACGGCGTACGGGTGCGCGGCGAGCAAGCGCTCAGCTTCTCGCAAGGTCACGACGCGGAAGTGCTGGTATTCGACTTGCGCAACATCGAGACCTCGGCACTGTGGGCTTGATCGCAGTCGCTGTATGAACGCTGGACGGTAGTGAATGAGAAGGCCGCCGATGCCTGGCGGCTTTTTCTCATCGGACGTGACGCACAAGTGCCCGACAGCGCTGAGTTCATCCACAAATAAAAATGGCGGCCCGCAGGCCGCCATAATCATTGCAAGAACATCGAACTACGGCATCAAACCGTTGCTTCGGCTTCTAGCTCGGTCTCTTCGTCCGCGCTGGTGCGGATCAGGTGATCGAATGCGCTCAGCGATGCTTTCGCACCGTCGCCCACCGCGATCACGATCTGCTTGAACGGCACCGTGGTCACATCTCCGGCGGCGAATACGCCCGGCACCGAGGTGGCGCCGCGTGCGTCGACGACGATCTCGCCGTGCTTCGACAGTTCGACCGTGCCCTTCAGCCATTCGGTGTTCGGCACGAGACCGATCTGCACGAACACGCCTTCGAGTTCGACCTTCTTCACTTCACCCGACGCCAGGTCCTTGTACACGAGACCGTTCACCTTGTTGCCGTCGCCGGTGATTTCGGTGGTCTGCGCCTGCGTGACGACAGTGACGTTCGGCAGGCTGCGCAGCTTGCGTTGCAGCACTTCGTCGGCGCGCAGCGTCGCGCCGAATTCGAGCAGCGTGACTTCACGCACGAGACCCGCGAGATCGATTGCCGCTTCGACGCCGGAATTGCCGCCGCCGATTACCGCGACCCGCTTGCCCTTGAACAGCGGACCATCGCAGTGCGGGCAATACGCGACACCGTGATTGCGGTATTCGTTCTCGCCCGGCACGTTGATCTGGCGCCAGCGCGCGCCGGTCGCGAGGATGATCGTCCTGGCCTTCAGCACCGCGCCGTTGACAAGACGCACTTCGTTGATGCGCCCCGGAATCAGCGCTTCGGCGCGCTGCACGTCCATGATGTCCACTTCATAGGTCTTCACGTGCTGTTCGAGCGCGGTTGCGAACTTCGGTCCTTCGGTTTCAGTCACCGACACGAAGTTCTCGATCGCGAGCGTGTCAAGCACCTGGCCGCCGAAACGCTCGGCTACGACACCCGTTCTGATGCCTTTGCGCGCCGAGTAAATCGCGGCCGCCGCACCTGCCGGGCCGCCGCCGACGATCAGCGTATCGAATACCGGCTTGTTCTCCAGTTCCTTCGCGGCGCGTGCGCCAGCGTTGCTGTCGAGCTTCGCGAGGATTTCCTTCACGCCGCTGCGGCCCTGGCCGAACACGTCGCCGTTCATGAACATCGTCGGTACCGCCATGATCTGGCGCGCTTCGACTTCGTTCTGGAACAGCGCGCCGTCGATCGCGACGTGACGGATGCGCGGATTGATCAACGCCATCACGTTCAGCGCCTGCACGACTTCCGGGCAGTTCTGGCACGACAGCGAGAAATACGTTTCGAATTGATAGTCGCCGTCGAGATTGCGGATCTGTTCGATCACCGCGTCGTCGAGTTTGATCGGGTGGCCGCCTACTTGCAGCAATGCCAGCACGAGCGACGTGAATTCATGTCCCATCGGAATACCGGCAAAACGGATGCCGGTGCCCTTGCCCGCTTCTCCAATCGAAAACGACGGCTTACGCTCGCTGTCGCCGCGACGCTCGATCACCGTGACGCGCTCCGACAACGTCGCAATGTCGTTCAACAGGGCCAGCAGCTCCTGCGATTTTGCGCTGTCGTCGACCGACGCGACCAGCTCGATCGGCTTGCTGACTTTTTCGAGGTAGGTTTTCAGTTGAGTCTTGAGATTGGCGTCGAGCATGGCGTTGCGTGTTCCGTGACGAGGGGTGGGAATCCCGGCACGGCACCGCGCTCGGATAGAACGCGGGCGGCCGGGGACACGCGAAGCGCCGTATCAGGCGCCTCGCGCTGTGATGCGCCGGGGAGTTCCCGGCCGATGCACATTTTTAAAACCGCAGCCAGAAAGGCTGCGAAGACCTTTAGATCTTGCCGATCAGGTCGAGCGACGGGGTCAGCGTTTCGGCGCCCGGCGTCCACTTCGCGGGGCAGACTTCACCCGGGTGAGCAGCGATGTACTGGGCTGCCTGGACCTTGCGCAGCAGTTCGCCCGCGTCACGGCCGATGCCGTTGTCGTGGATTTCGCACAGCTTGATTTCGCCTTCCGGGTTGATCACGAACGTGCCGCGCAGCGCGAGGCCTTCTTCTTCGATCAGCACGTCGAAGTTGCGCGAGATCGCGAGCGTCGGGTCAGCCAGCATCGGGTACTTGATCTTCTGGATCGTGTCCGACGTGTCGTGCCATGCCTTGTGCGTGAAGTGCGTGTCGGTGGACACGCTGTAGATTTCAACGCCGAGCTTCTTGAATTCTTCGTAACGATCGGCCAGATCGCCCAGTTCGGTCGGGCACACGAATGTGAAGTCGGCCGGGTAGAACACGAAAACCGACCACTTGCCCTTCAGGTCTTCTTCAGTAACGGTCTCGAAAGCGCCGTTGTGATAAGCCTGTGCTTTGAACGGTTTCACTTGACTGTTGATGATCGGCATTTGCTGAGTCCTCTTTCAAGGTGGTTGGAAAGTAAAGCCAGTATGTCAGACTGCACGCGATAGGTAAAGCGGATTGTTCCAATCATATTGATAGTCCCAAACTATTTATTTTTCTACCGCCGGCTATCGGATTGTCCGGCAGCCCCGTTTGCGGGGGTTGTCTCAGTTCTTCAGCAGTCGCCACAGCGTGGTTCGACTGATACCGAGCGTGCGGCTCGCCGCGGCGCGATTGCCTCCTGAATTCTCGAGGGCGCGCAATGCATCGTCGCGGGTGGGGGTCGCTCGGGGCGGCGCGCTCACTGCACCGCCCGTTGCGGCGTTCGCGGACGCGTTGCCGCCCGCGAAGACCGCTGCCGGGCCGGTCCGTCCGAACTCCGGAAACACCGCATGCCAGTCTGGCAACGCGCTGGAGGGCGAGTTCCCAGCCAGACCGTCCGCCGGATCGCCGGCCAGCTCACCGACATAAATCGCGGCGCGCGCGAGCAGATTTTCCAGTTCGCGGACATTGCCAGGCCATGCGTAGGCCTCGAAAAGCGGATCGAGCAACGCGAGTACCTGTTCGATCGCCGCCGCCGATAACCCGTACTGCGGCGCGGCACGCGCCACCAGATGACGCGCGAGCGGCGCGATATCGGCTCGCCGTTCCCGCAGCGGCGGCAATTTTATCTGAAGCAGATTTAACCGGAAATACAGGTCCGCCCGGAATGCGCGCTGCTCCACCAGCGCATGCAGGTCGCGGTGCGTCGCCGCTATCACGCGCACGTCGACTGGCGTCGCGCGGCCCGCGCCAAGCTTCATCACTTCCCGCTCCTGCAACACGCGCAGCAGTCGGCTTTGCAACGCAGCCGGCATTTCGCCGATTTCATCGAGAAAGATCGTGCCGGTGTGCGCGATCTCAAAGAGGCCCGGCTTGCCGCCGCGCCGCGCGCCGGTGAATGCCCCCTCCTCGTGGCCGAACAGCTCGCTTTCGATCAGTCCCTCGGGCAGCGCCGCGCAGTTGAACGCGACGAACGGATTGCCGCACCGCCGGCTCGCGTTGTGGATGCCCTGCGCGACCAGCTCCTTGCCGGTGCCGCTTTCGCCGGTCAACAGCACAGTCGCATCGTGCGCGGCGCCGGCACGCGCGAGTCGGCGCACCCGCGCGAGCGCGGCCGATTCCCCGATCAGGTCGTCGAGCCGATGCCGTGCGACCAGCTGCCTCGGCCGCTGACTGGTGCGCAACGACCGGTCGATCCGCTGCGCGACCAGCGCATCCTGCGCGGTGACGACGAACCCGGCGCGCGCGCCCTGCTCGACGATCGGCATGCAGTTGACGCTCAGCGCGCGCCCGCCGATCTGCTCGATGCGCTCGTCGACCGGCGCCTGGGCCGCCCGCACGTCGCGCAGCAGCGGCGCGAGCGCGCGCGCGACCTGCAGCCGCGCGCGGTTTGGCTGCGGCTCATCGGCGAGGCCGAGCAGATCGAGCATCGCGGGATTGACGGCTTCGAGCTGGCCGGCGTCGTCGAACGCCGCGACGCCGTCGCGCAGATGCGCGACGATGGTGTTCAGCCGCATCCGCCGCGATTCTTTCTGGCGGCTCACGCGTGCGAGTTCGACCGAACGCTCGAACGCCTCCTCGACAGCGCCGAGCGAGTACAGGAATACGCTCTCCATGCCGGCCTGCTGCGCCAGATCGCAGGCCATGCCCGGTCCGATGATCACGCCGCAGCCCGCGTCGGCGAGCTGGCGGACCGCGAGCCGCACGTCGTCGATCGAGCGGTACGCGCGCTGCTTCAGATCGACGTTGAACCACGGGCCCAATTCGTCGAGTTCGTGCGAGATCGTTTCGTGCAGCACGAGACCGATTCGCGCGCCGGGCCAGGTCGTCGTCGCGCGTGTGATCGCGTTCAGCACGTCGAAGCCGTTGACCTTGACCATCACGACCGGCACGTTCAGATGCGCCTGCAGATACGCGCCATTCGAGCCGGCGGCCAGCACGACATCGACGGAACCGGCCTCCACATATGCTTGCAGCGCCGCTACAGCCGCCGCATAGCCCTCGCGGACCGGAAAAAATCGTGCGCGTGCGGCATAGCGCGGCGCGACAGTCTCGCAAAGCGACTGCAAGCGGCTGATACTGACGAGTGCGACGCCCGGCAGAGCGGTGCCCGGATTGGCGGCGAACGACGTGAAGGGGGACATTCCGGCTCTCCTGGGTTAAAGCTGCGTTTCATAGCAGCGGCAGCGCAATCCGCTTGGCGGTTTTGAAACGTTTCGTGAAACGTTCCATGGAACGCCGACGTATTCTGGCACCAAACGCCCGATTTCGCCCGCAGGCCGCAAACGGTTGACCAAAAGGCAGACCGGCCGTGGCGGCTCGAACCGCCTGCCGTGGCACGCTTCCTGCACAACTGAGCCCGCGTTTCACCACCGTTTCAGTTTCATCTTCTGGAGACCCAAACCATGACCACTTCCGCCACCCGCCGCGCCGCGTTTCGCGCCAAGGTCAACCAGCGTCAGGGCCTGCTCGTGCCCGGCGCGTTCAACGCGATGAGCGCGCGCGTGATCGAGGAGGCCGGTTTCGAGGCGGTCTACATCACCGGCGCGGGTGTCACCAACATGTCGCTCGGGCTGCCCGATCTGGGCTTCATCGGCCTCGCCGAAGTCGCCGAGCACACTGCCAGGATTCGCGACGCGGTCGCGCTTCCGCTGATCGTCGATGCCGACACCGGCTTCGGCAACGCGCTGAACGTGCGCCAGACGGTGCGCGTGCTCGAGCGCAGCGGCGCGGACGTGATCCAGTTCGAAGACCAGGTGATGCCGAAGAAATGCGGTCACTTCTCCGGCAAGGAGGTGGTCGCCGCGAGCGAGATGGCTGGCAAGATCCGCGCGGCCGTCGATGCGCGCGAGGACGGCAACCTGCAGATCATGGCCCGCACCGACGCGGCGGCGGTCCACGGCATCGAGGACGCGATCGAGCGCGGCCATCGCTTCATCGAGGCGGGCGCAGACATTCTGTTTATCGAGGCGACCGAATCGCTCGCCGACATCGAACGCCTGCCGTCGCTGTTCGACACGCCGCAACTGATCAATATCGTGATTGGCGGCAAGACGCCGGTTCAGTCTCGCGACGCGCTCGCGAAACTCGGCTACGGCATCGTGCTGTACGCGAACGCGGCGCTGCAGGGCGCGGTGCTCGGTATGCAGCGCGCACTCGGCACGTTGAAGAGCAACGGCCGCCTCGATGAGGACCCGACGATCGTCGCGCCGTTCAGCGAGCGCCAGCGGATCGTCAACAAGCCGCTGTACGACCGGCTGGACAAGGAGTACGCGGCGAAGGATTGAGCCGCGCACGCAGATAAAGGCACGCTTGAGCATTGCCTCGGATACTTGAGTCGGGCGCGCGCGGTGCTTGCACGATGTACCGCAACGCCCGGCGGTATGGTGTGATCGATTGCGTTACGATTCGGGACTGGCAATCAGACAGGCTGACGCTGTCGCCCGCCCGCCGTGGCCGTTCGCCGCCCTTCACGGGCCCGGATCGCCTCGGTGTCGCCTCCGCGCGGGCACCGGCCAGACGCAATCGAAAGGTATAAGCAAGCATCATGATGTCACTCAACTCGCGCGCACCGCGCTCGCCCGCCCACGCTCATCTTCCCGCGCGCACGCGCGTCCCGGCGGAGTCCGCGCAATGAGCGGCGCTACCCGCAACGCGCATGTCGGCTGGCTGCCGTACATCGTCGCCGCCACCTTTTTCATGGAGTACCTCGACAGCACGGTGATCGCCACCGCGCTGCCGCAGATGGCGCGCTCTTTCGGCGTCGGCCCGAACAGCCTGAGCCTCGGCATGACCGCCTATATGCTCGCGCTCGCGATCTTCATTCCGGCGAGCGGCTGGGTCGCCGACCGCTGCGGCAGTCGCACGGTGTTCGTCAGCGCGATCAGCGTGTTCGTGGTGGCATCGGTACTGTGCGGGTTGTCGCAGACCGTGCCCGAGTTCGTCGCCGCGCGGCTGCTGCAAGGCATCGGTGGCGCGATGATGGTGCCGGTCGGCCGACTGATCGTGGTTCGCAGCACCGAAAAAAGCCGCATGATGCAGGCGATCTCGACGATCACCTGGCCGGCCATCGCAGCGCCGGTGGTCGGCCCGCCGATCGGCGGCTTTATCACCACCTATGCGTCGTGGCGCTGGATTTTCCTGCTCAACGTGCCGTTCGGTCTCGCGGCGATCGCCGTCGCGCTCGCGATGGTGCCGAATCTGCGCGACACCGCGCGCAAACCGCTCGACGGGGTCGGCCTGGTGCTGAGCGCGATCGCGCTGACCGCGCTGCTGTACGGCGCGGACCTTGCGAGCCAGCCGGCCACGAACCCGTGGGTCGGGGGCGCGGTCGTGCTCGGCGGCCTTGCCGTCGGCGTGGTCGCGTTTTTCCACGCGAAGCACCATCCGTCTCCGCTGATCGATGTTTCCACGCTGAAGGTGCCGACCTTCTCGGTGACGGTCGTCACCGGGTCGCTGACGCGCATCGGCATCGGCGCGGTGCCCTATCTGATGCCGCTGCTGTTCCAGCTCGGCTTCGGGCTGTCGGCATTCCGCTCGGGCCTGCTGCTGCTCGCGAGCGCAGTCGGCAATCTCGGCATGAAAGCGCTGACCACGCCGATCCTGAAGCGCTACGGTTTTCGCATGGTGTCGATCGTCGACGTGACGATCGCCGGCATCTTCACCATCGCGTGCGGACTGCTGACGCCCAACGTGCCGCTCGCGCTCGTGCTGATCGTCGTGTTCGTGTACGGCGTCGCGCGCTCGATGCAGTTTTCGACGCTCGCCACGCTCGCCTACGCCGATATCGCGCAGCCGCAAATGAGCGCGGCGAGCACGCTGTGGAGCGCGGCCGCGCAGATGACCATCGGCCTCGGCATCGCGTTCGGCGCGGTGTCGCTGCGGGTGGCGGCCCATCTGAACGGCGAGATGACCGGCCACGTGTTCACGCTCGACGATTTTCGCCTCGCGTTCCTGTTTGCCGGCGTGCTGACGTTGGTATCGGTGATCGGCTATCTGGGGCTCGCGCGCGATGCGGGACAGAGCGTCGGTGGCGGCTCGCGCGGCGGCTCGCGCGGCGGCGAAAATGCCGCGAAGGGCTGACGCGAACGCTGACCGACACGCCCAACACCAACGCACGCGGCACGACTGCAGAGACCCGCGGTGCAAAAGCGCGAGTTGCTCGCGCAGCCACTTCGTGAACATCGACCTCGCGCCGGCAACGACCGGCGCATGGCCATGCCGCGTCCGCGCTCAGCGGCCCAATTGCCCGCGATAAAGCAGCAACCCCCGGCGCGCCTGCTGCCTCAGCAGGCGCCGCACGAACGGCGACCAGCCGAGCAGCGTGCCACGGACCCCCATCGCCTGACGCATCCAGAGCCACAGATCGAAGCTGTCGCGGTGTTCGACGATCAGCCCGGAGCGGAACACGAAGCGCGCGTCGATCCGATTGACCACGTCGCGACCCGTCTGACTGAAGCGGTAGCGGGCCACCCATTGCGCGCGGCCGTCATGATCGTCCGCCTCGATGTCGCCGAAGGTCAGCGAGAAGTCCTGCGCGTGTTTGACGAGCATGCGCCACATATCGTGGACTTCCTCGCCGACGAGTTCGCCGAAGGCGGGATCGCTGAAGACGACGTCGTTGGCATAGCACGCGACCATGGTGTCGGCGTCGCGTTGCTGGAAGGCGGTGTAGAACCGTTCGATCAGCTCGATGTTGGGATGGCTCATGGTTTTCGCGTCGTGCGTTGCGGGAGCGCGAGGCGTTGCACTCCGGAAAATCGCCCGCGCGGGGTACGCGGCGGGCGTGGCGCACACGATATCGGAAAACAGCGCGGATGGGGGGGCTGGGCGGGGGATTGCTATGTGGCCCGCAGGTGGGTTCGCCGCGATCCATTCAGCGGGCTGAGCGACGCTACCCGCCCCCCACCGTCACCCCACCGTCACCCCTGCGACACCACCCCCGTCGGCCGCGCGAGCTCTTCCCGCCCCGCGAGCCGCCACACCCCCGCTGCCACCACTGCGGCCACGACTGCGGCCAGTCCCAAGGCCGCGGCGAAGCCCTCCGCGAAGCTCGCATGCGCGGCCATCGTCAGCGTCGCGCGCAGCGCCGGCGCGAGTTGCCCGGTGGCCTGCGCGGTGTCGCCCGCCATCACGCGCGACAGGAAACCGGCGGCGAGCGCGGCCCGCACGGGCGGCGTCAGCGGCGTGCCGGCCACGAACGCGGCGTGGGTGCGCGCCGCGAGCACCGCGCCGAGCACGCCGACCGATGTGACGATCGCGCTAAAACGCGTGGTGGCGCTGATGCCCGACGCCATGCCGGTCCGCTCCGGCGGCACGCACGCCATGATCGCCTTCTGCGTGTCGCCGTTCAGCACGCCCGCGCCGAGCCCCGTCACGATCATCCCGCACGCGACCCAGGCGTAACGCTCGCCGTTGGCGGCGAGCGCGGTCAGCAGATTGCCGAGCGCGATCAACAGCAGGCCCACGCTCAGCAGAATCATCGGCGGGATGCGCCTGCCGAGCGCCGCGCCGACGTACGGGCCCACCACCATCGCAAGCGCGAACGGCAACATGCCGACACCGGCGGCGACGGCCGGCAGACCGAACGCGTTCTGCAGATACAGCGGCAAGAACGTCATCATCACCTGCGCGCACGCGGCGTAGCCGAACATCGCGAGCACCGCGGCGACGAAGCGCGGCTGACGGAACAACGCGAGATCGACCATCGCATGCGCGCGGCGCCGCTGCAGTTGAATGAACGCACCGCTCAACAGCACGCACGCCGCGAGCCGCGCACCGGTGGCCCAGCTCGCGAGACCGTTCGACGGCACTTCGATCAACGCCCAGATGCCCGATGCGAGCGCGAGGCCGAACAGCAGACTGCCGGCGGCATCCAGCGGACCGGGCGCCGGATTGCGCGACTCGACGAGTTCGCGCGATGCGCCCCAGCCAAGCACGGCGCACACCGGCAGATTGAGCAGAAAGATCCAGCGCCAGCCGAGCCATTGCGTGATCACGCCGCCGACCAGCGGCGCGACGGTCGTGGCGACGCCCATGCAGGTGCCCCACACGGCCCATGCGCGCACGCGCGCCGGGCCGTCGTGAAAGGCGTTGGCGATCACCGCGAGCGCGGCGGTCAGCAGCATCGCGGCGCCGATGCCCTTGATCGCGCGCGCGACGTTCAACGCCAGCGCCGATGGCGCGACACCGCAACCGAGCGACGCGATAAAGAACACCGCGAGCCCGGCAAGCAGCATGCGCTTGCGGCCGACCCGGTCGGCCAGCGCGCCCGCGGGCAGCAGGCACGACGCGAAGGCGACCATATACGCGCTGACCACCCATTCGACGTCGGCGAAGTTCGCGTGAAACGAGCGCGCAATCGACGGCAGCGAGACAGCCACGACATTCGTATCGAGCACGATCAGCGCACAGGTGGCCGACGCGATGGCCAGCACCCACGCCGGACGCGCGGTGGCTGTTTGCGCGGCGCGCGCGCGATGATCAACAGGGGATGACATGGGCAGGGATCGCCACGGGGATGGGACAGATGGGAAACCGGATCGGCAGGTGACGTCATCGTAACGGTCTGTCTATTGCCTGTCATTGCCATAGAATCGCAGAATAATTAGCGATCAGCGCAATACTGAAAATCATGCGACAACTTGAACTGCGCCACATCCGTGCCTTCGTTTGCGTCGCGCAACAGCTGCACTTCGCGCGCGCCGCCGACGAACTGGGCATCGCCGCGCCATCACTGACGCGGCTGATCCAGGAGGCCGAACGGCTGCTCGGCGTGCGGCTTTTTTACCGTACGAAGCGCTCGGTCGCGCTGAGCGCGGCGGGCAACGCGTACCTGAGCGAAGCGCTCGCCGCGCTCGATCATCTCGAGCGCGGCGAACAGCGGGCGACGCTGGCCGAGCGCGGCGAGCTGGGGCGCATCGAGCTCGGCTATGTCGCGTCGGCGGTGTATGCCGGCGTGCTGCAGACAGCGGTCGGCGGCTTTCGCGACACCCATCCGGGCGTCGACGTATCGATCCGCGAAGTGGCGATGGACGCCGTTGCCGCGATGCTCGGCGACGGTCAGCTCGACGCCGCCTACGTTCGTCCGCCGATGCCGCTCGCGAGCGGCATCCAGAGCGCGACCGTGCACCGCGACCGGTTCGTGCTCGCGTTGCCGGCCGCCTCGCCGCTAGCGGCCTGCGCAAGCGTGCGGCCCGCGCAGTTGCGCGATCAATGTTTCGTGCTGCCCGAACAGGAATCAGGCACCTTCGAGCTAGCGCGGCGCGGGCGTTTCTCGCCGCGGCTCGGACCACGCCCCGGCACGCTCGCGGCCGTACTCGCATGCGTGTCTCTCG
>NZ_DASXHN010000020.1:0-12971 GCF_036488505.1 Paraburkholderia sp. | reverse complement strand
GCGGGGTATTTTGATAAATGAGTCGACAAATGACGACGCCGGTCATCGACATTCGCGGCATCGACAAGTGGTACGGCACGCACCACGTGCTCAAGCAATGTTCGACGCACGTGAACAAAGGCGAGATCGTCGTGGTGTGCGTGGCCGTCGGGCTCGGGCAAATCAACACTGATTAAAACGGTCAACGCGTTGGAGCCGTTTCAGGAAGGCGACATCCTCGTCGATGGCATGTCGCTCGCCGCGAAGTCGACGGATCTGCCGAGGCTGCGCAGCCGCGTCGGCATGGTGTTTCAGCATTTCGAGCTGTTCCCTCACCTCGATCTGACGCGCAACCTGACGCTCGCCCAGCGCATCGTGCTGGGTCGCGGCGAAGACAAGGCGCGCGCGAAAGCGCGTGAGCTGCTCGATCGCGTCGGTTTGTCGGCGCATGCGCGGAAGTATCCGGGGCAACTGTCGGGCGGCCAGCAGCAGCGCGTCGCCATCGCGCGCGCGTTGTCGATGGATCCGATGGCGATGCTGTTCGACGAGCCGACGTCGGCGCTCGATCCGGAGATGGTCAACGAAGTGCTCGACGTGATGGTCGAGCTCGCGCGCGAAGGCATGACGATGATGGTCGTCACGCATGAGATGGGTTTCGCGCGCCGCGTTGCGCATCGCGTCGTGTTCATGGAAAACGGCGCGATCATCGAAGACAGTCCAACCGACGTGTTCTTCCAGGACGCCGCCAGCCCCGCCGCCAAGCGCTTCCTTTCAAAAATTCTTCACCACTGACAGCACTTTTACAACGACATGACCACGCATACCCGCATCCGCAAATTCAATACACGCGAAACGTATCCAGAACAGAAGCTCGACAACGATCTGTGTCAGGCCGTGATCGCCGGCAACACGGTCTATCTGCGCGGTCAGATCGGCCAGGATCTCGATACGCGCGAGTCGGTCGGCATCGGCGACGTCGCCGCGCAAACCGAGAAGGCAATGGCGAACGTCAAGATGCTGCTGGACGAGTGCGGCAGCAAGCTCGAAGACATCTGCAAGGTGACGGTGTACCTGATCGATCCGCGTTATCGCGAGGCCGTCTACAACGTAATGGGCCGCTGGCTCAAAGGTGTGTTCCCGGTGTCGACTGGCATCGTAGTACAGGCGCTAGCGCGCCCGGAATGGCTGGTCGAAATCGACGTGGTCGCGGTGAAGCCGGAATGACGCCAAGCCGCAGCGCCAAACCGCTGAAGGCGTTGATCGCCTGTCGGACGATTTCGCGCGCGCCGAATCTTGCGCTGATAGAGCACGTGGCTCGCATCCTCTTGTAGAATTCCCGCCGCTGCACACCGCTCATGTTCACCACAACCTGCGACCCCATATCCATGCGTGCTCTCGTTGCGTCGGCTTTCTTATGCTTGCCCCTTCTCGCTCACGCGGACTGCAAGGAACGCTTCACTGAGTGGGCCCGCGCGCTGCAACCCGGCCGCGCTGTCGACGCCGACAACGCCGCCTGCAAGGTTTGGCCAGCCAATCCGGCGCAAACGCTTGCCGTGTTGCCGTTGCCCAGGAAAGGCGGGACAGCTGATGAGACGGTCTATGACGTCGAGGTGCTCGTGGCGGACAGCAAGACGGGGGCGGTCATCGCTCACAGTTTTGAGCCGTCCGCCATGACCTCCGATGCAATGGGCCTGCAGGGCATGGCTCTCGATACCGCGCCTTGGCGGCTTACGCCGCAGCAACTTGCCTTTGGCGTAACGAAGACGTTTCAAAACTCGTCGCGAGTGAATCCCTCCGCGGATACCACGCTCAGTCTTTATGTGATCGACGGGCGCAAGCTTCGACGTGTTGTCAGCAACCTGACGACGCGACAAAGCAACGGAGAGTGGGACGGCAACTGCGCCGGCGAGTTCTCCGATACTTCGCGCTCGATATCGGTCGGTCCAGCCGGCCGCGGCGGTTATGCAACGCTACTTGTCAGCGAAAAGACGGTCGACACGACCAGGACGGCGGTCGGGGACCAATGCGCAAGCAAGGACAAGCCCGCCAGGCGGGCCAGCTTTAGAGTGGAATATGACGGTTCGCGCTATGGCGTTCCGGCTGGTCTGAGCGACGACCAATAGTCCTACTGCGGGGAAATCGCCGATGCGTGATGCGTGTCGATAACCCGAGAGAGCTACAGCTTTGCCGCCCGCCGCATCACCTATCAACCTACGGCCGACCATCTGCTGCAAATGTCGCGCGTGGCATCTGCACAACACAGCCCCTTACCGTGCAGTGCAGCAATGATCGAGTGGGCTTGCCTTCTAATTTCATTCAACCCCGGCGACGCGGATGCAATGGCGTCCGGCATTCGCGAAGTGCGCGCGCCCTGGACCGATTTGCATCGTTTCCTCGCGCCAGGAGCGCCGATACCGCGATGATGCGCGAGTGCCGCCCGGCAAGATCACGCGGCATGACGGACGGGAGAGGCCTGTCGCCCCAGCGACATCCCATCGCTCAATACGCGAATCGCTGGTAGTTTTCATCGAACGTGCGCGCGGTTTCTTCGACGACCGGGTTGAAGCGCAACAGACGACGCGCGCGGGGCGGAAGTTCGGCGAGCACCTTGCGCGGCACGTCGATATGCACCTCCGGCCGGAAATACCACGCGCGGCTATAGCCGACCACAACCATCGGCCGCGGATCGCCAGTCAGGTTCGGCGTGCCGCGATGCAGCCCGCGCACGTCGCGGATCATCACGTCGCCCACTTGCATCGGCACGCGCTCGGCTTCCAAGCGCCCCGCCTCCAACCCTTCGAGCGCTTCTTCTCGCGAAATCCGGTGCGTGCCGCGCGTCGTCTCGAGCGGACCATTGCGATCGTCGACATCCACCAGCGGAAAGTTCACCGCGAGCTGAAAGGACGGCGTTTCCGGGGCGTCGTCGAAAAGCGGCGGCGTATCGCGGTGCCAGTCCTGGAACTGCGAGCCGAGCACGGGCGTGTCCGTGGCGAGCTGGCACATCACCGGATCGCGGCCCGCCACGCGCTCGACGATGCCGACGATGTCGTCGTCGCAGACGATGGCGGGGTCGGCGAAAACGCCTTCGAACGGCAGCGTCACGTAATAACGGCCGGGGCCGCGATTGCCGTTCGCGTCGGAATCGACATGAGGCTGGAGCAGAGGCACGAACGCGTCGCGCCACGCTTCGATCGTCGCGCGCGGAAAGTGGTCACGCAACAGCACGAAGCCGTCGCGGTTGAACGCATCCGCGAGTGCGTCTCGGGTGCTTTCGTCGTAACGGCCCATGCGCAGCCTCCATGTCGGTTTGCAAAAAGAATCGCACGCACGTAATCGAGTCGTCAATATTATTAGTAATAGTCGGTGAAAACCCCGATCCGCCGGGCGTCGATGCGCGTTGTTCATCGCTAATATTAGTGGTAAGTTTGCTGCAGTCCCGCCGGCAAGACCATGAAAAAGACAACCCAACGCCGCCCTACCATGACCGACATTGCGAAGCTCACCGGCGTCTCGCAATCGACGGTCTCGCTCGTGCTCAACAACGCAAGCGGCGCGAAGTTTTCCGACGCCACACGTGACAAGGTGCTGCGCGCGGCGCAGGAACTCGGCTACCGGATGACGCAGCGCGAACCGAGCGCGCTGCCATCGTTCAACGCGGCGCAGGGCGAAGGTAACGTGATTGTCTATCTGGCCGACGAAATCTCCACGAGCCCGCATCCCGTGGTGAGCATCGACGGCGCGCGCGATGCCGCGTTCGCCCACGGCCGCATGCTCGCGGTGTATTCGACGCACGGCAACGCGGAGATCGAAACCCGCGTGCTGGAAGCGACGCTCGGCAACACGAACGTGCTCGGCGTGATCTACGCCACCGTGTTCACGCGCCGCGTGACCGTGCCCGCGGCGCTCGCCCGCGTGCCGACCGTGCTGCTGAACTGCTATTCGAGCGACGCCGACCTGTCGTCGGTGGTGCCCGCCGAAGTTGCGGGCGGCCATACGGCGACGGACTATCTGCTGGCGGCGGGGCATCGGCGGATCGGCTATATCAACGGCGAGCCGTGGCAGGATGCGGCGCGTGATCGTCTGAAGGGTTATCGCACGGCCTTGGCGACCGCAGATTTGCCGTTCGCGCCCGAGCTCGTTCGCGAAGGCGACTGGGGACCGGCGACGGGCTTCGAAGAAACGCTGTCGCTGATGCGCGAGCCGAATCCGCCGACCGCCATTTTCTGCGCCAACGACCTGATGGCGCTCGGCGCGATCGAAGCGCTCAAGCAGCTCGGCCTGCGCGTTCCCGACGATGTTTCCGTGCTGGGCTACGACGATCAGGAAATCGCGCGGCACACGCACCCGCCGCTGTCGACCGTGGTGCTGCCGAACTATGAACTCGGGAAATGGGCTGTCGACACGCTGCTGCAGGAAGAACACAACCGCGCGGCCGGCGCCCCCGTGCGGCGTCGGACGGTCAAGCTCGACGGACCGTTGATCGAGCGCGGCTCGGTCAAGGTCATCGCCGAAACCAGGCAACTCGCTATCAACAACATCAACGACTAGCCGCTGATCAGGCTCTCTCGCAACAGGCAGTAGACCGGGCATCACAAGCATCGGCATTGACAAGAAAGAGGTAAACCATCCTTATCGGAGGAAGACATGCTGTCGCTCACGAAGAAAACGGGCCTGCGCCCGATCGCTGCATCGTTTATCGCACTCGCTGCGTTCACGCTATCGGCCGGCTTAGGCATCGCGCATGCCGCGGACGACGCGCTGCCGAAGATTCCGAACAAGAAGCCGCTACGGGTCGGCTTCGCGCAGACGGAAAGCAACAACCCCTGGCGGCTCGCGGAGACGCGCAGCTTCAAGGAGATCGCGTCGAAGTGCGGCTGGCAGATGGTCATGACCGATGCCAACAGTTCCGCCGCCAAGCAGGTCGCGGACATTCAAAGCATGATCGCGCAACACGTCGATCTGCTGGTGTTCCCACCGCGTGAAGAAAAGCCGCTCGTCCCTGTCATCATGCAGGCGAAGAAGGCGGGCATTCCGGTGATTCTCGTCGACCGCAACGTCGATCAGTCGATGGCCAAGGCCGGCCGCGACTACATCACGTTCATCGGTTCGGACTTCATCGACCAGGGACAGCGCGCGGCGAACTGGCTCGTGAAGGCGACCAATGGCAAAGCCACCATCATCGAACTCGAAGGCTCGACGGGTGCGTCCGCCGCCAACGATCGCAAAAAGGGCTTTGACGATGTCATCGCCAAAAACCCAGGCATGAAGATCGTTGCGTCGCAGAGCGGCGATTTCGCGCGCGACAAGGGCCGTCAGGTGATGGAGACGCTGTTGCAGGCGCATCCGGACGTGACCGCCGTCTATGCGCACAACGACGAGATGGCGCTCGGCGCGATCGCCGCGATCAAGGCGGCGGGCAAGCAGCCCGGCAAGGACATCCAGATCGTGACGATCGACGGCACCAAGGGCGGACTGGAAGCCATCAAGGCAGGCGAACTCGGCGCGAGCGTGCAATCGAGCCCGTTCTTCGGCCCGCTCGCGTGCGATGTCGCGCAGAAGTACGCGAAGGGCGAAACCATTCCGCCGTGGGTCAAGGTCTCCGATCGCTTCTATGACAAGAGCAACGTCGACGCGAGCATGCAGTACGGCTATTGAGCGAAGAGTGTGCGCGCTGGCGGGCGCTTTTCGCGAAGCGCTCGCTCGGTCGTTTCGATTCTTTCGGTAATGGATGACGCAGGATGGCTCAGGCTCCGTTGCTCGACATGCAGGATATCGATATCGCTTTCGGCGGTGTCGCGGCGTTAAAGCGCGCACGGCTGAGCGTGAGCGCGGGCGAAGTGCATGCGCTGATCGGCCAGAACGGCGCGGGCAAATCGACGCTCATCAAGATTCTCACCGGCGCGTACCGGAAAAGCGCGGGCAGGATTCGCTTCGACGGACGCGAAGTCGATTTCCGCACGCCAAAGGAAGCACGCGAAGCGGGCATCAGCACCATCTATCAGGAGATCAATCTGGTGCCGTTCCGGTCGGTCGCGGAGAACATCTTTCTCGGACGCGAGCCGCGCCGTTTCGGCTTGATCGACTGGAAAACCGTGCAGCGTCGCGCGGACGAACTGCTCGAATCGTTCGGTCTGAAAATCGACGTAAAGAAGCCCGTGCGCGAGTATTCGACCGCGATCCAGCAGATGGTCGCGCTCGCGCGCGCGGTGTCGTCGGATGCAAAGATGGTCATCATGGACGAATCGACGTCGTCGCTCGACGAGCGCGAAGTCGAGCTGCTGTTCAACGTCGTGCGCCGTCTGCGCGACGGCGGCCGCGCGGTGATCTTCGTGTCGCATCGGCTGGATGAACTGTATGCACTGTGCGATCGCGTCACCGTGATGCGCGACGGGCAAACCGTCGCCGAAAGTGCAATGCAGGAGATGGACAAACTGCGACTCGTCACGACCATGCTCGGCCGCACGCTCGCCGCCGTCGTCCACGAAGACAGCGCGGTCAAGGAAGCGAATCTCGCGAAGCGCGGCGGCCTCACGCTGAGTGCGCGCGGACTGTCGGCAGGCGCGAAAGTCGCGGACGTTTCGCTCGATGTTCACGCGGGCGAAGCAGTCGGCCTTGCCGGGCTGCTCGGGTCGGGCCGCACGGAGACCATGCGCCTGTTGTTCGGCGCCGAGCGTCCGGCGAAAGGCTCCCTCTCGATGAATGGCGAGACCGTCGCATGGAAGTCGCCGAAGGACGCAATCGCGCGCGGCGTCGCGTATCTGACGGAGGACCGCAAGGCCGAAGGCATCGTGCCGGACCTGTCCGTACGCGACAACCTCACGCTCGTCTGTCTGCCCGCGCTCACCCAACGCGGCATCGTGGACGTCGCCCGGCAGAAAGAAATCGTCGACGGCTTCATCGAGTCGCTTGGCATCAAGCTACGCTCGGCCGATCAGCCGATCCGCGAACTGTCGGGCGGCAATCAGCAAAAGGTGTTGCTGGCGCGGTGGCTCGCCACGCATCCGCGTCTGTTGTTGCTCGACGAACCGACGCGCGGCATCGATGTCGGCGCAAAGGCGGATGTCGCGAAGATCGTGCGCGAACTGCGCGATTCGGGCCTGGCGGTGCTGCTGTCGGCGTCGGAACTCGAAGAACTGACGGCGGTGGCCGATCGTGCGGTCGTCATTCGCGATGGCCAGACTGTCGCCCAGCTCGACGGCGCGCAGATGAACGAGGCGTCGATCATGGACGCGATCGCGTACGGTACGGGCGAGCAGTCGACGCTGGCTGAAGCGGTGGAGGAAGCGAAACATGATCGATGACACGCACCGCGCCGCACCGCTCGTTCAAGCGCCTGCGAGGAAAAAACGCGGCGTCGCGATTCAGCGCGAGATCGTCGTGCTCGTCGCGATGATCGTTTTCAATCTGCTTTTCACGCAGCATTTCGTGTCGCTGCAGACCTTCAACGTGAATCTGACGCAGGTGGTGACGATCGTGATCGTCGGCATCGGCATGACGCTGGTGGTGGCGACGGGCGGCATCGACCTGTCCGTGGGCGCGTCGATGGCAATTGCCGGCGCGCTCGCGCCGATGCTCTTCATGAACATCGCGGGGCCGCTTGGCATTCTGCTCGCCTTCACGCTGCCGATCATCGCGGCTGCGCTATGCGGCGTGTTCAACGGCCTGCTCGTTACGCGGCTTCGCGTGCAGCCGATCGTCGCGACGCTGGTGCTGTTCATCGCGGGACGCGGGATCGCCCAGGTCGTCACCGACGGCAGCCTGCAGGCCTTCACCAATCCGGCGTTTCAATGGATCGCGCTCGGCAAGGTCGCCGGCGTGCCTTTCCAGATCCTGTTGATGCTCGCGCTCGTCGCGCTTTTTACGTGGATCGTGCGCAAAACGCTGTTCGGCAAGTACCTGCTGGTGACGGGCGGCAACGAGGACGCGGCGTATCTGTCGGGCATTCCGACCGCGCGCGTGAAGATGATCGCCTACACCGTCTGTGCCGTGCTCGCCGGACTCGCCGGTCTGATTTCGATCTCGGTCAATTCGTCGTCGGATGCAAACGTGATCGGCCTTGGCGTCGAGCTCGATGCGATCGCGGCGGTGGCCGTCGGCGGCACAGCGCTGACGGGCGGCAAGGCGTATATCACCGGCACGCTGATCGGCGCGCTCATCATCCAGTTGCTGCGTTACACGCTGCTCGCGCACGGCATTCCGGATGCAGCGGCGCTGGTGCTGAAGGCGGCAATCATCATCGTCGCGGTGTACGTGCAACGCAAGCGAGGTTGACGTTCATGAAGAAGAACCTGCCCATCATCACTGCGCTCGTTGCGCTACTCGTGCTAGGCGCGACCCGCTACGATCACTTCGCCGACGCGTACAACGTGCTTTCGTTCTGGCGATACAACTCGATGTTCCTGCTGATTTCGATCGGCATGGCGTTCGTCATCATCACCGGCGGCATCGACCTGTCGGTCGGCGCGGTGGCGGCGCTCGCCAGTGTCGTGTCGGCGCTGGCGAGTCCATATGGCGGCGTGGCCGCGGTGCTGGCGGGATCGTTCGCGGGGCTTGCCGTGGGCGTGCTCAATGGGCTGGTCGTCACGCGTATGCGTATTCTGCCGTTCATCGTCACACTGGCGACGAGCCTCGGCGCGCATGGCCTCGCGCTGCTGCTCGGTCACAATGACGCGGTCGGCATCGCGTCCGGCTCGAACTTTGCCGGCTTCGGCCAAGGCGATCTGTTCGGCTTGCCGATTCCGGGCATCGTGTCGGCAGTCGCTGCGATTCTCGGCTGGATCGCGCTGCGTTCGTCGCGCTTCGGGCGACATGCGCTCGCTATCGGCGGCAGCGAGGAAGCGTCGCGGCTGATGGGGCTCAACGTGGATCGCACGCTGATCGCCGTTTATGCGGTGAGCGGCCTGCTTGCCGGCGTTGCCGGCAGCATTCTTGCCGCGCAATTCGGTGCTGGACAGCCTAACGAGGGCGTCGGCTGGGAGCTGTTCGCCATCTCGGCGGTCGTGCTCGGCGGCACACGGCTGACGGGCGGCGAAGGCTCGATTGCGATGACGATCGCGGGCGTCGCACTGCTCGCGCTCGTGTTCAATCTGCTCAACTTCGAGAACGGGCTGGGCTATATCAGCCTGTCCGCTTACTGGCAGTCGGTGATTCGGGGCATGTTCCTGCTGCTCGTTATTGTGTTGCAGGCGCGGGTTTTGAACCGCAATCGCGGCGCAGTGAAACTCGCGCATTGAATGTGAGTCGTCCAGCTGCCGCCGTGAGCTCGTTGATGCCGTGGGTCGCGCCGCCGACTTTCACATCGATCGTGTCTGCGCGTTCCAGTACTCCGACGAAAGGCACTCGGTCTTTTCGTATTTATCCTGGTGACAGAGGGTAGCGTAATGCCTGATGCACTGGAACAGCGTAGCAAGCACTGATCCAAATTCCAACGTAGTTGTTCAGACGGATCGACCTGGCAACGCCTCGTTGGTGTCTAATGACGGCTTGTCATTTATTGCTGTGCGGGAATTGGGTGCTGCTAACGGTATTTACGCGGGGCGCCTGTTTAAAACGTGAATTTATGATGCTTGCCACTCAATGTCTTGCTTGTTTGATGCCACTTGTCATCTGGTCGAGTGTGGTCGCCGCAGAAACAGATCCTGAATGCCTGAAGCATCTTGGTGGCGGCTATGGAGATGCAGAGTGCTACCACGGTCTGAGTGCTGATATGGCTGCATCGAATGGCCGACTCTATCAAAGCATCAGAATGACCATCCCGGCTAACAATGGTCATGCAAAAATCCTTGATGAGTACATGGAAGCTCAAAAAAATGTCGCTAGATATTGCGAGCTGCAACGCGATTCGGGTGATAAGTGGAGCTCGGAACATGATGGTTCAATGTATCCCGCCTTATTTGAGCAGTGCGTTTACGATGCGCGAAAGGCTCAGAATGAGTTTCTCAAAGGCATACACGTCATGACTAAGTGGTGAGATTCAGCGCTGCTGCTGCGGAGCTTCCTTTGGCGATCGGACGTCATGCTCGTCCGGCTTCCTGAACAGTCGAGCCATTCGTACAATTTCAGGGGAACTGTTGATATCCGACTGCTGATCTCTGTGTCTTTCCCAGCGCTCGGTGATGTAGTCAAGATCGAAACCGTATATTCCTTCAAGTTCGTCAAGTGTTGCGCATGTGGTGAAATCACCACACAGCAGCTCCAGCTCATGGATGAACCCGGCGTGCAAAAGCACCAAGGGATACTTCCAGCGCAACAGGTGGCGCTCAGCCCATGTTCCGAGGACGCGGTGCAGCCATCGGCGTGGCCAGTATCCGTCGGCGACGTTTGCCCGCGCAGCAGGTCGTGGCTGCTCATCGCTTTGGCGCGAACCCGTCAGCAACCGCTCAGCGAGGTCGTGGACGAGTTCGATCGTGCTTCTATCGTATTCAACCGGGCACCAAATCGCCGATGTGCTGCGTTACGCATGCGCATGCAATTCTCGCGGACGCGCCTCTAATCGGTTCGATGAACAGTTTTCGCTGAGAGGCACCATCGGCAACCGAAAGGCAGGAGTGCGTTACCGGGTGTGCGCCGGTTTGCGCGTCCTCGCCAAAGGAGCAACCGATTCTCAAGCGCGCCCGCAGCACATTTCTACTGGCGAGACAAAGCTACTTTCTGTCGAACGTGCCACGTCATAGGCGCAGAGAGCAGGTAAGTCTTTTCATTGAATCATTCTGGCAAGGCGATCAGTAACGCAGACAACATAACCCGTGACCTTGCAACGTTCGACATGGCAGAGCTTAAATGAGTAACAAGCTGAAAGCACGACGCGGCGCTGTGGCCGCGGCCCTTACCATGTCAGCGTGTTTTTATGGATCGGCATGATGCATGCTCGATCTGGAAGGTAGCTGCGGCTCAGTTGCCATTCAACACAACGGAGCTTTCCGATGCATATGGCTTACGACTGCAGACGCAGTCATTAAGGCAAGACAATGGCAGACTTGCGACTCCTGGCACTGCCACGGCAAAGCACTAACTGGCTCTGTCAGCAATCCATGAAGGCGGCTTGATGCCGCCTTTTTCAATTGCACGGCGAGAAGCAGATGCCTATTCGTTTTGCATATTTCATCTGCATATGCTGACGCTGCATGTCTATCGGACACGTCCAGTTTTCAATTTCCGTTGTTGCTTCGCACTGCGTTGACAATCTTTAACTCGCCCGGACGGTGCGTTGGGGTATTTTTCGGCAAGTTAAAAAATCACGCTACGCAGAATGAATAAGAACATGTTCAGGCTGGTTTTCAGCCGGTGCCGGAGTATGCTCGTCGCTGTTGCGGAAACCGCCCTTGCCCACGGCAACGCAAGTCAGGGCGAAGTCCGTTTACCAACCACACTGCGGCCCATCACACTGTTCGCGATGCGTCACGCAGCATTCGCCGTACTGGTGCTGTGCGGACTCGCACCTGTACTCGCGGATGCGCAGATCGTGCCCTCGGGCGCGCACGCGCCGAACGTCATCGGCACGGCAAATGGCCTGCCACAGGTCAATATCAATAAGGCTTCGGGTGCAGGCGTTTCCCTGAATACGTATTCGCAGTTCGATGTGCAGAAAACGGCGCAATTCTCAATAATTCGCCCGTTATCACCGGCACGCAGCTGGCCGGGCAGATCAATGGCAACCCGAACTTCGGGGCGAACCAGGCCGCGCGCATCATCCTGAACCAGGTCAACAGCAACGCGGCGAGTCAGATCAACGGCCATCTCGAAGTTGCAGGGCAACGCGCAGAGGTTGTGATTGCCAACGGCTCGGGCATTTTGGTCAATGGCGGTGGCTTTCTGAACACCTCACGCGCCATTTTGACGACCGGTACGCCGAACTTCGCCCCCGATGGTTCGCTCACCGGTTTTAGTGTAAGGAGCGGCAACATCACCGTGCAAGGCGCGGGACTCGACGGTTCGGCTGTTGACCAGGTTGACCTGCTCGCGCGCGCGGTGCAGGTCAATGCGGCGATTTACGCCGGAAAGAACCTGAATGTCATCGCGGGCGCAAACCAGATCGGTCACGACTCACTGGCGTTCACGCCGATCGCAGGCGACGGACCCGCACCTGCCGTCTCGATCGATGTGAGCCAGCTGGGAGGGATGTACAGCGGGCGGATTTTTCTCGCGAGCAACGAGTATGGCGTAGGTGTTTCGAACCAGGGCGTGATCGCCGCGCAGGCGGGCGACCTGACGCTGCAATCGAACGGTCTGTTAGCCCTCACCGGCAAGACGAGCGCAAGCGGCAACCTTGCCGCAACCGGCGGCGATATCCAGAACAGCGGCACGACATACGCGCAGCAAAGCGCGACGCTCTCGGCCAGCGGTACGGTCACGAACAGCGGCATGGTTGCCGCGCAGCAGAATACTTCCCTGAGCGCTCGCTCGGTGACTTCGACTGGCGCGCTCGCGGCGGGCGTGAACGGCGACGGCTCGCTCGCGCAGACCGGTGACCTGGCCGTAACGGCATCCGGCCAGTTGAACGCCAATGGCCAGAATGTCGCAGGTGGTAGTGCGTCGCTCTCAGGCAGCGGCGTCAATCTCGCTGGGAGTCGCACGTCGGCGAACGGCGCGCTTTCACTCGCTGCGAACAGCGGTGACCTGAACCTGTCGGGCGCAACCGCGACGGCGGGCGGAGCGCTTGACGCGCGTGCGGCCGGTACGCTCACGAACGACAACGGCGCAATGTCGTCGGGTGATGCGCAAACCATCACTGCGGGCGCACTCTCGAACCACAATGGCCAGATCGTTTCGGGTGGCACGCTGACCGGGGCCGTTACGGGCGCAATCAATAACCAGGGCGGCACGATGCAGGCCGCAGGCTCGCTTTCTTCGTCGAGTGGTTCGCTCGATAATTCGGGCGGAACCGCCGCGTCGCTAAACGCAGACGGCGTTTCCATCACGACGACCGGCCTGCTCAACAACGGCGTGGGCGGCGCTATCGGCGGCAACGGGAACATCAGCATCCAGTCAGGACA
>NZ_DASXHN010000527.1:0-19555 GCF_036488505.1 Paraburkholderia sp. | reverse complement strand
CTCCTGCCGAGCGGCACAACCTGGGCAATCAGCGCGGCCATCGGGAAATGAACGCCGGCCTGGCCTTGTGACCGCTCACCGACGGCGGTCTTCCGGCAGGCAGGGCTTGACGCCGAGCGATTCCGCCTTGCGGACGAGGTCCGGCATCGAGCGCGCATTCATTTTTCGCATCACCTGTCCACGATGGACCTTGACCGTGATCTCGCTCAGGTTCATCTCAGAGGCAATCTGCTTGTTCAGCAGACCAGACAAGACAAAGCTCATCACCTCTTTCTCGCGCGGCGATAGAGACTCGTACAAAGCCCGCAGCCCGGTGAGCGCAGCTTCTGCCGCGAGCCGCTCGCTGTCTTTGGCCAGAGCCTGGGCAACTGCGTCGAGCATGTCCTGGTCTTTAAACGGCTTGGCAAGGAAATCGAGCGCGCCAGCCTTCATTGCCCTCACCCCCATCTCGATGTCTCCATGACCGGTCATGAATACGACGGGAATCTGCATGCCGCTATTAACGATTTGCTGATGAAAAGCCATGCCGCTTCTTCCGCGGAGCCGCACGTCCAGAATGAGGCAGCTCGGCCCCGTTGAGTGAGGAAACCGGAGAAATTCGTCCGGGGACTCGAAGGTTTCGACGCGTAGGCCCACGGAGCGCAGAAGCAGGTCAAGGGCGCGCCGCATTCCCCCGTCATCATCGACAATGTAGATGACGGAACCGTCAGTTGCTCCAGGTTCATGCGTCACTGGTCTGGTCGGTCTAGCAATCATTTGGGCACCTCGCGAAGCGCAATGCGGTCGTCCCCCGCTTGCCTGCCGCAATCTTACGCCGCCACTATTGCGCGCGTCGCCGGATCCCCGACAGCTTGCGGCAAGGATTCGTTGGCCGGCACGAAATCCCGAGTTTGCCCTGTATTCATCGACCGCTTACCACTCGACAGTCGCGCCGAATGGTCACTTCCGTCGTGCGCATCGACTTGCCAACGCTCGCGGATCTGATCGGCAACCGGGTAAAGTCATTGTAGGCCGTTGCGAGTCGCAACCTTACGACTTCGACTGGCCCTATTCTTCGGCCCGCGCCCCGTTCAACAGCGCGACGGAACGTCAGGTGTCGGCCCTGATTGCTGGCCGACAACAGAGATCAATGACCATCGCGAACTGTCAGACGATTAGGCGTGTTTGCCTGACTGCAGGCTCGGCCCTCTACTGCGCACGCCGTTTGACTGATGAAATGCCGGTGCTGCGCAAACGCCCTCCGCAACAGGGCCGGCGGCATGGGCAGAGCGTGTCGTTCTGCTGTTCGATGCACCGAAGCCCACGCACGGAGGACAGGTGTGGGCGACCAACACTGCCGGGCACGGGGGCAGCTTCCAGCTTCGCCTTCCATTGGATTCGCGGCGGCGCGTGATGAACGGCAGAGCGGCGCCAGCCTCGCGGACAGCTTATACATTCGTATTATTTCCGTGTGGTCGTTTGCAAGCTACGATCGATTTGAGTCGCGTGCCACACCGTTGCGTGCGGCAAGCTCCGCTTCCAGTGTGCCGAGGCCCGTCGCTTGTGTCCTTTCAAATGATTTCCATCGTCGACGACGACGAGGGTTGCCGGATGGCGGCCGCGAGTCTGGTTCGTTCGCTAGGATGGCAGGCAACCGTGTTTGCGTCGGCGCAAGAGTTTCTGCAGTCGGGGCTGATCGACCAAACGTCATGCGTCATTTCGGATATACGCATGCCCGGCTTGTCCGGAATCGAGATGCACGACCGCCTGCTCGCCCTCGGTTACGCAATTCCGATAATTTTCGTCACCGGGTTCCCGACTGCTGCCCTTGAGGCCGAAATCCAGGCCAGAGGTGCGCCCCCTTTGTTCGCGAAGCCCGTTGATGCCGGCATTGTCGAGCAACTGCTCAATCTGTTGCTGGATTCGCGATAGCGTTGCTGGAGTTGCGATAGCGTCGCCGCTTCTGCGCAACACCGCCGTCATGCCGCGCCGCACGATGCTGGCCGTCTCAGTGTCATTTCCCCTCACCGTCCGACGACATCTGCCCGCATGGTTTCATGTCGGCGGAGCTTGCCGCTTGAACGAGAACTTTATTACGAACGACGCATTGGGTCGCCTGCGGCAACTGCGCGAGTTATACGCGAGTATGAGATGCCTATCCACATGCGCCGGCGTTTGAACCGTTCGTAGAATGGTTTGCTGTGCGTCGCACCTGTACATTGTTCTCAAGGCCAATGCGCAACTGATGCACCTGAGCCGGTCAGTCCTTTTGATCACAGTTCCCTCAATGAGGACGCGACCTGGAGGGGGTTTCTCGACGATCGATTGCCGCCGTTCGAGTCGCGGCTTGTGCCGTACACCTTCTGGGCAATCGTGGCCCATCTCGGCAGCCGGTGGCGGCCGTCGCAATTGCGGCATACGCGAAGGAGGAGCAGACGATGATGACCATCGTGCTTGTCTACATGTCCAGCTTCCTCGCCGTCGTGGCGACCGTACTTGTGGCGATGATCAAGAGCACGGCGCGTCGAAACCATTGAAACGAGGAAATGTCGTATCTATCCGCGACCGTTATCCGTATCTGCGTGATTCAGGCACGCCGATTTTCGACCTTGTGGAGGTTCTGATGTTCATTCAGCCCGATCAGATAGCGCTGCCTTTTTCATTCGCACTCGGTCTATGCGCGTGGGCAAACGCCGTATACGCGCAAGCCGTCGCAGAGGGCTTTATTCGCGAGCCATGGGAACCTGACGATGCGACCGTCCGGCGACTGCGGGCTTACTTCCACACTGGTCTGTCGCCTGCCGAAGCTGCGAGCGCCTGCTTCTGTCTGAACCACTAGTGCGGACCCGGCGCGAGCAGGCCATCAGGGTGAAGCCGCCCGTCGCGCCGAAGTTCATTGGTCGCCGTATTCATTCGATCCGCAGCGGATCACCATCGAATTCGACCAGGCAGCCGAAGCCGCCATGAAACAGCGCTTCACGCGCGTCTTCCGCCTTTCCCATTGCGGCGATCTCGGCCGCGTACAGTTCGGCATCGTCTTCCGGCACGAACCCGAGATAGCGCACGTTGGCGTTATCCCAGCGATTGCGCGCGTTATTGGAAACGCCATACACGACCGCGAAGTGAAAGTCCGGATAGTCGATACAGCGGCGCGCCACCTGGACCATGTCCCGATGGCTGATCCATGTGAAGAGGTGGCGGGGTGCGGTTGGCCGGTCGTCCGGGCGGAACGAGCCGATGCGGATGCACGCGACCGACATGCCGTGCTTGTCGGCGTACATCCGGCCAAGCGCCTCGCCGAACACCTTCGAGATGCCGTAGCGGCTATCCGGGCGCGGCTCGACGCTGTTGTCGATCATCCGGTCGCGACGATGAAACCCCACCGCATGGTTCGAACTCGCGAACACCACCCGCTTCACGCCCGCTTGCCGCGCCGCTTCGAACACGTTGTAGCAACCCTCGATGTTCATATCGCGGATGCGCTCCCAGCGGTCCTCGTCAGGAATGCCGGCAAGATGCACAACGACGTCGACACCCTCCATGGCGGGCAGCAGATCTTCGAGCCGCGTGATGTCCGCGGTCACGATTTCCTCCCCTGCCTGCGCCGGCGCCTGCGGCGCAATATCGGCGAGGCGCAGTGCATAGTGCCCCTGGAAACCGGCGCGCAGCACGCGTCCAATGTGACCGGCCGCGCCGGTGATCAGTACTCGAGTCATTGACACCCTCTATGTGATTGGGCAAATACGGTTAATCGGTGACGCCCTTCTGTACGGCGTAGCCGGCCGAGCGGCGATGGTGCGCTTCCAGATAAGCATCGCGCGATGGCACCAGGTGCTCCCGGCATAATCTGATCAGCGATTCGCGGTCGCCGGTGCGCAGCGCCTCGATCATCTGGCGGTGGTCGGCGCGCGCCTTCTCGAGATACTGGGGAAACACGATGGAGACAGAACGGATCGCATGCGTGCGGCGTTCATACTCGCGGATCGCTTCGGTGAGAACCTGGCTTTCCGACAACGCAAAGAACGCACGGTGAAACGCCATGTTCGCGCGGAACACGCGCCGCAGATCGCCCGCGATCGCTGCGTCGTCGTGCTCTGCCTGAATCGCCGTCAACCCATCGAGTGCCTCGCTACTGACCGGAAAAACGATTCGCCTCGCCGCGTCTGCTTCCAGCAATTCGCGCAGCGCATACAGTTCGGTTACTTCGCGTGGCGTAAACGACTTGACCACCGCGCCGACATTCTTGCGGCGCTCCACCAGGCCGCGCCGCTCCACCTCTGTCAGCACTTGACGTGCGACGTGCCGTTTCAGGTTGAAGCGCTCGCACAGATCGTCTTCCACCAGCCGTTCGCGCGGATGCAGGACGCCCAGGACGATCTGTTCCTCGAGCTCGTCAGCGACGTTGCGCAGTGTCTCGTCGACATTGCGGTCGCGTTCGACCGTCTTCGCAGTGCGTGCATTGGAGCGTTTGGGCGTGGCAGCGTCGTTCATAAAAGGGTCCGCAAAATGATCCAAGCCGCGAGCCTATACGAAAATATCGGGTTAATCGCTGTTTCCGTTGCCGGGAACGGTTGCGGTCATCCGGGCCGCTTGCAGAAAGTCGAAGTCGCAGCCTTGGTCGGCCTGAGTGATCGTCGTCAGGAAGAGCTTGCGATAACCACGCTCTTCGGGATCAACCTGGCGCGCCGGCAACGCGGCGAGACGGGCTGCAATTTCGTCGTCACTGAGGGCAAGTTCGATCGACCGCTCTGTCACGCTCAGGCGAATCCGGTCGCCAGTCTGCACGATCGCGAGAGGGCCGCCGATCGCCGCCTCGGGTGTAACGTGCAAGACCACTGTGCCCGAAGCCGTTCCGCTCATGCGGCCATCGGAAATGCGCACCATGTCCTTCACGCCCAGGCGGCCGAGCTTGCGCGGAATCGGAATGTAGCCCGCTTCCGGCATGCCGGGGGCGCCGACCGGACCGATCCGCTTGAGCACGAGGACGTCCTGCGCGTCCACGTCGAGTTCCGGATCGTCGATGCGGCGAGCCAGGTCCTCCGCGTCCTCGAAAACAACGGCTCGCCCTTCGTGCTCCATCAGGCTGGCGCTTGCCGCTGACTGCTTGATGATCGCGCCGCCCGGCGCGAGGTTGCCACGCAGCACTGCAATACCGCCTTGCGGAAAGATCGGGCGGTCAAACGGGCGCACGACTTCTTGCGCGAAGCTTGCCGGCGCGGCGTCCAGCTCCTCGCCGAGCGTACGACCAGTCACGGTCAGCGCATCCAGATGCAGCAGCCCTCTGATCTCGCGCATCACCGTGGTCAACCCTCCGGCGCGATGCAGGTCTTCCATGTAGTGCTGCCCGGACGGCTTCAAATCGACGAGCACCGGCGTTTCACGCGCCATCCGGTCGAGCTGCTGAAGATCGATCTGAATCCCGAGCCGGCCCGCGATCGCCGTGAGGTGAATGATGCCGTTGGTCGAGCCGCCGATTGCCAGCAGCACCCGCAACGCGTTTTCGATCGCCTTGGGCGTCAGGATTTTCGCCGGGCTCAGGTCCTGACCGATCATCGCCACGGCCTGCGCGCCGGTGCGCTCGGCAATGCGCACGCGATCGGCGGTCACGGCAGGCGCCGACGCACCGCCCGGCAGCATGATGCCCAACGCTTCCGCGATGCAAGCCATCGTGCTTGCGGTTCCCATCACCGAGCAGGTTCCGACTGTTGCCACGAGCTGATTGTTGACCGCTTCGATCTCGGCTTCGTCGATCTGGTCGCCGCGGAAACTCGCCCAGAAACGACGGCAGTCCGTGCATGCGCCCACCCGTTCACCGCGATGCGAGCCCGTAAGCATCGCACCCGTCACCAGTTGAATGGCCGGAACGCCCGCCGCCGCCGCACCCATCAACTGGGCCGGGACGGTTTTGTCGCAGCCACCGATCAGCACCACTGCATCCATTGGCTGGGCGCGGATCATCTCCTCCGTGTCCATCGACATCAGGTTGCGCAGGTACATGCTGGTCGGATGCGAAAAGCTCTCGGCAATCGAAATCGTCGGAAATTCGACAGGCAGCCCGCCGGCCAGCATCACGCCGCGCTTGACCGCCTCGATCAATTGCGGCGCGTTGCCATGGCACGGGTTGTAGGCGCTGCCCGTGTTGGCGATGGCGACGATCGGACGCGTTAGCGCGTCGTCGGTATAGCCCGCCCCCTTGATGAACGCCTTGCGCAGAAAAAGCGAGAAACCTTCGTCGCCGTAGTTGGTCAGGCCCTGCCGCAAGCCGCTTTTCTTGTCGCTCATTGCTGCTCCCAGAAATCTTCGATGAAATTATCAATAATCTTGACGGCGATGTTACCGATACTTATAGTCTGTCCGCAAGCGATTCTTTTGGGTCGCGCTCGATGCCGCCTATCCCGCTCTGTCCAACCGCATTCCCCGAGGTCTTCATGAAGCATGTCGTGGCCTATCGTTCGTTGCCTCCTGCCGTGCTGGGGCTACTTCGTGCGCACTGTTGCGTCGAAGTGGTCGACGTATCCTCCGGCGATCTCGCGCCGTTCAAACGCGCGCTGGGCACGGCTGATGGAATGGTCGGCAAAAATCTCAAGATAACGCCCGAGATCCTCGATGCAGCGCCTTTGCTACAGGTTGCGTCCACCATTTCGGCGGGCTTCGATGCTTTCGATGTCGCCGAACTGTCGCGCCGCGGCATCGTTCTGACCAACACGCCGGAAGAAGTCACGGAAACCACCGCCGACCTCGTGTTCAGTTTGATTCTCGCGACCGCCCGGCGGATCTCCGAACTTGCCGACTGGACCCGGCGCGGCCAGTGGACGCGTACTATCGGCGACGCGCAATTCGGGGTCGACGTGCATCACAAAACGCTCGGAATCGTCGGGCTTGGCCGCATCGGCAGCGCGGTGGCCAAGCGTGCCGCGCTCGGCTTCGGCATGGACGTGATCTATTCCAACCGCTCGCGCAACCCCGAAGCGGAGGAACGCTACGGCGCGCAATGGCGCCCGCTTCCCGAACTGCTCGCGAGTGCGGATTTCGTCTGCGTACTGGTACCGCTATCGCCCGCCACCGACCGCCTGATCGGCAGCGCCGAACTCTCGGCCATGAAGCCCTCGGCCATTCTCATCAACTGCGCTCGCGGACAGATCGTCGACGAGGCAGCCCTCATCGCGCATCTGCGCGAAGGCCGCATTCTCGGCGCGGGTCTCGACGTGTTCGAACGCGAACCGGTGGCGCCGGACTCGCCACTGCTTCAGCTACCGAACGTGGTAGCGGTGCCGCATATCGGTTCCGCTACGCGACAGACGCGCGAGAACATGGCCATGCGCGCGGTGCGCAATCTCATCGATGCACTCGACGGCAAGCTGTCGTCGACCTGTGTCAATCCTGAAGCGCTTCACGCCCGCTCGTCTGCGCAACAGATCGCCGGCTGAATGGCGCGAAACACTGTCACCTCAATCAAAAGGAACACGCGATGACCTCAGTCAACCGGCCCCGCGGCGTCTACTCGCCCGTGGTCACGCCGTTCACACGAGACCTTCTTCCCGATCACGAGCGTTATGTCCGTCATTGCCGATGGCTGATCGAACAGGACGTCGGACTCGCTGTTTTCGGCACCAACTCGGAAGCGAATTCGCTGGCGGTCAGCGAGAAAATGAAACTGCTCGAAACGTTGGTTGGCGCAGGCATTCCGCTCGATCGCCTGATGCCGGGCACCGGCTGCTCCGCACTCACCGACTCGGTCGAGCTGACACGCCATGCGCTTTCGCTCGGGGTGAACAATGTGCTGATGCTCCCGCCGTTCTACTACAAAGGCGTCACCGACGAAGGCCTGTTCCGCAGCTATGCGCAGATCATCGAGCGCGTGGGTTCGGACGCGCTGCGCATTTATCTGTATCACATCCCGCCCGTGTCCCAGGTGCCGCTCAGCCTGGCGCTGATCGAACGGCTGCTCGCTGCTTTCCCCGGCGTAATCGCCGGCGTGAAGGACAGTTCGGGCGACTGGAGCAACACTCAGGCCATGCTCGAGCGCTTCCAGCCGCATGGCTTCGATGTGTTCGCCGGCAGTGAAACCTTTTTGCTGGCCACCATGCGTGCGGGTGGCGTCGGCTGTATCACGGCGACCGGCAACGTCAATCCGGCGGCGATCGTGCAGTTGTATCGTGATTGGCAATCGGCCGACGCCGATGCCCGTCAGGCCGCGCTCGATGCCACGCGTGCGGTGTTCGCCCGGTTCCCGATGATCCCCGCGCTGAAGGCCGCGATCGGCGTGTATTCGAACGACCCGGACTGGGGCGTCGTCCGTCCTCCTCTCGTCGATCTGACGCCAGCGCAGTGCGGTGCGCTCGCCGCCGCATTGCGCGAAATCGGCTTCTCGATGCCGGGGGTCAAAGCCACCGCCTGATGTGCTGCAAACCCACCCGCCGGTTGCATGCGCAACCGGCGGTCTTCCCAGCTATTCGTTACTTCGGCTTCAGGCCCAATCGTCGAGCGCGTATTCGTTCAGCGCGGCTTCATCGAAGTCGAAACCCAAACCAGGACGCGTCGGCACGCTCAGCTTGCCGTCTGCGAACGACAGTTGCGTATCCACTAGCCGACGGAAATTCAGCACCTGATCGTCAGGAAAAAATTCGACGTAGCGCGCGTTGGGCGTCGACGCCACCAGATGCACATGCAGATCGTGGAACCAGTGCGGGCACATCGTCACACCCACGGCCGCGGCCGACGCCGCAATCCGTCGCCATTCGCTGATCCCGCCGCATACCGCCGCGTCCGACTGAAGGATCATGGCCGCGCGCTTGTCGAGCAGCGCCTGATGCCGCCAGCGCCCCGCTTCTATCTCACCGGTCGCCACGGTCACCGGCGTGCGCCGACTCAGTTGCGCATGGTTTTCGATGTCATCCGGACCGAACGGCTCTTCGATCCAGTACGGATTGAATGGCTCGTACCGGCGCATGTATTCGAGCGCGGTCGGAACGTCGGACCACGCGTTGTTGGCATCGAGCATCAGCAGCACGTCGTCGCCGATCGCTTCTCGTGCCGCCCGGACCCGCGCTTGCTCGCTGCGCGGATCGAGCCGCCCCACCTTCATCTTCACGGCGCGAAAGCCGAGTGCCACGTATGCCGCCATCTCCTCGCCGAGATGCTCAGGCGTCTTGCCTTCGAGGTAGTAACCGCCGCTGGCGTAGGCCGGCACGGCGCTACATGTGCCGCCGAGATACCGGCTCAACGGCAAGCCGGTAGCGCGTGCGTTGCGGTCCCACAACGCGATGTCGAGAATGGACAGCGCCCGCATGACCGAGCCGGCACGACCTTGCAGCAATGACTCGTCGTACATGGCGCACCACGAGCCTTCGACATCGAGCGCGGAGCGCCCGCGCAATAGCGGCGCGAACAATTCGCGCACCGCATAGGTGACCAGCATGCCGGCGCGGTTGCCGCTATAGCAAAAGCCGATGCCATAGTGGTCATCGGCTGTCCTGACCCGCACGACGGTGTAGTCGCGGGCGGTCACGAGGCGGGTCGAAAATGCCGTATGGCGGTCGAGCGGCACGCGGATGGTGCGCGCCTCCACCGAAACGATCCGCGCACGCGCGTCGTAGCCGGCTTGTTCAGGTCCAACGATCACGTGTTGCATAGCGGTGGATGGTCTCGAAAAAAGATGACGATGCTCACGGGACGGCGCGTCGGCAACGCGCCCGGTCGCTGCGGGCCGAGCCGCCGTGCCGCCCTGACGCTTGCGTGCTGCGCGAGTCGTTATGCAGGCGTGGTGTGCGTCTCGACCGGCGCGCCTGCCGGGCGCCGCCCGATGACCAGCAGCATGGCCAACACGCCGACCAGATCGACCGCGGCGCCGAGCATGAAGCCGCTGCTGTAGCCGCCAAGGTACTGGACCGCCAAACCCATCATGGTCGGACCGACGATGCCCGAAATGTTGCTCATCAGGTGAACGAAGCCGCTTACGCCGCCAAGATGCCGGCCCGGCACGAGCTCATGCATGATGGCCCAGCACGCTTGCGACGAAGCCGTCAGGAACAGCACGGCAAACGCGACGAGCACTACCGCGGGCGTCACGGAATCGACCATGCTGACGCCCAACAGGGCGACGCCCGACAGCGCGAGCGGCACGATCGCCGACACCTTGCGCGCCAGCAGTTTGTTGCTCGCGCGCTTGAAATACGCGTCGGCGACGAGGCCTCCGCCGAAGTATCCGATGCCGCCGCATGCCCAGGGCACTGCGCTCAGAATGCTCATGTGCTGCATGTCGAGATGCAGCGCATTGGTGAAATAGCTCGGCATCCACGAGATGAACACGAACAGCGTGTAGTTCACCGCAAACAGCCCAACGCCAAGCGCGAGCGTGGCCGGGCGAAACAGGTAGCTGCGCAGCGGCGTAGTCTCGTCGCCGGCTTCTGCCGGATGCGCCGCGCTACGGCTCGCTTCGATCATCTCGCGTTCGGCCTCGCCAACCCGCGCGCTTTGCGCCGGCTTATCGGTCGCGAACATACGCCAGGCGACGATCCACGCCAGCCCGAGCGCCGCGATGATGACAAACGACGTGCGCCAGCCATAAGCAATGGCAATCAGTCCCACCACCGGCCCAGCGATTGCGCTGCCTACCGTCTGGCCGGAGAACGTGAAGCCGACCATGGTTGCGGTTTCCTGGCGGGGAAACCAGTTGGTGATGGTCCGGTTGGTCGTCGAATTCATCGGACCTTCGCCAAAGCCGAACAGCGCCCGGAAGACCAGCAGCGTGCCGAAGCCGGTCGCGGCGGCAGTCAGGCCGCACAGAACGGACCACGTTCCCATCGCCCAGGAAAACACCCGGCGCGGGCCGTACTTGTCAGCCAGCTGGCCACCGACGAATGCGAAGATGGAATAGCCGAAGAAAAAACTGCTGAATACCACGCCGAGTTCCGACGGTGAAAGATTGAGCTCCTTGTTGAGGACAGGCGCGACGACGCCGAGCGCCGCGCGGTCCATGTAATTGATCGCGCCCGCGATAAACAGCAGCAAGGCGACAATGTAGCGATACTTCCCGGTTTTCATGTTGTCTCTGTTTCCATGTGAGGATACCGACTGTTGTTATCTGGCTCTGGTGTCGGGTGCTGGGGCGTACTACTTGTTGACAAGCGTGGCGGGCAGCCGCGTCAGAATGAGACACGCGGAGATGATCAGCGAGCCTGCAATCAGAAACAGACTCGAATCAAGCGAATGCGTGACCGTCTTTAGCCATCCCACCAGCGCGGGGCTGACGAACCCGGCGAGATTGCCGGTCGAATTGATCAATGCAATGCCGGCGGCCGCGCCGGTGCCGCCGAGAAAAGACGTGGGCAACGCCCAGAACATCGGTAACGCCGTAATCACGCCCGACGCGGCCAGCGTCAAACCAAGCAACGCTATGTACGTGTTGTTGCCCGCGTAGGCGCATGTCACGAAACCCACAGCCGCCATACATTGCGGCAACACGACGTGCCAGCGGCGTTCGCGCGTGCGGTCCGCGTGGCGGCCGACCAGGATCATCAGAATCAGCGCGGCAAGATACGGTACGACGGTGAGCAGGCCGATGGTGAAGGGGTCCGTGATTCCAGAACTTTTGATGATGGTGGGCTGCCAGAAGCCAACCGCATAAGAGCCCATCACGATACCGAAGAGAATCGTGCACAGCGTCCACACTTTCAGCGACGTGAAGACCTGCCGCACGGAACCATGGCTTTTGGTGCGTGCCTCCGCATCGATTTCCGATGCAATGAACTCGCGGTCTTCAATCGGCAGCCACTTTGCGTCCTTCACGCGGTCGTCGAGAAACCAGAAAATAACGGCTGCCAGGATCAGCGCGGGGACAGCTTCGAGAATGAACAGCCACTGCCAGCCAGCCAGCGACGCGTTCCCTCCCATGCGCTGCATGATGAAGCCGGAAATCGGGCCGCCAACGATGCCCGCCACCGGGTTGCCCGCCATCAGGAAAGCGATCATCTTGCCGCGCCGGTGCGACGGAAACCAGTACGTGAGATACAGCACCAGCCCCGGGAAAAAGCCCGCTTCGGCCACGCCCAGAAAGAAACGCAGTACGTAGAACATGGTGGGTGTCGTGACCCACGCGGTCGCGGCCGACAGCACGGCCCATGTGAGCATGATCCGGGCGATCCAGCGGCGTGCGCCGAGCCGGTGCAGCAGCAGGTTGCTCGGCACCTCGAAGAAGAAATACCCGATGAAGAAGATGCCGGCGCCGAAGCCGTACATCGCTTCGCTAAAGTTCAGATCGCCGAGCATCTGAAGCTTGGCGAAGCCCACGTTGACCCGATCCAGGTATGCCACCACGTAGCAGACGAACAGCAAGGGCATGAAGCGCCAGGTCACTCGCGTGTAAATGGAGTCGCTCGCCCCGCTGTCAGGTATGGGTATTGCCGGGATCTGGGTAGTCAACGGCTGTCTCCGCTATTGATTCGACTGGTTACAGGGCGGCGGCTTTCTTATGGGTATCAATGGCCGGTCGCCGTCGCGATACGCTGAGTCACAAACGACTCAGCTCATGATGCCGATCTGCCACGGCACGAATTCGTGGTCGCCGAGCCCGAGCATTTCGCTTTTTGTGCGCTCGCCCGACGCGGCGGCAAGAATAGCGTCGAAGATCTTCTGGCCCGTGCTCTGAATCGACGCAACCCCATCCAGGATGCCGCCGCAGTTCAGATCCATGTCTTCGCTCAGACGGGTATACATCGGCGTGTTGGTGGCGAGCTTCAGCGATGGCACGGGCTTGGCGCCGAACATCGAACCGCGCCCTGTGGTAAAGGCAATGAGATTGGCGCCGCCGGCAATCTGCCCGGTCGCGGAGACCGGGTCGAAACCGGGCGTGTCCATGAATACGAGCCCGGGCTGCGCCACCCGTTCGGCGTATCGATACACTTGCATCAGCGGGCCGGTACCGCCCTTCATCGCCGACCCGATCGACTTTTCGAAAATGTTCGCCAGTCCGCCCACCTGATTGCCGGGGCTGACCTGCCCATTGATCTGAACGTCCCGGCCGACCGAATACTCGTCTTTCCACCAGCGGATCCGCTCAATCAGTTTTTCACCGACTTCGCGGCTCACAGCACGCCGCGTAAGCGTATGTTCGACGCCGTAGATTTCGGGTGTTTCGGAGAGGATGGCGGTGCCGCCATGACGGACCAGCAAGTCCATCGCCGCGCCAAGCGAAGGATTGGCGGTGATCGACGAAAAGCCGTCCGAGCCGCCGCATTGCAGACCGATTTTCAGGTGGCTCGCGGCAACTGTCGTGCGCTTCACGCGATTGGCATCGGGCAGCAGCGCCCGGACCGCAGCCACGCCGGCCTCGATGGTCCGGCGCGTGCCGCCGTTTTCCTGCATGATGAACGTGTGCAGCCGGGCATCGGGCTTCAGGCCTTCCTGATCCATCAATCCCGCCAGCTGGTTACGCTCGCATCCGAGTCCGACGATCAGCGCCGCAGCGAGATTGGGATGGCGCGCATAACCCGCCATGGTTCGGCGCAGCAGCGCCATCGGTTCACCGCTCATTTCCATGCCGCACCCGATCGAGTGCGTGAATGCAACCACGCCGTCCACGTTCGGGTAGTCCGCCAGTCGTTCCGGCGTGAACCATTCGGCGATCTTGTGCGCAACCGTGGCCGAACAATTGACTGTCGACAGCACGCCGATGTAGTTGCGCGTCGCAACCTCGCCGTTATCTCGCACGATGCCCTGGAACGTGGCGCGACTGGCTTCGGGCACCATCTCGACGGGCCGGTAATCGGCGCCGAATGCGTAGTCCCGGTCGAACTCCCGGAACTCGACGTTATGGCTATGAACCATCGTGCCGGGCGCTATATCGGTCGCCGCGAAACCGATCACGACGTTGTATTTGCGAACCGGCTCGCCTTTCTGGATGGGCGCCGCCGCGATCTTATAACCTGCGGCCACCTGGCTGCGGCACACAAAACCTTCTGCCGGTACCGCCGTACCGATTGCGACGTCGATGCGCGCGATCACGACGTTGTCAGCGGGATGCAACCGGATCACCGGCCCGGTCACGTTCTTGTTGGTCATCTCAGTCATCAGGCATTGCCCTTCCAAAAATTTGCGCCGGGCGTTCAAAAAAGGGATACACCGAGTAATCGCTTTCTCACATAGCCACGTCCGCCGAGGCGCCGTCACGCGAATTTCGTGCGCTCCGCGCATCTTATGGCACTTCCATTTGCAATTCAAGAGAAAGCGCTTACTCGTTTGCCTATATACTACCGGTCCTGCCGCCGCGTACGCGGACATGCCGGGCACCCGAACAGGAGATTGAGATGTGGCAACAAGCTGAGCGATACCCGGACCCCCGGGTGATTTCGCTGGACCCTTCCTTCGATAAATATCGCGTGGCCTTTTCGGCTGTCGAGCGGCTGGCTACCGGCTACCGGTGGACCGAAGGTCCGGTATGGTTCGGCGATGGGCGCTACCTGCTGTGGAGCGACATTCCGAACAACCGGATGCTCAAATGGGAGGAAGAAACGGGCGTGGTCAGCGTGTTCCGCAAACCTTCGAACTACGCGAACGGCAACACGCGCGACAGGCAGGGGCGGCTCGTTACGTGCGAGCACGGCCGCCGCGTTACCCGCACCGAATACGACGGCAGCATCACCGTCCTTCTCGATTCCTTCGAAGGCAAGCCGCTTAATTCCCCCAATGATCTGGTCGTGAAGTCGGACGGCTCCATCTGGTTCACTGATCCGCCGATGGGTATTGCCGGGCACTACGAGGGAATCAAGGCGGAGCAGGAACTTCCGCACTCCGTGTATCGGATCGACGGTGCGACGGGCGAAGCGTCCATCGTCACGCGCGACCTGAAAGGGCCGAACGGCCTGTGCTTTTCGCCCGACGAGAAACTGCTCTACATCATCGAATCACGCGGGGTGCCGAACCGGATGATTCATGTTTATGAAATCTCTGCGGACGGCCGCGAAATCGGCAAAGGACGCGTGTTCCACGACGCGGGAGCCGGCACGATCGACGGAATGCGCGCGGACATCGACGGCAACTTGTGGTGCGGCTGGGGGATGGGCAACGACGAACTCGACGGCGTCATGGTCATTTCGCCGCAAGGGAAAATGATTGGCCGAATCGCGCTGCCGGAGCGCTGCGCGAATTTGTGTTTTGGCGGACGCGCGCGCAACCGGCTGTTCATGGCGTCGTCGCAGTCCATTTACGCGGTCCACGTCAACACGCAGGGCGCCCTGGGTGGGTGAGCCGGTTCGCCACGAAACGTATTCGAGCCACCGGCATGCACCGGGGGCGACACTTCACTTCCAAACACTGACTTGATCAACCTGACATGCAAAGCAAACCCGTATTGACCGTTGTAGAAGCGACGAAACTCCTCGAAGCCGCGCGCACGGAAGCCGAGAAAAACCAGTGGGCCGTCACGATCGCGGTGGTGGATGACGGCGGTCATTTGCTGGCCCTGCTCCGTCTCGACGGCTGTGCGCCAATAAGCGCTTACATCGCGACCGAAAAGGCGCGCACCTCAGCGCTCGGCCGACGTGAATCGAAACAGTACGAAGACATGATCAATGGCGGGCGGACCGCGTTCCTGAGCGCACCGCTAGCCGGCACGCTGGAAGGCGGCGTGCCGGTCATGGCCGGCGGGCACGTGGTGGGCGCGGTGGGCGTGTCCGGTGTCAAGCCGGACCAGGATTCGCAAGTGGCCAGAACCGCAGCAAACAGCCTCAACGGCTGATTGATCGATACACGAAATTGTTGGAGCAAATGATGGGTGAAATGATTGAGCGCAATGGTCTGCGGGTCGCGGCTGTCCTGAGCAAATTCGTCGACGATGAAGCGTTGAGTGGGACCGGCATCGACAGCGAAGCCTTCTGGAAAGGCTTCGATGCCCTCGTCCACGACCTCGCCCCGAAAAACCGCGCGCTGCTCGCAGAACGCGATCGCCTGCAAGCGGAGCTGGACCAATGGCACCGGGCAAATCCCGGGCCAGTGCGCGATCTGAAAGCGTACCGCGCCTTTCTTGAAAGCATCGGCTACATCGTGCCGGCGAGCGCAACCGTGCAGGCGACGACCGAGAACGTCGACACCGAAATCGCCGGGCAAGCCGGCCCGCAACTGGTCGTACCGCTTTCAAATCAGCGCTACGCGCTCAACGCCGCGAATGCGCGCTGGGGCAGCCTGTACGATGCGCTATACGGCACCGACGCGATCCCCGAAACGGACGGCGCGGAGCGCACCGCTCGCTTCAACCCGATCCGCGGTGCACGCGTGGTCGCCCGCGCCCGCGCATTCCTCGATGAAGCGGCGCCACTCGCCAACGGCTCGCACGTCGACGCCATCGCGTATCGCGTGGAGGGCGGCAAGCTCGCCGTCACGCTCCAGCAGGGCTCGTCGCCATTGCAGGTTGCCGCGCAGTTCATCGGCTTTCAGGGCGACGCGGGCTCCCCTTCCGCGGTCCTGCTCAAGCATCACGGCCTGCACTTCGAGATCCAGATCGACGCAACGGATCCGATCGGCAAGCTCGACCCGGCACGCGTGAAAGACGTGCTGATGGAAGCGGCTGTGTCGACGATTATCGATTGTGAAGACTCGGTGGCCGCCGTCGATGCCGCCGACAAGGTTCAGCTCTACCGTAACTGGACTGGCCTCGCGAAAGGCGATCTGACCGAGCAAGTCACCAAGAACGGCAAGACCTTCACGCGTCGCCTGAATGCCGATCGCAAATACACCGCGCCGGACGGCTCTACGGTGACGCTGCATGGCCGCTCGTTGCTGTTCATCCGCAACGTCGGGCATTTGATGACGAATCCGGCCATCGTCGATCGCGACGGTCACGAGATTCCCGAAGGCATTCTGGATGCCGTGATGACATCGCTGGGCGCGATGCATGATCTACAAAACAGGTTCAATTCGCGAACTGGATCGATCTACATCGTCAAACCGAAGATGCACGGCCCGGCCGAAGTCGCGTTCGCCAATGAGCTGTTCGGCCGCGTCGAAGATCTGCTAGGGCTGCCGCGCCATACCATCAAGATGGGCATCATGGACGAAGAACGCCGCACCAGCGTCAATCTGCAGGCCTGTATCGCGGCGGCCGCGGCGCGCGTGGCGTTCATCAATACGGGCTTTCTGGATCGCACCGGCGACGAGATGCACAGCGCGATGGAAGCCGGTCCGATGATGCGCAAGGGCGATATGAAATCGTCGGCATGGATCGCGGCTTACGAGCGCAATAACGTGCTGGCCGGCCTCAGCTCGGGACTGCGAGGACGCGCGCAGATCGGCAAGGGCATGTGGGCGATGCCCGACCTGATGCACGCGATGCTCGAACAAAAGATCGCGCATCCGCGAGCGGGCGCCAACACGGCCTGGGTGCCGTCGCCGACAGCCGCGACGCTGCACGCGCTGCACTACCATCAAGTCGATGTCCAAGCCGTGCAGCGAGAGTTGGAGAAAACCGGCTACGACAGCGTACGCGATGAATTGCTCAACGGCTTGCTGACCATTCCGGTAGTCGAAAAAGCGCAGTGGTCGGATCAGGCAATCCGCGAGGAAATAGAGAACAACGCACAAGGGATTCTGGGTTACGTGGTGCGCTGGATCGATCAGGGCGTCGGATGCTCGAAGGTGCCCGATATTCACGATATTGGTCTGATGGAAGACCGCGCGACGCTGCGCATTTCGAGCCAGCACATTGCGAACTGGCTGCGTCACGGCGTGGTGTCGGAAGCGCTGGTGAACGAAACGTTCGAGCGCATGGCGAAGGTGGTCGATGCGCAGAACGCCGACGACCCGCATTACCAGCCAATGACCGGTCACCTGGAAACATCGCTCGCGTTCAAGGCGGCGAAGGCGCTGGTTTTTGAAGGGCGGACGCAACCTGCAGGGTATACCGAGCCATTGCTGCACAAGTTCCGACTCGGCGCGAAGTCGTAGGCGCACATTCCCGGTCGCGACCGGGAGCCGGCTCCCCATGCGTCGCTGGCGGCGATCGTCGCCGGCCAGCGACAGCCCGCGCTCGGCCATTATTTGAACTGGAACCGCCAGCTGCACTCACTCCGCGACACTTTCCGCGTAATGCCTTTGCCCGCGCAAACGCTTTGCAATTCTGCCCAACGCGTACCACTGTTGCGCGATCACCCCGTTGCCATACAAACGGGCTGCACCATCGGGCACGGGTAGTTGGTCGCGGATGCCGGTCGGCTCGACCGCTGGGTTCCATGAAGCGGTGCCCAACAGCATGTCCCACCATGGAAACAGCACGCCGAAATTGCAACCGTAAGCGGTGCCTTCGTGGCCGTAGCCCACCGCATGATGACGGCGGTGAAAGCTCGGGCTGACAATGATGCGCTCGAGCAGCCAGCCATATGGCAGCCGTGCATTGACGTGCTGGATGCTCTGCATGAAGTTGCTGACTGCGACCAGCACCACGAACTGGTTCGGCTGCACGCCGATAAACAGCGAGATCGCAGCGAAGAACGCGACCTGCATGATGTCGTCGAGAAAGTGGTTGCGGTCATCGGCCCACAGCGACATCTGCTGCTGGCTGTGATGCACCGCATGCAGTTCCCACCAAACCCCGAAACGATGCTGCCAGCGGTGATACCAGTAGCCGGCGAAATCGAGCACGACCAGGTAGATCAGGAACGACACCACTGGCTGATCCGTCACGCCCGGCCAGAGACTGTCGATGTCGATGTTCGGTATGCGGTAGATCGCGATCAGACTCTGCCAGTGATCGAATAGCGGCTGCAGCATCACGAAGAATGCGATATTGATGATGCCGAGCTTGACGATCCATGTGTAGACCACGTCGGCGCGCAGCGCCTTGCGATCCTGCCACGGCTCGACGGGGCGCAGCGCTTCGAGCGGCCTTAACGCGACATACGTGACGACGATTTCCAGCACGCCGATGATGACCCAATACAGTGCGTCGTAGGTATCTTCGTCGTAGCCCATCAAGCCGAAGCGATAGAAAAACGGCTGCACCACATCGACATATAACAGCGTCTGCAGCGCGGACACCAGGTTGTCGAGTTGCGCGACTATTTGATGAAACATCAGAATCCTCATGTTCTGCCAGTTCTGCGACTGCTTGCGCAATGGCAAGTTCGAGACGACTCGGCGACCTTAGTCCGGATTGGGCGACACGACCGGCGCACGGTTGTAAAAATAGATGCCGTGCGGCGAGCGGCCTACCGCAATCGTGTCGATCAGCTTGCGAGTGGTCAGATCGATGACTCCCACATGCCTCGCAAAACGGAATCCCACCCATAGATAGCGCTTGTCGGCAGATAGTTCCATGTCGTCGGGCCCAGGCATCAGGCCGGTGATATCGCCGACATTGGTGAGCGTTGTGAAGTCGATGATGCTGATGGTGCTGTCGACGCGATTGGAGACCACCACATGCTTGCCGTCGTCTAGGTTGCGGAAATTGTGGGCGCCACGGCCCGTGTGGATCTTCTTGACGATCTGCTGCTTGTGCCAGTCCACCACCGTGACGTCGTCTTCGCCGGTCATACCGACCAGCAGATAGTGTTCGCCAGGAACCATCCACAAACCCGCGGGCTGATTGCCC
>NZ_DASXHN010000500.1:0-11860 GCF_036488505.1 Paraburkholderia sp. | reverse complement strand
AGTTCAAGGCTCGCGCTGGTCAGAAGCTCGCCGATCAGCGTTTGCAACAGAACCTGACCAAGCTGTCCTCCAAGTTCGTGTCGGCCCGCGCCACGGCGATGACGGCGATCGACTTTCCGGCGACTCGCGCCGCGCTCAAGGAGCGCCGCAATCGCGCGCTGGAGAATCTCGACGTGTGGCTGGAAAGCTTCGAGCGCGAGGCGACCCGGCGCGGCGTGACGGTGCTGTTCGCCGAGACGACCCAGGAGGCCGCGCGGATCGTCGGCGATATCGCGCGCAAGCACGGCGTGAAGAAGGTGATCAAGACCAAGTCGATGGTCACCGAGGAAATGCGTCTGAACGAAGTGCTGGGGCAGATGGGCGTGCAGTCGATCGAAACCGATCTCGGCGAATACATTCTGCAGATCAACGACAATGAGCCGCCGAGCCACATCATCGCGCCGGTCGTCCACAAGGATAAGGACGAGATCGCCGACCTGTTCGCGAAGACGCATGGCCGAGCCCGCCTGACCGAAATCCCGGATATGACGCGCGAGGCTCGCGAGGTGTTGCGCCCGCACTTTCTCAGCGCGGACATGGGCGTGACGGGCGGTAATTTCATCGTTGCGGAAACGGGCTCGGTCGTCGTCGTGACGAACGAGGGCAACGAAGGCATGTGTACGGTCATGCCGCGTGTGCACGTGGCCGTCACCGGCATCGAAAAGGTGCTGCCGACGCTCGAAGATCTCGCAACCGCAATGCGTCTGTTGCCACGCTCGGCGACCGGGCAGGCTACGTCGAACTACTTTTCGATGCTGACCGGCCCGCGTGGCGCGGGCGATCAGGACGGCCCCGAGCATATGTACGTGGTGCTGGTGGACGGCGGGCGCACCGGGCTGATCGGTGGCGACTTCCAGGAGATGCTGCGCTGCATCCGCTGCGGCGCGTGCATGAATCATTGCCCTGTTTATCAGAAGGTCGGCGGCCACGCGTATGGCTGGGTCTATCCGGGGCCGATGGGCTCGGTGTTGACGCCAAGCTATGTAGGGATCGACAAGGCGCTGGACTTGCCGCAGGCCGCGACGCTCTGTGGCGAGTGCAACAGTGTCTGTCCAGTCGGCATTCCACTTTCGGATCTGTTGCGCAAGCTGCGCGAGAAGCAGATGGAGCGGCGCCTGAGGCCGTGGAAGGAGCGCGCCGGGCTGGCGCTGTGGGGCTGGCTGGCGTTGCATCCCGACGCGTACGCGCTCTTCACCAGACTGGCCGTGCGTGTCCTGGAGCGGATGGGCGGGCGCAATGGCTCGATCGCGAGGCTGCCGCTCGGCGGCGCGGGCTGGACCGATACGCGCGATATGCCGGCGCCTGTCGGGCGGACGTTTAGGGAACTGTACGCCGCGCAGCGTAGCCATATCGGCTAAGCCGGCGGCGCGAGCCGAGGTTCCCGGCCTATCGACGGATATCGGGCCGGGCGCGGGGTGAGAACTGCCGTGCCGCCCGCTTCAATTCAGACCGGGCGCTCGTCGGCGCTCGATCCTCGGCGTCATCAGTGATTCGTCGGCTCGCCGGGCTGACGCGCCGGCGCGCTTCGCACCCACGCGGTACCTCGACCTCCGCCGTTGCTTGCCGCTGGCTGGGCCGGCGGCGGGCCGCCCGCGCCGGGGTGCGGGCCGCCATTCGAGCCACCCGGCCCTCGCGGGCCCGCCGCGGCGCCTTGCGGCGGCGGACCGCCGTGCGATCGATCGCCGTGCGGTTGCCCGGGGGCACCGCCGCCGTCGCCGTCGCCGTGATGCCCGCCGTTATCGTTCGGCCGGCCGTGGTCGGGATAGCCCCGATAGCCCGGTCCCGGTCCGTAGTAGCGCCCTGGCGCGCCGTAGTTGCTGTATCCAAGGTAGACGTTGGTTGGCGGCAGGACTGGGGCGCCGGGTGCGTAGCCGTCGTAGCCGCTGTAGCCTTCATAGTCGCTGCTATACATCGGGGTGCCGTCTGGATAAACAGCGCAACCGCCGAGCAGGGCGGCCGCCACGAGACCGGTGAGAGGTGCGAGACGTTTCATTTTGGGACCACTGCAAGTGCCAGAAATATTGATATAAGCATGACACCACCATTATCGCCGTCCGTCGCGTCAGTTTTGTATGTGTTTGTAAGGTTTTCTTTTCCATGCCTGTCGCGCGAGCGCGGAGGCAGGAACCCTCAACTGACTGTTCCAATTCGAGCAACGATCTATCTCGGGCCGACGGGTTTCTCCTGATTGTCAATTCCTATAGCATTCCGACTTGGCATAGTGGGCTCAAAGCTCATACGCCTCCACTGGAAACGACATCATGAAAAAGACAATATCGGTGTACTGGCCTCTCGCCTTCGTGGTACCGCTCGTCGCGTTGGCGTATCTGCACATCGGTAGCCAGCTCAATTCGCGCGCGCCGCAGACTCGACTCGATGCCAACCATCTGACCGCCGAACTCGCGCGCGCTGTGTCATACGGCATGATCGACCCCTCGTCGGCATTGCCGGCCAAGCCTGTACACGGTACCGCGGCGATGCCAGTCGCCGAGGCGTCGTAAGCGGACGGGTAGCAGGGAATGGCGGCGGCCCAGAGGGTGGTTGCCACGCCCGCACGCCACCGTAGCCGCCCGGCGGGATTCGATGCTGCTTTGTATAATTTCGGCGCAGTCCGCCTTCCATTGCTTGCCGACGCCGGCATCTCCAGCTCCTGAAAGTCCCTGATGAAAACCGTATCCGTCTGTTTCGTGTGTCTGGGGAACATCTGCCGTTCACCGACGGCGGAGGGCGTGATGCGCCATTTCGTCCACGAAGCCCAGCTTACTGACCGCATCCTGATCGACTCCGCCGGCACCGGCGACTGGCACATCGGCGAGGCACCCGACGAGCGCGCGCAGCAGGCGGCGCGTGAGCGCGGTTATGACATCGGCACATTGCGCGGCCGCCAGGTTACAAGCGCTGATTTCGCGCGTTTCGATCTGCTCGTCGCGATGGACGAGCGCAACATCGCCGCGCTGCGTCAGCTTTGCCCGCCTGCGCTGCGCGACAGAATCCGTCTGCTGATGGAGTTCGTACCGGAAATGGACAATCGGTGGAATGGCGCTCGGGAAGTCGTTGACCCGTATTTCGGTGACTCCGAGGGCTTCGCGCAAGTGCTCGATCAATGTGAGGCCGCGTGCTCCGGGCTGGTCGCCGTCTTGCGTGCCAAGTTGGGGGCCTGAGTCTGCGGAAGCCCGTCGGCCGCGCGAGCGCGCAGCCGCGCGGTCGGCTCTGGCGAGCAATTAAGCGGATGACTCAAATTTCACCGGCGATACTTGACTAAATCGCTCATGTATTTATACTTGACAAAACTTGTCGAGAATTGCGGTTCCCACATCATATGAGACTCACCACGAAAGGCCGTTTCGCCGTCACGGCGATGATTGACCTGGCGCTGCGCCAGGAGCAGGGCCCGGTGACGCTTGCGGGTATCAGCCAGCGCCAACATATCTCCCTGTCATATCTCGAGCAGCTGTTTGGCAAGCTGCGCCGTCACGAAATCGTCGAGTCGGTGCGCGGACCGGGCGGTGGCTACAATCTGGCGCGCCGTGCGGAAAACGTCACGGTGGCCGACATCATCATCGCGGTCGACGAACCGCTCGACGCGACCCAGTGCGGCGGCAAAGGCACGTGCGAAGGCACCAAGCAGCACGACGGCCACTGCATGACGCACGAGCTATGGTCGACGCTGAACGAGAAAATGGTCGAATACCTCGATTCGGTCTCGCTCAAAGATCTGGTCGACCAGCAGCGTTCGCGCGAAGGCGCTCCGGCGGTGCTGCGCGACAGGCGCAGCGATGCACCGGCGGTCGAGCCCGTCCGCACGGCGCCGAAAGGGCCCAATTCCGTTTTCAACATGGCCGGTTCCTGACACGCGGTACGAATTAGTAGATAAAACCACCGCGGCGACAGAGAACCCAGAAGCCAGAGCACATGACGTCCCCGGAGCAATTGATGAATAACGACTCTCTCCATCTGCCCATTTACATGGACTACAGCGCCACGACGCCGATCGATCCGCGCGTAGTGGACAAGATGATTCCGTATTTGCGCGAGCAGTTCGGCAACCCCGCTTCGCGCAGCCACGCGTACGGCTGGGACGCGGAGCGCGCAGTCGAGCAAGCGCGCGAGCAGGTCGCCGCGCTCGTAAACGCGGACCCGCGCGAAATCATCTGGACGTCCGGCGCGACGGAGTCGGACAACCTCGCTTTGAAGGGTGCCGCGCACTTCTATAAGAGCAAGGGCAAGCACATCATCACGGTGAAAACCGAGCACAAGGCTGTACTCGACACCTGCCGCGAACTGGAGCGTGAAGGTTTCGAAGTCACGTATCTGGACGTTAAGGACGACGGTCTGATCGACCTCGATGCATTCAAGGCCGCACTGCGCCCGGACACGATTCTGGTGTCGGTGATGTCGGTGAACAACGAAATCGGCGTGATCCAGGACATCGAGGCGATCGGCGAGATCACGCGTGAAAAGGGCATCATTTTCCACGTCGATGCGGCGCAGGCCACTGGCAAGATCGAGATCGACCTGCAAAAGCTGAAAGTCGATCTGATGTCGTTTTCGGCACACAAGACGTATGGCCCGAAGGGTATCGGCGCGTTGTACGTGCGTCGTAAGCCGCGTATCCGTATCGAAGCCCAGATGCACGGCGGCGGTCACGAGCGCGGCATGCGTTCGGGCACGCTTGCCACGCACCAGATCGTCGGCATGGGCGAAGCGTTCCGTATCGCGCGCGAAGAGATGGCGACCGAAAACGAGCGCGTCCGGATGCTGCGCGACCGGCTGCTGAACGGTCTGTCGCAAATCGAAGAAGTGTATGTGAACGGTGACATGGAAAGGCGTGTGCCGCATAACCTGAACATCAGCTTCAATTTTGTCGAAGGGGAATCGCTGATCATGGCGGTGAAAGACGTCGCGGTGTCGTCGGGTTCGGCCTGTACGTCCGCTTCGCTGGAACCGTCGTACGTGCTGCGCGCGCTCGGCCGCAACGACGAACTCGCGCACAGTTCGATCCGCTTCACGGTGGGCCGCTTCACGACCGAGCAGGATGTCGACTACGTGATCAACCTGCTGAAGAACAAGATTTCCAAGCTGCGCGACCTGTCGCCGCTGTGGGAGATGCACAAGGACGGGATCGACATTTCGACGATCCAGTGGGCCGCGCACTGACGCGGCAGCTGGGCGAGATCGAACATCGCACGTTCATCGGATTGCAGGTTGAAACGAATCAAGGAGTGTAATCATGGCTTATAGCGACAAGGTCCTCGACCACTACGAAAACCCGCGCAACGTCGGTTCGTTCGCGAAAGACGACGATGCGGTCGGCACCGGCATGGTCGGCGCGCCGGCGTGCGGCGACGTGATGAAGCTGCAGATCCGCGTCGGCACGGACGGCATCATCGAAGACGCGAAGTTCAAGACGTACGGCTGCGGTTCGGCGATCGCGTCGAGCTCGCTCGTCACCGAATGGGTGAAGGGCAAGACGCTCGACCAGGCAATGTCGATCAAGAACACGCACATCGCGGAAGAACTGGCGCTGCCGCCGGTGAAAATTCACTGCTCGATCCTCGCGGAAGACGCGATCAAGGCAGCGGTCGCCGACTACAAGCAGCGCCACGGCGAAGCAGCGGTCGCCGAAGACGGCAAGGCCGCCTGAGTATCCGGCAGAAGCGGTATCAGCGCGGCGCGGTTTGCGCGCGCCGCGCACGCAATCTCGCAACTGAGAAACGCTATGGCAATTACGTTGACCGAACAGGCTGCAAAACACGTCCAGAAGTATCTGACCCGTCGCGGTAAAGGCATCGGCTTGCGCCTCGGTGTGCGCACCACCGGTTGCTCGGGTCTGGCCTATAAGCTCGAATACGTGGATGAACTCGCGCCCGAAGATCAGGTGTTCGAGAGCAGCGGTGTGAAGATTATCGTCGACCCGAAAAGCCTCGCGTATATCGACGGCACCCAGCTCGATTTCGCGCGCGAAGGGCTGAACGAAGGCTTCAGGTTCAACAACCCGAACGTGAAGGACGAGTGCGGCTGCGGCGAGTCGTTCCGCGTCTAGATTCGGCACCTTCCGCGTGCGGCGGACCAAAGGCGGCGCGTGCCGCCTTTTTAGTTTGATTCGCGGCGGCTGGTGGTGGCGGCTCTTTATGGCGGCTGCGATGGCTGGACCAATGCAACGCTTGCCGACCCTATTCCCAGACTCGTACTCCGGTGCGCTTTCCTCAACGGACTTCTAATCCGATGGCCTCGCTCAACGATAGCCACTTTGACCTGTTCGGTCTGCCGGCGCGATTCGCGCTCGACGCCGGCGCGCTCGATCACGCGTACCGCACCGTGCAAGCGCAGGTGCATCCGGACCGTTTCGCGGCGGCCGGCGACGCGCAAAAGCGCATCGCGATGCAATGGGCGACGCGCGCAAATGAGGCGTATCAGACGCTGCGCGATCCGCTCAGGCGCGCAACCTACCTGCTGTCGCTGCGTGGCATCGACGTCGGTGCGGAGAACAACACGGCGATGGAGCCGGCGTTTCTGATGCAGCAGATGGAATGGCGCGAAAGCATCGAGGACGCGGCGGCGGCAAAGAATGTCGATGCGCTCGCTGCATTGCTCGCCGAACTGCGCGACGAGGAACGCCAGCGTTTCGACAAGCTCGGCGCATCGCTCGACAGCGGCGCGAATCAGGCGGCGGGCGAGGCGGTCCGGCAGTTGATGTTCATCGAGCGCGTCGCGTCCGAAATCGACGCGCAGATCGAACGGCTCGAAGGCTAGCGCGGTCAGCAACGCGCGGCGGTAGCCCAGCGGCAACAGTAAGCAGCGACAGAGAAAAACAGAAACGGCATGGCGGCATGGCGCCGCGGTATCACACCCAGCAACGCGAACATTCAGGACGGGGCACAACGTCCCCGAGAAGATCCAGATGGCCTTACTGCAAATCTCCGAACCCGGCATGGCGCCGGCGCCTCACCAGCGGCGTCTGGCGGTCGGTATCGATCTCGGCACCACTAACTCACTCGTCGCCGCCGTGCGCAGCGGCGTCCCCGATGTGCTGCCCGACCAGGAAGGGCATGTGCTGCTGCCGTCGGTGGTGCGCTACCTGGAACAGGGCGGCCGCCGTATTGGCCGCACCGCAAAAGCGGAGGCCGCAAGCGATCCGCGTAACACGATCGTGTCGGTCAAGCGCTTCATGGGCCGCGGCAAATCCGAAGTGGAAGGCGCTGAAAACGCGCCGTACGATTTCGTCGACGCGCCGGGCATGGTGCAGATTCGCACGGTCGACGGCGTGAAGAGCCCAGTCGAAGTATCGGCCGAAATTCTCGCGACGCTGCGCCAGCGCGCTGAAGACACGCTCGGCGACGAGCTGGTCGGCGCAGTCATCACGGTGCCCGCCTATTTCGACGAAGCGCAGCGCCAGGCGACGAAGGATGCCGCGCATCTGGCCGGCTTGAACGTGCTGCGTCTGTTGAATGAGCCGACCGCGGCGGCGATCGCCTACGGCCTGGACAACGGCGCGGAAGGGCTGTACGCGGTCTACGACCTTGGTGGCGGTACCTTCGACCTGTCGATCCTCAAACTCACGAAAGGCGTGTTCGAAGTGCTGGCGGCGGGCGGCGATTCCGCGCTCGGCGGCGACGATTTCGATCACGCGCTCTATCGCCATGTGCTTGAGCAGGCCGGCATCGAGCGACAGGCGCTTGCGCCACAGGACGTGCGCCTGCTGCTCGATACCGTACGCGACGCCAAGGAGGCGCTGTCGAGCGCCCCGGCAGCTGTCGTCAAGGCAACGCTGTCGAACGGCGCTACGGTCGATCTGACGATCGATGAAGCCACTTTCGAGACCCTCGCGCAGGCGCTGGTGCAGCGCACGCTGGGCCCGACGAAAAAGGCCCTGCGCGATGCGAAGGTCACGACCAGCGAGATCAAGGGCGTCGTGCTGGTCGGCGGCGCGACCCGCATGCCGGTGATCCGGCGCGCGGTCGAGGCCTTGTTCGGCCAGCCGCCGCTCGTCAATCTCGATCCCGATCAGGTCGTCGCGCTGGGTGCGGCGATCCAGGCTGATCTGCTCGCCGGCAACCGGGGCGCGGACGGCGACGACTGGCTGCTGCTCGACGTGATCCCGCTGTCGCTCGGCGTCGAGACGATGGGCGGCCTCACCGAGAAGATCATCCCGCGTAACTCGACGATTCCGGTCGCACGCGCGCAGGATTTCACGACGTTCAAGGATGGCCAGACGGCGATGGCGATCCACGTCGTACAAGGCGAGCGCGAGCTGGTCAGCGATTGCCGCTCGCTCGCGCGCTTCGAGCTGCGCGGCATTCCGCCGATGGCCGCCGGCGCGGCGCGTATCCGGGTGACCTATCAGGTCGATGCGGACGGCCTGTTATCGGTGTTCGCGCGCGAGCTCGGCTCGGGCGTCGAAGCGTCGGTGGTGGTGAAGCCGTCCTATGGCCTCGCCGATGACGACATCGCGCGCATGCTCGAAGACAGCTTTTCGACGGCCGAAATCGACATGCGTGCGCGCGCGTTGCGCGAGGCGCAGGTGGAGGCGCAGCGCCTGGTGGAAGCAACCGACGCGGCGCTCGCCGCCGACGCCGAATTGCTCGACGACAGCGAACGCGCCGCGCTCGATACGCTGCTCACCGCGCTGCGCGACGTTGCGCAAAGCGACGACGCGGATGCAATCGAAGCGGCCACCAAGGCGCTGGCCGAAGGCACCGACGAATTCGCCGCGCGCCGCATGAACAAGGGCATTCGGCGGGCGCTGTCAGGCCGCAAGCTCGACGAGATCTGAGCGTCGCCTGAACGGCGCGCAGGTGTGCACGGCTGCGCAAACGCGTATTAGCTCGCGGTCGCGGAATCGGCCACGTGTACCGTGCCCACGAACACCCTGAGCGCGCCGCGCGGACTTAAAAACTCCGTACGGCGCCAGTAAAATGGTGCGGAGCCTGCAGGTGGCATTGCTGCCAGTCGCCGTGCCCAGACCCGAACGGAAACTGTATGCCTCAAATCGTTGTGCTGCCTCACGTCGAACTGTGCCCGGAAGGCGCGGTCATCGACGCCATTCCCGGCAAGAGCATCTGCGACAACCTGCTCGATAACGGTATCGAAATCGAGCACGCGTGCGAAAAGTCCTGTGCGTGCACGACCTGCCACGTGATCGTGCGTGAGGGTTTCGCCGCCTTGACGCCATCGGACGAAGACGAAGACGATCTGCTGGACAAGGCGTGGGGGCTCGAACCGGCTTCGCGTCTGTCGTGTCAGGCGATCGTGCCGGACGAACAGGATCTGGTCGTCGAAATTCCGCGTTACTCGATCAATCACGCGAAGGAAAATCACTAACAGGAGGACGCAGCCATGAAGTGGACCGATACGCAAGACATTGCGATGGCTCTGACAGACAAGCATCAGGACGTCGATCCGCAGCAAGTGCGTTTCACCGACCTGCACCGCTGGGTGACCGAGCTGGAAGGATTCGACGACGATCCGGACCGCTCGAACGAAAAGATTCTCGAAGCGATTCAGGCAGCGTGGATCGAAGACGCGGATTACTGAGCGCCGCTTGACGGTGCCGCGAGAACTGGCCAAAAGGCGATTCCATTGGAATCGCCTTTTTTATTGCCGCGGCGCAGCCCGTCAGCGCCGACGCTAGTCGTTAGTCCGCCACCAGCCCGCCGTTCTGGATGCGCACCCGCTCGCCGTCCCGGAACGGCGGCGGCTCGTGATAGGTAAAGTAGCGCGTCTTACCGTTTTCCATGCGCACGCGCACCGAGTACGACGTCGTGCTGCGCAGGTGCTTCTCGACGGAGTTGCCGGCGAGGCCGCCGCCGAGCGCGCCGAGCAGCGTCATCGCGGTACGCCCGCCGCCGGCGCCGAACTGGTTGCCGACCACGCCACCGGCCACCGCGCCACCGACCGCGCCGATGCCGGTGCCATGCCCTTCTTGGCGCACCGCCGAGATCGCGACGACCGTGCCGCAACTCGAGCAGTAGGCGGGTTGGGGCGCCGGCTGTTGCGCGTATTGCGGCGGCGCTTGCGGCACCGGTTGTTGCGGCGCGGCCTGCGCCTGCGGTGGCGGCGCATATTGCTGCTGCGTCGGGGCGGGAGCGGGCTGCGGCGGCTGCTGAGCTTCTGTCTGCTGGTCCCCGGCCTGCTGCTGCGCGGACGGATTGACCGGCGCGGCGGAATCGACGACGCCCGGCGGTTGGGTCGCGACCCGCGCGGCCTGGGTCTGATCGTTCTGCGTGCTAGTGCTCGATGCTTTCGGGAACACGCCGGTGATCGCGGCGGTCGCGACGAGGCTCGCGATCAACACCGCGGCAGCGGCAGCCGCGATCAGCGGATGAAGACGGCGGGGTTGTGACGATTGACTAGGGTTGTCCATGTTGAGCCTCCGTTTCTGGCAGAGCCGACTGTTATGAGACCGAGTGTCGGGCAATTCGATCGGGGCAGCGTTTCAGATGTAACCGGCGCCGCGTCGGCTTCCGGCCCGCTGTAGGGCCAGGCGCGCGGGGCGCCTCATTCGGCGAAAGATCCGGCGACGACGGCCGCCGCAGCGGTTCGCGCGCGCTTGCAGTGTTTTTACCGCTAGTTACAAAGCGCTGTGAGCATAACTTGGTCCCGGTACGCTCGCGGCATTTCAGCGAGCACTCGCGCAGCAGCAGGGGCGCCCAAAAGACAACGCCCGGCACGGGCCGGGCGTTTCATGACAGCGCCGTTGCGCGCGCCGGGCGCGAGGACCGGCGGCTATCGGCGACTCGCGTTCAATCCTCGCGGCGCAGATGCGGGAACAGAATCACGTCGCGGATGCTCGGACTGTCGGTGAGCATCATCACCAGACGGTCGATGCCGATACCGCAGCCGCCCGCCGGCGGCATCCCGTATTCGAGTGCGCGGATGTAGTCGGCGTCGTAGTACATCGCTTCTTCGTCGCCGGCGTCTTTCTGGTCGACCTGCTTCTTGAAGCGCGCGGCCTGGTCTTCCGGATCGTTCAGTTCCGAGAAACCGTTGGCGATTTCGCGGCCCGTGATAAACAGCTCGAAACGCTCGGTGATGCCGTCGAATTTATCCGACGCGCGAGCGAGCGGCGACACCTCGATCGGGTAGTCGATGATGTACGTCGGCTCCCACAGTTGCGATTCGGCGGTCTCTTCGAACAGCGCGAGTTGCAGCGAACCGACGCCCGCGTTCAGGAACTGCGGCTGCGACGCGTCGACGCCGAAGTTTTTCAGTTCCGTACGCAGGAACGCGGCATCGGCGAGCTGTTCGCTCGTGTACTGCGGCGCGTACTTCTGGATCGCCTGCGTGATCGTCAACCGATGGAACGGCTTCGACAGATCGAGCTCGCGGCCCTGGTACGTGATGGTGGCGGTGCCGAGCGCGTCGATCGCCGCCTGGCGGATCAGTTGCTCGGTGAAGTCCATCACCCACGTGTAGTCGGTGTAGGCCGCGTAGAACTCGATCATCGTGAATTCCGGGTTGTGGCGCACGGACACGCCCTCGTTGCGGAAGTTACGGTTGATCTCGAACACGCGCTTGAAGCCGCCCACCACCAGGCGCTTCAGATACAGCTCCGGTGCGATACGCAGGAACATCTGCATGTCGAGCGCATTGTGATGGGTCCTGAACGGCTTGGCCGCCGCGCCGCCCGGAATCGGGTGCAGCATCGGTGTTTCGACTTCCATGAAGTCGGCCTTGGCCATGAAGTTGCGCACCGACGCGATCGCCTTGGTGCGCGCGATGAAGGTGCGGCGTGTTTCTGGCGTGACGATCAGGTCGACATAGCGCTGGCGGTACTTCATTTCCTGGTCGGCGAGACCGTGGAACTTGTCCGGCAGCGGGC
>NZ_DASXHN010000421.1:0-1903 GCF_036488505.1 Paraburkholderia sp. | reverse complement strand
CATTCGCTGCAACACTTGCGAAGAGACGTGCCCGGTCGACGCGATCACGCACGACTCTAACAACTACGTCGTCAAGGCAGAGGTCTGCAATGGCTGCGTGGCATGCATCTCGCCGTGCCCGACCGGCTCCATCGACAACTGGCGCACGGTGCTGAAGTCGCAGGCGTACAGCATTGAAGAGCAGTTCACGTGGGACGAGCTGCCGGCGCAGAACACGACAGCAAGCGCGGCGTTGGACGGCCTGCCGCAAGCGGATGCTGACGAGGCAGAGAGCAGCGGCGAAACGTCCGAAGGCATCGACGTGGATACGGTGCGCGGCTCGACGCTGCCGCCCTGGTCGGCGGCCAAGCCTTACGTGAATCTGTACACGCACAAACTGCCGGTGGCGGCGACGGTCGTAGGCAATTACCGCCTGACCGGCGAGTCCACCGAAAGCGATATTCATCACATCGTGCTGGATTTCGGCACGACGCCGTTTCCGGTCGTCGAGGGCCAGTCGATCGGCATTTTGCCGCCGGGCACGACGAAGGACGGCAAGACACATCACGCACGTCAGTACTCGATAGCCAGTCCGCGGGATGGCGAACGCGAGGGTTATAACAACCTGTCGCTGACCGTCAAACGCGTCACGCAGGATTATCGTGGCAACGAAGCCGACGGTGTCTGCTCGAACTATTTGTGCGACGTGAAGAAGGGCGACAAGGTCAATGTGATCGGTCCGTTCGGCAGTACGTTCCTGATGCCGAATCATCCGAACTCGCACCTGCTCATGATCTGCACGGGCACAGGTTCCGCACCCATGCGCGCAATGACCGAGTATCGCCGGCGCCGGCGTCTGAAAGGCGCGACTGGCAAGCTGATGCTGTTTTTTGGCGCGCGCACGAAAGAAGAGTTGCCTTACTTCGGGCCGCTCGTGAACCTGCCGAAAGATTTCATCGATACCACGCTGGCGTTTTCACGCACCGTGGGCCAGCCGAAGCGCTACGTACAGGACGCGATGCGCGAACGTGCGGCCGATGTCGGGCAGATGCTGCGCGATGACAACACATACATCTATGTGTGCGGGCTGAAGGGGATGGAGGACGGGGTGCTTCAGGCGTTGCGGGATATCGCCGGGCAGAATGGCATTGAATGGGAGCCGCTATGGCGTGCGCTCAAGCGAGAGGGAAGGCTGCATCTCGAGACCTATTGACCGCCGTCCCAACGGCATTGCCGAACAACCAGCGCCCGCTTATGCGGGCGTTTTTCATTGACTCCCCCGCCATCGCTGAAGACTCGTATATGGCCGATCGCGCACTGTCCGGGTGCACGGACGTCTACATAGGTGCGACTTACCTGCGGGTAGCGGGCGGCGCCGCGCCGGTGTTTTCTAAGGAGGGTATGTCGGCTCAGGGGAGTCGTCGACGGCAATCCGGATCGGCATGCGCACGAAGTTCTGAAGCCGAACGGGCCTGTCGTTCAAGCGGCGACTCCCGATAAACGATAGGCCCCTTGCTTTATCCGGTCAGTCGGCCGGCCGTTTGTCAGCGAGCGCTCGCTTGCATTCATCGAGCACGCGCAGCACAAGCTCCGATTGATAGTTGAGGTCGTCGCTGTCGAGAATTTCTTCCACGGCGTCGCGAGCCCAGTCGGCATCCACGAGTTCCGAGTGCCGCTGGGCGAGGTCGGCCGCAATGGCCGAAAGCTTCGCGATGGCGAGCCATTCAGCCTGGCGCTTGTGCCTGTCCAGCCACTTGTGAGCCGCTTGCACGTGAAAAGCCGCCGTGGGCCAGGAGCCGTTCAGATAATAGGCGCCCAAGCTCCCGCAGGTGAGCCAGCAGAGCAATTCCACGCGGTCGGTCGGGCTGAGATTGTGGCGTACATCGTTCATGGCGGAGCTCACGAAGATGATTGACGTGTGCCG
>NZ_DASXHN010000411.1:0-2224 GCF_036488505.1 Paraburkholderia sp. | reverse complement strand
ACCGCCCACGGACTCAGAATGCTTTTCAGGTAGCGGCGTGGAATGCCATATTGTTCTTCGAGAATCGGACCGTCTTCTTCATAGTCGAACAGACCCAAAGGTGACTCGTTCACGGGCGAGCCCTTGATCGAGTAGAACGGCACGCGTTCCATCAGTTGCTTCAAACGTTCCGCGATCGACGATTTACCGCCACCGACCGGCCCCAACAGATACAGAATCTGCTTCTTTTCTTCGAGCCCCTGGGCCGAGTGCCGGAAGTAGGCGACCACCTGCTCGATCACCTCTTCCATTCCGTAGAACTCACGGAATGCGGGGTATACCTTGATGACCTTGTTCGCGAAGATACGCGACATGCGCGGATCGTTACGAGTGTCGATCTGTTCCGGCTCCCCGATCGCCGTCAACATGCGTTCGCCAGCCGTGGCGTACGCGGCGGGATTGTCTTTGCAGAGCGCGAGATACTCCTCGAGCGAGAGCTCATCTTCTCGCGTTTTCTCGAAGCGGGTCGCGAAACTGCTGTAGATATCCATGCTACCTCCTCGCCGAAGTCTAGACCGATGTCGTGCGCGGCGCGCTATTCGGAAACGACATCGCTCGAATTCATCCTAAACCCTTTTAAATTTTTTTTCACGAACTACGTTGCGAAAATCGCGCCGTACCCGCCTCCCAACATTCCTCACTTGGAAACACAGATTCGCTCACCTACAATCTTCCGCTCACATCACAGCGAATGTGCAGCGATTGCCGGCTCACGTTACTGCCTCTCCTGCGCCCTCTGCTCGCCATACTGACCAGCACTGACCAGCACGGTTCGCCATGCTCCGTTACACGAACCGTCTCGTTCATCGAACGATCCCACTGCTCTACCAGACGGCCTGTCTGCATGCGCACACTTTCGTGCATCGAGCACGGACGTCATGCGTTTTCTGTGCCCGGGACCTTTTTTCATCAACGCGCGGCTTCGCTGTTTGGTCTACAGCGACATGCGCAGTGTTACATGTTCGTTCGCCGTGATCACGTGCGACGCGCTTCACTGACGCAGCGTCAAGCGGTTCGTCAACGCGACGGCTGTATTGTTCCGCACTATTTCGCATGAAGGGCGGTGTGTTGCCGCTGCTCGCTGCCCATGCATGCCTCGCGTATTAACCGCGTCGGCGACATGGTTAGCCGCATGTATAACTGGATCACGGCAGCGCATCGGGCCACTTCATAGGTGTATACGGCTAAGCGCACAGTGCAGATGCGCCGGCAAATGTAAAACGGCCGCCCGCGGGCAGCCGTTTGCGTGATGCTTCGTAATCTGCGGTTACAAGCGGACCCTCATACGCGCGCCGTTACAAGTACACGATGACTCCCTCAGGTCAGTTCAATCTCCACTTCCCCAAGGCCGTCGATGTGTCCGCGCACGATGCCCGCTTTATCCAGCCTGTGTGCGCCGACGTACGAACCGGTGGTGATAGTCCACTCCGGTTCGATGGTGATACCCATGGCGGCGCAATGGTTGACGAACCAGACCAGCAGTTCGCGCGGGTCGCCGGCCGGATTGCCGGTGGCTTCCGGCAGCAGCGAAGCGCCGTCGAAGCTCAGTTCCAGTTCGGGTGAAACGAAATCGAAGCCGCGCGCGAGACCCGCATAAGCGACCGGATGGCCCGTGATCAACGCGCCGTTGTTCTGGGCGTCGGCCAACTGCGCAAGCGGCGCGACATTGGGCCACTCGGCGAAGCGGCTATCGACGATCTCGATGGCCGGCAATACGACGCCGACCTTCGAGAGCACCTCGTCGCGCGCATAGGCCCGGCCGCGCGGTTCGATCGCCTCGGCGAAGCGGAAGGCGATTTCCAGCTCGACCAGCACGCGGAAGAAACCGTCATGCGCGACGCGCGCCGGCGAGCGCAGCACCAGCGAGGCCGGAATCGGCGCGCCCGCGGCAGCGCCGCCCGGCGTTTTGGCGCCGATCTTCCATGCGCCGGTCGAGTCGCCGAGACCCGCGATGACCGCCTGCTGGATCGCGTACGCAGTCGCCGCGTCGGGCGGCAGGCTGTCGGGTGCGGGCGCATCGATCGGGCGATGCTGCCGGCGTGCTTCGACGAGGCGGTTCGCGAGGTCGTATGGCGTCATGTCGGTCCTTTGTGGCTGGCGCATTGAGCGGTGGATCGGTGGATGATAGCGTGCTGGTGGACGGTGGCCATGCATTGCAGCGGTCGAACGCAGCGCACTCACGCCC
>NZ_DASXHN010000340.1:0-1518 GCF_036488505.1 Paraburkholderia sp. | reverse complement strand
CGCCTCGGTGATGGATCACACGCCGGGCCAGCGGCAATGGCACGACCCCGAACAATGGCGCCGCTTCCAGGAGCGCAACGGCAAGCTGAGCGACGAACACGTCACGACGGCGCTCGCCGAACTGGCCGACGAACAGCAGCGGTACGCAGATGTGCACCGGCATGCGATCGTCGCACGCTGCAAGTCGTTGGGCGTGCCGGTCGCGAGCCATGATGACACGCTCGTCGAACATGTCGAACAGGCCGCTGCGGAAGGCATCGTGCTGGCCGAATTCCCGACCACGCGCAACGCCGCGGAAGCCGCGCGCGCGCATCGCATCTCGACGATCATGGGTGCGCCCAACATCGTGCGAGGCGGTTCGCACTCGGGCAACGTGTCCGCGCTGGAACTCGCCAAGGCGGATTTGCTCGACATCCTGTCGTCCGACTATGTGCCGTCCAGCCTGTTGACTGCGGTGTTCGAACTAGTCAACAAGGTAGGCTGGACGCTGCCTCGCGCGATGGCTACCGTGTCGGCCGAGCCGGCACGCGCTGCCGGCCTGCACGATCGCGGCGTGATCGCATGCGGTCTGCGCGCCGACTTCGTACGGGTGACGATGCTCGATGCGCTGCCAGTGCCGCGCGCGACCTATCGCGCGGGCGCGCGAATCGTCTGAGCGGGGGGGCGGCTGCTGACGGCGATACTGCCTCGTTGTAGGCGAGCAACGGGCGTGCGGCAACAAGGGCGGACATGAAACGAACTGCCCCGCCGCACCGCGCGCCCGCGCTGCTATTTCAGGTCCGGGCCACCGCTTTGGCGCGAGGCGACAGGTGACGCTGCGACGAGGCCCCCGTCACGGTGAACGCGAAAAAGAACTGGCTCAAATGCGCGCACGGGAACGTCCACGGAATCCCGTTATCCCTCGTGCGATCCATGACGCGGTATCCGGCCAAAGAACGGATGCTTGGGATCGTTGAACCCGGGCGTCGAAGGATGGCCGGTCGTGACAAGCGAGTCGACGAAGGCTTCGTCTTCCGCGGTTAAACGATAGCTCAAGGCCGGTTGGTAATCGTCCCATTGCGCTTCGGTACGCGGCCCGGCGATGGTCGAGCTGATATATCGGCTGTTCAGCACCCATGCGAGCGCGAATTGCCCCGCGCTCAAGCCCCGTGCCTGCGCATGCTCGCGAACGCGCCGTGCCAGTTCCAGAGACTCGGGCCGCCATTCGGCCTGCTGCAGGCGGCGGTCACCGCGCCCTGCGCGCGTATCGGATGCGGGCGTCACGCCCAGTTCGTACTTTCCGGTCAGCACGCCGCGCGCGAGAGGGCTATACGAAATAACGCCAAGCCCATAGCGGTGCGCGGCAGTGAGTTGTTCCGCCTCGGCCTGCCGGTTCGCGATATTATACAGCGGCTGGCTCGCCACCGGAGCAGCCAGGCCGAGCGCTTGTGCAGTGTGAGCGAATTCAGCGATCTTCCAGCCACGATGATTCGACAAGCCGTAGTAGCGGATCTTGCCGGCCTGAATCAGGTCGTTGAG
>NZ_DASXHN010000314.1:0-4415 GCF_036488505.1 Paraburkholderia sp. | reverse complement strand
ACCCGCACACCACGCTATGGCGTTGCGCTGGCGAGCGCGCTCGTGCTGGTCGCGAGCGCCGCTGCGCACGCGGCGGCCGCGCCGCTCGCCTACGTGACGAGCGAGAAAGCCGGCGTCGGCGTGATCGATCTCGATCAGATGACGCTCGCGCAGACGTTTCCGGTCGGCGCCGACGGGCCGCGCGGCCTGAGTCTGAATGCGGACGGCACGCGTTTGCTGGTCGCCAACAAGAACACCAACGATCTCGCGGTGATCGATACGGCCACGGGCAAGGTCGTCCAACGCGTGAAGATCGGCAAGAACCCGGAGTACGTGCGGGTGCACAACGGCTACGCGTACGTGACCTACGAACCCGGCGAGGACGGCGGGCCGCCGGCAGCCAGCGCGGGCGGCAAGCCTGAAGCGAAAGCCGGTGGCAAGCCCGGCGCGGACGACGACGCCAACAAGCCGCCGGCGGAAATCGCGATCGTCGATATGAAAGACTGGCGCGTGATCCGTTCGGTGACGAGCGGTCACGAAACCGAAGGCATCGAATTCTCGCGCGACGGCCAGACGATGCTGGTCACCAACGAGGGCGACGATACGGTATCGGTCTATCACGCGCGCACCGGTGCGCCGATCAGGACGGTGAAGCTCGCGGCCGGCGGCCGGCCGCGCGGCATTCGTCTGTCGCCCGATGGCAAGTACTACGTGGTCACGCTCGAGTCGCTGAGCAAGTTCGTCGTGATCGACGCGCACACGTTCCAGATCGTCAAGACCGTCGACACGAAGCTCGGACCCTACGGCGTCGCGTTCGGCCCGGACGGTCATCGGCTCTTCGTCGCGGCGGCGCGCGATAAGGCGGTGCAGGTGTTCGACGGCCACACGTACGAGCACATCGCCGACGTGCCGGTCGGCCAGCGCTGCTGGCATTTCAGCTTCACGCCGGACGGCTCGAAGCTGCTGGTCGCGTGCGGGCGCTCCGACGCGGTCTATGTGCTCGACGCGAAGAGCTATCAGCCGATCAAGCAGATCGGCGAATTACCGCTTGCGTGGGGCATCGTCACGTATCCGCATAGTGACGGCTCGATCGAATCGCATTGAGCGGTGAGCGCATAGGTAGGGGCCGTCGCCAGTCATCACGTCCACCGGATGGCGGCGCTGGTGCGCCGTGGGTCGGCTTCGGCGTTCGGTAGTTCGGTGCCGGCGACGCAGGCTACGTTTGCCCGGCGCGCTATTCGAAGGGCACGAGGCATTCGAATAGCGCTCGGCCAACGGCTAGGCGATCCATCCACCGTCGACCGTCAGGCTTTCGCCGGTCGTGTAGCCGGCTTCGGGGCTGGCCAGATAAGCGACGGCCGCCGCGATTTCCGCCGGCTTGCCGAAGCGTCCGACGCTTGCGAGCTTCGTCATCGTTGCATGGTCTTCCGTACCGGGCTGCGGAGCCAGTTCCGTATCGATCGGGCCGGGCTGAACGGCATTGACGGTCACGCCGTATTTGCCCAGTTCGCGCGACAGCCCGCGCGTGAAGCCTCGCAGAGCGAACTTCGATGCGATGTAGAGCGTCACGCCAGGCAGCGGCGCGGCTTCGCCAAAGGCCGAGCCGACGTTGATGATGCGTCCCCAGCCCGCCGCGACCATTCGCGCTGCCGCGTCTTTGGCCAGTTCGATCGGCGCGCGCACATTCAGGTTGAAGTGCGTGTCGTATGACGTGTCGGATGAATCGAGGAATGGCCCGTACTCGACAGTGCCCGCGTTGTTGACGAGGATGTCGAGCCGCCCTTCGAAGCGGCCGCCAAACGCACCGTTCAGCGAATCGACGAGGCTCCTGACGCCTTGCGGCTGCGACAGGTCGGCACCCACAGCTTCGGCCTCGCCGCCCGCTTCGCGGATCTCTTTGACGACTGCTTCAGCGCGCGCCGGACTCGACGCGTAATGAACGATGACCGACGCGCCGTCGCGCGCAAGACGTGCCGCAATAGCTGCACCGATTCCACGCGACGCGCCAGTCACGAGGGCGAGTTTGCCTTTCAGAGCTTGAGTCATGGTTTTCCTCAACGGGTAAGTTTCGAAGCGGTCCGCCTGCCTGAACGGGCGGGGGACTGCTGCATCGGAGCCAATGTTTTCGTGCATTGGTTGATGCGTATGCTCCGCTCAGCCCGCATCGCGCGGTAGTCGCGGGTGAGGAATAGCGCCTATTCTTGCCGCGAGGGGGTCAAATCAGGGCCGTTGGGGTGCGGCTACAAAGCGGCTACGCGGGGAGGTCCCCGCCTTCGCTGGATTTGCTCTCATTGAGAAGGTGCTCGACAAACGCGACGAAGGCCCGCGCCTTCGTGGTTGCCATGCGGCCGGACGGAAAAACCGCCCACAGATCGATCGGCGGCAACGTCCAGTCCGTCAGGACGGCCTGGACCGTGCCGTTTGCCAGTTCAGGGGCGAACATCCATTCCGAAGCGACAGCAACGCCCATGTGAGCGAGTACCGCCGTGCGCATGCCTTCGGCTGCGTTCACGCTGATCCGGCCGGACAAGGTCACGGTCGAGTCGGCGCCGTCACCGCGGCTGAACAACCAGGATTCACCACCACCTCGCACGGCGTAGACGATCGCCTGGTGCCGGTTGAGGTCGACAGGTGTTTGCGGAATGCCGGCTTGCGCGAAATACGACGGTGTGCCGACGACGAGCCGCCGGCCGGTGAAGATGCGGCGCGCAGTCATCGTCGAATCGTCCAGCGCGCCCATGCGCAATGCGACGTCGACACCCTCGCCGAGCAAATCGACGGACCGGTCATCGAGCACGATGTCTAGGCTCAGATTGGGGTGTTGGTCCAGGAAAGACTTCAGTGCTGGCAACACATGCAGGCGGGCGAACGTGACGGCCGCGCCGATGCGCAGTCTGCCGGATAAGCCCTCCGACGACTCACGCACTGCCTGTTCCGCCTGTTCCGCCTCATCGATGGCTCTGAGCGCGTGATCGTAGAACCGCTGACCGGCCTCGGTCGGCGCGAGGCCGCGTGTCGACCTCAATAGCAGACGCGCGCCCAGACGTTCCTCCAACTGTGCGACTGCCTTGGAGACGGCTGGCTGGCCCAGCTTCAAGCGGCGTGCGGCGGCGGAAAACGAACCCGCATCGACAACCGTTACGAAAGTCTCCATCGCCACCATGCGGTCCATGTGCATCCTCCTGGCAGATTGCCAGCGAAAATGCGCAGTGTAGCGAAACGCGCGCAACAACCGCGGACCGGTCTATTTCCACGCATAGCGCAAGCCCAGCCACACGCCGCGCGGCGCGCCCGGCCCGACGAATTGCTCGTTGACCGGGTTCGCGCCGTTGAACGTATTGCCAGGGCCGGTGAAGAAGTTCTGCCCGAGCGCGCCGAAGCTCGCATAGCGCTTGTCGAGCAGGTTCGTCACCGACGCGAACACCTGCAACTGCTTGGTCACCTGGTAGGCGGTGTCCATATCGATCAGCAGATAACCGGAGATCTTGCCGTTCACGTCCTGGTTGTTTTCGTCGCCCTGCGCATACACGCTGCCGCGCCATGTGAGGTTGGTGCCAACCCGCCATTTCGGCGTGGCCGCGTAGTCGAGCCGCAGTTTGACGGTCGTCGACGGAATGCCGGGGATATGATTGCCCGGCTTCACGGTGATATTGCCGTTGGCGTCGGCGCTGGAATTGGTCGGGCTGCTTTCGGTCCACGTCGATTGGTAGGTCGCGTCGACGTAGCTATAGCTCGTGGTCACCGTGACCGGTCCGAGCCTGCTTTGACCCGCGAGCTCGACACCTTGCCGGCGCGTGCGGCCGACGTTCTGGAAAAAGCCTTGCGAGCTTCCCGCGCCATTGCTGCTGACGAACTCGATGTCGTTGTCGAGCGTGGTGCTGTAGGCGGCGGCGCTCCATGTCGTGTTCGAGCCGACCTTGCCGCGCGCGCCGATTTCATAGGTCTTCGAAATCACCGGCTGCAACGACGGATCGGAGATGAAGTCGTTCGGCAGCGAACACGGCGCGGCCGGATCGGCACAGGCCAGCTCGATCGCGGTCGGTGAGCGCATCCCCTCGTTGTAGGTCGCATAGGCGGTGAGCGCTGGCGTCGGATTCCAGTTGATCCCGACCGCCGGATTGAACCGCGAGAACGTGTGATGGCCGTCGAGATTCGGCTGCAAACCGCTCTCGTCGCCGATCGTCGCATCGGCCCAGTTATAGCGGCCCGCGAGCGTCAGCGACCATTGATGCGTCAGCGACAGCGTGTCCGACAGGTAGATGCCGTAGTTGGTGTTGTGCGTGTTCGCGTCGGTCTGCTGCGCGAAATTGCCAATGCCGATCGTCGCGCGCGAAGCGGTGAACGCCGCGTCCTGCGACGACTGCGTGAAGCGCGAGTTGGCGGCGTCGACGGCCATGCCCGCGATGAACTGGTTCTCCATCCCGCCCAGCTTGCCG
>NZ_DASXHN010000265.1:0-11457 GCF_036488505.1 Paraburkholderia sp. | reverse complement strand
GCGCCGCGCGCAGGCCGGCCACGATGTCGATCACGGCCTCGCGCGACGGCAATTGGCGAATGCCGAGCGGATGCCGCGTGCGATGCAATTGTTCACGCGACGCGCGCAGGTCCGCGACGATCTGGTCGAGACCCCAGATCTGGGTAGGCACGTTAGGCATAGCGGACGGCGCCGTGCGTCGAGCACGGTTCGAAGTGGTTACGCGCAGAGATTACCGCGTTTTAACGTGGCTCGCGCGGCGTGGCGCGATCAGCAGGGGTCGTTGGCGCAGGCCGGTGTCGGCGATGCAGCGTGCGCGCTGGCGAGAAGCCGCGCACTGCGCTCGTGCAGCCGTCAGATGGTCACGCTACTCGCATCGATCCAGCGCACAGCCCAGTCGCGCGCGTGGGCGATCGCGGCGGCTTCATCGGAAAAGCGCAGGTCGGTGGGAAAGAATCGGTTGGCGACCAGTTCGCCGTCGCTCGAGCGGGAGATCACCACATACGGTTGCCATGAGCCGTCGCCCGCGCGCGCCGGTTCGCAATTCAACAGATAGCCGCGATGTGTGAATGCAGCATCGAAGTGCATGTGTCGCCCGCCCCTCACAGCCCCGTAACATGTTTGCAGTCGCGCGGCGATTTTTGTCGTTCGGTGTTTCCGACCATGGTGAAACAGCCGGAGCATGCTGTCAATTTAACCGCGCATCGCTCGCCGGAGTAAGATCATACTCTGTAGAAAATGCGCGTCCATTAAAAAAAACGAAAAGAATCGCGGAGCAATCGCCAATCAATCGAGAACGCGGGCACAGGTCGCCACAGCGCAGTTTCGATGCGATTCGCGACTCCCACGCGCACAGACGCCGTGCCGCCCGGAACGGCTTTTGCTGACTTCAACCATGTCCTTTTCAGGAGAATGCACGATGAACAGCGCGATCAACAGGCCAGAAAACGCCGGCACCCAGCCGGACCGGAAGGACCCGCCGACCACGGACCTGCACAACGACCGCACCCACGACAGCACCGTGGACACCGACGGCAAGAACCACGAAGCAGCGCGCATCGCGGGTCACAGCCCGATCTCGCCCGACGAGATCACCACCAGCAACGCAACGCTGGACAACAGCGTGCCCGAGTCATTCGACGGCATGGCCGGCTTCGATAGCCGGGTCGGCGGCAATCATCTGCTGCTTGCGCTCGCGCCGGGGTATGCGGTGATCGATAAGGGGATGGCCGAGCCGCAAGGCGCGTATTCGGCCGACCACCAGTATGACGATCCGCGTCCGGTGGGCCAACGTGGGGACCGTGGCCGCATCCATTACGCGCTCAATCATTTACGGCCCACGCGCGTGATCGAATTACATCGGCTGAATTAAGCGCGCCGCGGTTCATGCGCGGCAAGGTGGCATTTGAAACAGTGCGCGTATACCTCGCTTATACCTAATAATCAGCCAATAAGGCCGCACGCACCGTTTCAATTCTGGTGCGTGCTTTGCTTTGTTTTATTCTCTTTGGCTTCAGTGAATCTCCGGCTCACCAGCGTGGCCGCCGCGTGCGACGCGATCGATTGCCTTCTGCGGGCCGCCGCGCTGCAGAAAATCGAAATCGCAACCTTGGTCTGCCTGCAATACATGCCCCTGATGCAGCGCGCCATAGCCGCGCGCGAAGCGTGGCGCCGGCTCGACCCACGCAGCCTTGCGGCGCGTGAGCTCATCGTCCGATACCAGCAGGTTCAGCGCGCGGCGCGGCACGTCGAGTTCGATCAGATCGCCGGTGCGCACGAGCGCAAGCGGGCCGCCGATGAACGACTCCGGCGCGACGTGCAGCACGCACGCGCCATAGCTCGTGCCGCTCATCCGTGCATCCGAGATGCGCACCATATCGCGCACGCCCTTTTGAAGCAGCTTGCGCGGAATCGGCAACTGCCCCCACTCGGGCATCCCCGCGCCCACCGGTCCGGCATGCTGCAGCACTAGCACGCAGGTCTCGTCGATATCGAGCCCGTCGTCGTCGATACGCGCGGCCATGTCGTTGTAGTCGCTGAAGACCACCGCGCGGCCGGTATGCACGAGCAGATGCGGCTCGGCCGCGCCGGGTTTGATCACGGCCCCAGCGGGCGCGAGATTGCCGCGCAGCACCGCGAGACTGCTGTCTTGCAGCAGCGGCTTGTCGCGGCGGCGGATCACGTCGTCGTTGAAAATTTGCGCGCCCTCGATGTTTTCGCCGAGCGTACGGCCATTCACCGTCTTCTGCGAGCGATCGATCAGTTCGCCGAGTTCCGCCAGCAGCGCGCGTAACCCGCCCGCATAGAAAAAATCTTCCATCAGGTACGCGCCCGTGGGCCGGATATTCGCGAGCACCGGCGTGCGGCGTGCGATCTCGTCAAAGCGCTCGAGCGTCAGCTCGATACCCGAGCGCCGCGCGAGCGCGATCATATGCACGATCGCATTGGTCGAGCCCGATAACGCGACGCAGGTCGTCACCGCATTGTCGACCGAGGCGGTCGTCAGCAGGTCCGATGGCTTCAGATCCTCCCACACCATCTCGACGATGCGCATGCCGGTCTTCGCGGCCAGCTGCGCATGACGCGAATCCGGCGCCGGGGTCGACGCGAAGCCGGGCAGCGTGAAGCCGAGCGCTTCGGCCGCGCTCGTCATCGTCGACGCGGTGCCCATCGTCATGCAGTGGCCCGGCGAGCGCGCGATGCCGCCTTCGATGCCGCGCCAGTCGTCCTCGGTGATCGTGCCTGCGCGCAGTTCGGCCCAGTACTTCCACGAGTCGGAGCCGGAGCCGAGCGTCACGCCGTTCCAGTTGCCGCGCAGCATCGGCCCGGCGGGTAGAAAGATTGCCGGCAGATCCATCGAGATCGCGCCCATCAGCAGCGCGGGCGTGGTTTTGTCGCAGCCGCCCATCAGCACCGCACCGTCGACTGGATACGAGCGCAGCGTTTCCTCAACCTCCATCGCTAGGAAGTTGCGATACAGCATCGTGGTGGGCTTCTGGAACGGCTCGGAGAGCGTCTGCACCGGCAGCTCGATCGGAAACCCACCGGCCTGCCAGATGCCCCGCTTCACTTCGTCGACGCGCTGCGCGAAATGCGTATGGCACGGATTGATCTCGCTCCACGTGTTCAGAATCGCGATGACCGGCTTGCCCGCGTACTCGTCGCGGCTATAGCCCATCTGCGCGCTGCGCGAACGATGTCCGAACGAACGCAGATCGCTAGCGCCGTACCAGCGATGGCTGCGCAATTGCTCGGGGGTCTTTTTTTTCGTCAACGTCTGCTCCAGAGTGTCGCCGAACGCAGGTCAACGCCGCTCTTCCTTGACGCGCGAGACGATCTGCGTCGGGCTCACGAATTGCAGTGCGATCAGCACCCAGATCAGCGTGATCGCCATATAGATCATCGCCATCGCGTCGATCGACTGCGGCGCGCGCACGCCGGTTGAAAATACAGCGTAGTACAACGCGACCACCAGTGTTTGCGTGCCGGGACCGGCCGTAAAGAACGTCAGCTCGAACATGCCGATCGTGCGCACCAGCACGAGCAGCCCAGCCGCCAGCATACCGGGCACCAGCAGCGGCAGCAGCACATAGCGGAAGTAACGGAACGTGTTCGCGCCGAAAATGCGCGCGGCCGCTTCGAGATTCGGATCGATCTGCTCGATAAACGGCGTCATCACGAGAATCACGAACGGCAACGCCGGTACGAGGTTCGCAAGGATCACGCCCCACAGCGTGCCGGCGAGTCCGACCTTGTACATCACGGTCGCCATCGGAATGCCATAGGTCACCGGCGGCACCATCAGCGGCAGCAGGAAAATCAGCATCGCGATGCGCTTGCCGCGAAATTGCACGCGCGCGAGCGCATACGCGGCCGGCACGCCGAGCGCGACAGACAGCAGCACCACCGCGCCGACCACCTGCACGGTCACCCACAGCACACTGGCAAGCTGGAAGTCGCTCCATGCCTGCGCGTACCAGTGCAACGTGAAGCCTTGCGGTAACGCGGTGCCGAACCAGCGCGTCGCAATCGAATTGACCGCGACGGTCGCGATCAGCAGCACGACGTTGATCAGGAAACCTGCCATCACGGCCCACACCAGCACCTGCCAGATACGGCCAGCGACACTTGCGCGCTGGCGCGCATTCTGCACCGGCTCGCGCGCGCCATCGGCCGCTTGATGACCGGTCGCCATCAGCCTTTGCCTCCGGTTACGGGACCGCGATAGAACCACCGGCGCGCGCCGAGCAGCGCGGCCACCACGATCAGCTGCACGAAGCCCATGACCATCGCGATCGCCGATGCCAGCGAATAGTCATAGCTCTCGAACGCGGCTTCGGCGGCGGCAATCGACATCACACGGGTCGGCCCTGCGGGCGCGCCGAGCAGCACCGCCGACGGAAACACCGAAAACGCCTGCACGAACGACAGACACGCGGCCATCGTCAGTCCGGGCACCAGCAGCGGAAAATAGATGCGGCGAAACTGCTGCCACGGACCCGCGCCGAGCGTCGCGGCAGCGTTGGCAAGCGTCGGGTCGATGCCGGTCACGTACGACAGCGTCAATAGAAACGCAAACGGAAAGCCCGACACGATCAGCGACAACAACACGCCCGTGAAGTTGTGCGTGAGGCGCACCTCCCGTGTGTACAGATGCAGCGCCTGCAACGCCTGCGGCAGCCAGCCATGCGGGCCGAAGTACGTGAGCATGCCGTCGGCGATCAGCACCGTGCCGAGGGTGACCGGAATCACCAGCAGCGTCGTCACGATCTTCTGATAGCGCGAATAGCGGCGTAACGCGAACGCGACCGGCACCGACACGCCGACGTTGATCAGCGTCGCGGGCACCGCGAGCTTCAGCGTGACCAGGATCGTCGGCCACATCGACATGTCGGTGAAGAAGGTCAGATAGTTGGCCCACAGGCTGCCGCCGTTCATCGGCCGGAACGATAGCGCGAGACCGTACGCGAACGGGTAAATGAACAGCGCGACGATAACGAGCAGCGCGGGCGCGACCAGCCATGCCTTCGAGTCAGGCGGCGCGCGGCGCGTCAGCGGCGGCGATAGCGTCGGCGTGTTCATGCGGCCTCGGCATCGTAGACGAGCACGCAGGACGGCCGCACGCGCAAGCTGATGCGCTCGCCTTGTGCGAATTCGCCCTTCACGCGCGCCCATACGTCGCCGAACGCGGTTTTTACGCGCAGCAGCGAATCGTGGCCGCCGTATTCGACCGCGTCGATCACTGCGTCGAATGCGTTGTCCGCGCCCGGCGCCGCGCGTTCGATGTCTTCGGGGCGCAGCGCGACGCTCACTCGTTTGCCATCGAACCCGGCCATCGGTGTGCCGACGAGCCGCGCGCCGTTCGCGCTGACGATAACGCCATCGCCCTGCGTGCCTTCGAGCGTGAACTGTGCGACGTTGCGATAGCCCATAAAACGCGCGACATGCAGATTACGCGGGCGCGCATACACCTCTTTCGGCGTCGCGACCTGCTGCACGACGCCCTCCTTCATCACGACGATGCGATCGGCCATTGACAGCGCTTCATCCTGATCGTGCGTCACATACAGTGTCGCGCGTTCGAGCTGCGTATGGATACGGCGAATCTCCGCGCGCATTTCGATGCGCAACTTCGTATCGAGATTCGACAGCGGCTCGTCCATCAGAATCAGCGGCGGCTCGATCACGATCGCGCGAGCAATCGCGACGCGCTGCTGCTGTCCGCCGGATAGCTGTCCAGGCAGCTTGTGCTCATGGCCGACCAGTTGCACGAGTTGCAACGCGTCGCGCGAGCGGCGCGCGATGTCGCTTTTTCCGACGCCGCGCATCTTCAGTCCAAAGCCGACGTTGTCAAGCACGCTCATATGCGGGAACAACGCGTAGTTCTGGAACACCATGCCGAAGCCGCGTTTTTCGGGCGGCAGCACGTCGATACGCCGCTCGTCGAGCCAGATGCCGCCGCCGGTGAGCGGCTGCAGGCCGGCGATGCAATTGAGCGCGGTCGACTTGCCGCAGCCCGACGGCCCGAGCAACACGATGAACTCGCCACGCCCGATCGTCAGGTCGAGGCCTTGCAGCGCCGCGACCGTGTGGCCTTGCGCGTTCGTGAAACTGCGGCTCACCGAATCCAGCCGCAACTGCTCAAAGTGATGCTTCATGGCCGTTTCCTGATCCGCGCGGCGCAACGGATGTTGCGACGAAAGCTAGCGGGTCTTCTGCGCGCCGACGTCGCTATCCCACTTCCTGAAAGCCGCGACCATCGCGGCCGCATTGAGCGGCAACGCATGCGGATGATCGGTCAGCATCTTCGCGTACTCCGGCCGGCCATACTTCTTCAACACCTCCTGGCTGTGCGCGGGTGCCTGCTCGACGGTAACGCCGTTGATCGCCGGGCCAGGATAGAAATAGCCGTCGTCGTAGGTCAGCGCCTGCTGCGCGGGCTCCAGCATGAAGTTCATCATCTTGTAGAGCACATCGAGCTTTTCCTTCGGCACACCCTTTGGAATCACCATGTAGTGCGCGTCGTTGACCCACGTCATGTTGTCGAACGGTTGCACGCGAAATTCGGCCGGCACGATGCCGAGCGCGCGCGGATTGATGTCCCAGCCGGTCACGGTCACGGTCATGTCGCGCGTGCCTTCGCCCAGTTCCTTCATCACCGCCGACGTGCCGCCTGGATAGTACGGGATGCAATCGTTCAGTTGCTTGAGGAACGCCCAGGTTTTATCCCAGCCATGCACCGGGTCCTGCGGGTCCTTGTCGCCGAGAATGTATGGCAAGCCCATCAGGAATGTGCGGCCGGGTCCGGAATTCGCCGGCCGTGCGTAGATCAGCTTGTCGGGATGCGCCTTGCACCATTGCAGCAATTGCTCGGGCGTCTTCGGCGGATCGCTGACTTTGGCCGGGTTGTATTCGAGCAGTGGACCGGCAGGCATATACGCGACCTCGAGCCCATAACCCTGCGCCAGCGCCTGCATCTTGCGCGGGCCCGGTGCATATTTGTCGAGCACGCCGGGGAACTGCGCCGCGTTATCCGGCAGCAGCTTGATCCAGAGGTTCTGTTCGATGCCGGCCGCGAGCGCGTCGGTGCCGGTCAGCACGAGGTCGATGTCGGAGCGGCCCGCGGCCTGCATCGCCTTGATCTTGCCGGGCAATTGCGGCGCGGGCGCGTTGGTGAACGTGATGTTCGACACGAGGTTCGGATATTTCGCCTTGAACGCCTCGAAGCCTTTTTGCGTGAGTTGGAGATCACCGGCCACATCGACGATATTGATCGTGACCGGATCGGCCGCGTGCGCGGCAACGGTGAAAGCGGCGCTCGCCGCGATACAGACGGATACCAGCTTGAGCGACAACCTGCGCGAAACAGTCATTGCGTCTCCTCGCTTCTTGGTATGGAAGCCCGCCGGTCGGATGCGCCGCGAGCGTTGCCTTTCTACCAACGGAACATAGCGAAGCGCGACAGCCGATGTCAAGCAAATAGTCTCGAGCGCGCAGCGGGCGCGAAAAGCGGGCTTTTTCCGGTGGAATCGTTGCGGTGTAATGGTTTGCGGACCGCATCCAGGGACAAACCCGAGCGTCCGATGCATCGACAACAAACGTTGTCAGGCAAGCAGACGACCGGCTGGGCGAGGGCGCTGCCGCTCGCGCTGGCGTCGCCGACTGCCGCCGGTCTGGTGTGTGCGCTGCTTCGCGCGATCAGCCGCCGCGCACGCCCTGCGTATTCACGTACAACGAATAAAGGCCGTGGCTCGCCGCCATGAACAACCGGTTGCGATGCCGTCCGCCGAAGCACACGTTCGCGCAACGTTCAGGCAACGTGATATGACCGAGCGGCTCGCCTTGCGCAGTGAAGATGCGCACGCCGTCGAGCTCGTCGCTGCCCATCCCCCAGCCGCACCATAGATTGCCGTGTACATCGACGCGGAAACCGTCCGGCGTGCCCGGGCCCGCGTCGATCAGCACGCGATTGTTCGACAGCGTCGCGCCGTTGCCTTTGCCGTCGATATCGACGTCGAACACGCGGATCTTGCGCGGCTCGCCACGCGATTCGACGACATACAGCAGCGTTTCGTCCGCGGAAAACGCGAGGCCGTTCGGGCCGAGCACGTCGTCGGCGACGACGGTTACTTCGCCGGAACGACCGTCCACCCGATACACACATGCAGCCAGTTCGGACTCCTGGCGCTCGCCCTCGTAGAAACTGTCGATGCCGAAGGTCGGATCGGTGAACCAGATCGACCCGTCCGATTTGACGACCACATCGTTCGGCGAGTTGAAACGCTTGCCCTGATAACGATCGGCCAGCACCGTGATCGAGCCGTCGTATTCGGTGCGCGTGACGCGGCGCGTCAGATGTTCGCAGCTAACCAGGCGCCCCTGGCGATCGCGTGTATGGCCGTTCGCATTGTTCGACGACTGCCGGAACGTGCTGACCGCGCCGGTCGTTTCGTCCCAGCGCAGGATGCGGTCGTTCGGAATGTCGCTCCATAGCAGATAGCGGCCGTCGCCGAACCACACGGGCCCTTCCGACCAGCGCGTCCCCTGGTACAGGCACTCGACCGACGCCGACGCGAGAATCAGCGGCTTGAAGCGCGGATCGAACACGCGGATGGAGGAATCGGGATAGCGTCGGCTGTTGTCGGTCATGCGGTGCCTGCGTTTCGGAAAGGTTCGAATGGTTTCTGTGAAGTCGCGCTCCAGCGCGAGCAGGGTTTGTTCACGATGGTTCACGCAGGAGCGCGCGAGGCGGGACTTCAACGGTAGCATCGGGGTTCAAAGGTCGTCAAACAACCTTTGGGGGCTAAGCCGCATCGCCCCCCCATCGGCGGATGCGAGGTTGAGCCAGTCCGTCTCAATTTCATACGACAATAGTGCCTATCGGCAACGCGTGGGGCGCTGGCCGCTGTCGCTTTTCAGGATAGAACTGGCGGGCAGGCAATAATTCTCTTAGAGATAATCAAACATTGAAGATTATAAAAGTGGCTGGCCATAATACTGTCAATAATGCGCATTAACGTACGTGACGAGGCGGCGATTAGCCTTTTCAATAGCCTGCGAATCGTGGACAAGCTAACAAAGGCGTTTCACTTCGCTAATCGCTAATCGCTGATCGCCGACGGGCGTTTGGCGGTTTTCCCCGACTGCGCAGGGATTGGCAGCATTGCGCAACGTTTTTTAGTGATAGATTGTGCGGATAAAACAGGTGGGCAGAATACCGACCCGCGATAAACCGCAAATGGGACGTTTGCGAGCCCGAGAGAGCCAAAATTGTCGCTACATTTTATCGAGCAGATGGCACCGCTACTGAACGCCGCCGACGAGGGCGAATGGTTCGGCGCGATCGCGGGGCTTGCCGACACGTGGGGCTTCGACAGGATCCTGGTCGCGATGCTGCCGCGCCCCACCATGCGGCTCGAGGATGCCTATCTGCGCAGCACCTACGCGCCGGCATGGCGCCAGATGTATGACGAGGAGGGCATGGCTCATTTCGACCCGACGGTCGCGCACTGCCTGTCGCGCTCCGCGCCGCTGATCTGGACGCCCGCGATTTTCGCCACCAAGGAGCAGCGATCGCTGTTCGAGGAGGCTCGCTCATATGGCCTGCGCTCCGGCGTATCACTGCCGATTCACGGGCCGAATCAGGAAGCCGGCATGATGTGCTTCGTGAACGAAAGCAATCTGTCCGACAGCTTTCAGAGTCACGTTGACGCCGCGTTGCCGAACCTCGTGTTATTGCGCGACCTCGTGATCGATACCAGTCAGCGCCATTTGAATACGCATGCGCAAACGCTGTTGCCGAAGTTGACGCCGCGCGAACGCGAATGCCTGAAATGGACCGCACGCGGCAAGTCGACCTGGGAAATATCCCAAATCCTGAATTGTTCGGAAGCCGTGGTGAACTTCCACATGAAGAACATCAGGACGAAATTCGGTGTGAATTCGCGGCGCGCGGCGGCCGTGATCGCCGCGCAGTTGGGGCTTATTGACCCGGGTTGAGCAAGGCGGCGGCGTCGCGGCTGTACAGCACCCGCTCGGCCCGCCCGAGATCGGCGTCGGAAACGGTTTTGGTGAAGTAGAGGCCCAGCAGGATCGACACCGGCGCCGGAATTTCGGCCCCGGATTCGAATCGGCTGCCACGCGACTGCGTCACGCCGAAGCGTGCCCAGAAGCGGCGCTGGCTTTCCTTCTTCTTCTTGCGATAGGCAATGATCAGAACGCGATCCACCGCCGATGACGGCTCTGCCGGGCGGGTTTGGATCGAAGGTTGCGCTTGCCAGTGGTTTTCGAGAAGTTCCATTTTTGTGTCCCGTCGGTTGAGGGCTGAGGCTTGTCTCGAATTCTGCGTTATCCGATAAGCATGCACACCTATCCAGGTAGGTAGGTGGCGGAAAGATTCAAAATGCATAAGTTTTCTTGCGTATTGGGTACCCCAACACGTTCAGGAGAACGTCATGCAAACAGCAATTCGGATTGGAATGCGGCAGGAATTCGACAACGCGGACATCAACGAGATGTACCGCCTGCGGGCCCGGGTGTTTCACGGTCGGCTCGGGTGGGAGATTCCGACCATCGCGGGCATGGAAATCGACGGCTACGATGCCCTCGGGCCCCATTACATGCTGATTCAGGGCGACGATCGGCACGTGCGGGGCTGCTGGCGCCTGATGCCGACGGAAGGCCCGAACATGCTCAAGGACACCTTCCCGCAATTGCTCCACGGCGCGGATGCGCCGGTCGGGCGGCATATCTGGGAACTGAGCCGGTTTGCGATCGAAACCAGCGGCGAGGAACAGTCGTTCGGCTTTGCCGACCTGACGATGCAGGCGATTCACGAGCTCGTGACGTTCGCCGACCGGATGGGCATCACCCGCTATGTCACGGTGACCACCACGCCGATCGAACGGCTGCTGCGCAAGACCGGGATCGACATCAGCCGGCTCGGATCACCCCTGCAGATCGGCGTGGAACGGGCCGTGGCGCTGGATATCGCGGTCAGTCCGAAGACCCGCACCGCCCTATTCGGGCCAATGGCTGCCGCCGCCTGACGTCTTGACACGACTGGGGCGGCGCTTGCGACAGCCCGGCTACCTGATATTTGCGACCCGCGGAGGAGACACGCGGGATATCAGGAACCGAACATCCGCTCGAGCGCATTCTCGAGATGCGCGCGCATCGCCTTCCCTGCAGCAGGGCCGTCCTTACGGCGGATCGCCTCGAGCACGGCCATATGTTCGGCTTGCACGAGCCGCTGCCGCTCCACCGTTTTCACAAGCGAAAGATTGCGCGACAGATTCATGCTGAACAGAATCTGCTCTTCAATGAACGACATGACCGTGATGAAAAATGGGTTCTTCGAGGCGCGCGCCACCGCCAGGTGGAACATGAAATCGTCTTGCGCGCCGATGCCCCGCGTTTCGATGACGCGCTCCAGTTCATCCCAGGCATGCTGAATCGCGGCGATGTCGTCGGAGTCGG
>NZ_DASXHN010000259.1:0-4921 GCF_036488505.1 Paraburkholderia sp. | reverse complement strand
AACGATGGACACCATCAAGCTGTTCGGCGGCGAACCGGCGAACTTCCTCGACGTGGGCGGTGGCGCCACGACCGAGAAGGTCACGGAAGCGTTCAAGATCATGCTGAAGAACCCGAACCTGACCGCGATTCTGGTCAACATCTTCGGTGGCATCATGCGCTGCGACGTGATCGCGGAAGGCGTGATCGCGGCGTCGAAGGCCGTGTCGCTGAAGGTGCCGCTCGTGGTCCGCATGAAGGGCACGAACGAAGACCTGGGCAAGAAGATGCTCGCCGACTCCGGCCTGCCGATCATCTCGGCGGACAGCATGGAAGAAGCGGCTCAGAAGGTCGTCGCGGCTGCTTCGGGCAACGCATAAGCCGAAGCCCCAGCGGATTTACACGCGCATTTACCCGCGCATTTGCCAGGTTGACGAGGGGCGGCGCGCGAGCGACACAGGCGTGAAACATCGCGCCGAATGGCGCTACCGCGTGACGCCAAACGAACAGAGGTCAATACATGTCGATTCTGATTAACAAAGACACCAAGGTCATCACGCAGGGCATCACCGGCAAGACCGGTCAGTTCCACACGCGTGCTTGCCGTGAATACGCAAACGGCCGCGAAGCGTACGTCGCGGGCGTGAACCCGAAGCGCGCCGGCGAAGATTTCGAGGGCATCCCGATCTACGCGAGCGTCGCCGAAGCGAAGGCTGAAACGGGCGCGACCGTGTCGGTCATTTACGTTCCGCCGGCAGGCGCTGCCGCTGCGATCTGGGAAGCGGTCGAAGCCGACCTCGATCTCGCGATCTGTATCACGGAAGGCATCCCCGTGCGCGACATGATCGAGCTGAAAGCCCGCATGCGTGCGGAAAACCGCAAGACGCTGCTGCTCGGACCGAACTGCCCGGGCACGATCACGCCGGACGAACTGAAGATCGGCATCATGCCGGGTCACATCCACCGCAAGGGCCGCATCGGCGTCGTGTCGCGTTCGGGCACGCTGACGTATGAAGCAGTCGGCCAACTGACCGCGATCGGCCTCGGCCAGTCGTCGGCGGTGGGTATCGGCGGCGACCCGATCAACGGTCTGAAGCACATCGACGTGATGAAGATGTTCAACGACGATCCGGAGACGGACGCCGTCATCATGATCGGCGAAATTGGCGGTCCGGACGAAGCGAACGCCGCGCACTGGATCAAGGACAACATGAAGAAGCCGGTGGTTGGCTTCATCGCTGGCGTCACGGCGCCTCCGGGCAAGCGCATGGGCCACGCCGGCGCGCTGATCTCGGGCGGTGCGGACACCGCTGAAGCGAAGCTGGAAATCATGGACGCATGCGGTATCAAGGTCACGAAGAACCCGTCGGAAATGGCGCGTCTTCTGAAGGCGATGCTGTAAATCGAAGAAATTCGCGTGCTGTAGCGGCGCGGTTTTGATACGCTTACGAAGTCCTTTCGTGAGCGGGTGGTCCCGAAAAGCGGGGGAGTGCGAACTCCCCCGCTTTTTTTTACATCCGCGTTCTTGTCCGCGTGGCAGCATTTTTTCGGCTTTTCTCATGCTCGAATTCTTCACGACGCTCAACTGGGGCGCGGTATTTCAGATCATCGTCATCGACGTTCTGCTCGGTGGCGATAACGCGGTCGTGATCGCGCTGGCCTGCCGCAATCTGCCGCCCGCGCAGCGCGTGCGCGGTGTGCTGTGGGGCACAGCCGGCGCGATCCTGCTGCGCGTCGTGCTGATCGCATTCGCGGTCGCGCTGCTCGACGTGCCGTTGTTGAAGTTCACCGGTGGCTTGCTGTTGCTGTGGATTGGCGTGCGTCTGCTCGCGCCCGCGCACGACGTGCATGAGAACGTCAAGCCCGCCGACAAGCTGATCTCGGCGATCAAGACGATCATCGTTGCGGACGCGGTGATGAGCCTCGACAACGTGATCGCGATTGCCGGCGCAGCCGAGGGCGCTGCGGAGGAGCATCGCCTCGCGCTCGTGATCTTCGGCCTCGTGGTGAGCATTCCATTGATCGTATGGGGCAGCCAGCTCGTTCTGAAGCTGCTCGACCGCTTCCCGGTCATCGTGCTGTTGGGCGCGGCGCTGCTTGGTTGGATCGCGGGCGGGCTGATGGTCAACGACCCGGCTGGCGACCGCTGGCCGATCCTCGACACACCCGCGGCCGTATACGGGATGAGCATCGCGGGCGCGCTGTTCGTCGTGATCGTCGGCTATCTGCTGAAGCGGCGCAACGCAAAGCGCGCGGCGGTTTGAGCTTAGTTGCGGGCGTCGCGAGCATGGGCCGATGCATCTGATGTTGGCGCCGTCTTCAGCGCACCCCTGCAACCTTGGCCATCCGGCTGACTGTAAGACGCGAGCCCGGCTCGCTACGATGGAAACGCCTGCTCCCGATCCGCGGGGCAGGCGTTTTTCGTATCAGGAGTCTGCCGATGACCGTTACCTTGCCGTATTCCCCTTATTCTCAAGCTACGTCTTCGTCGCGCGGCGCACGCTGGCGCGTGAACTGGCGCGCGCGGCTCGCGCATGTCTACCGCCGCTGCGGCGTCGGCTTCACGCTGATCGAGCTGATGATCGTGCTCGCGATCGTCGGTGTGATCGCCGCCTATGCGATCCCCGCGTATCAGGACTATCTGGCGCGTAGCCGGGTAGGCGAGGGATTATCGCTCGCCGCTTCCGCGCGGCTGTCGGTGGCCGAGAACGCCGCCAGCGGCAATGCATTCGGTGGCGGTTATGCGTCGCCGCCCGCCACGCGCAACGTCGAGTCGATCCAGATCGACGACGACACCGGGCAGATCACGGTCACGTACACGACGCGCGTCGCGCAGGCCGGTGAGAACACGCTGACGCTGGTGCCATCGGTGCCCGACAATGCGGATGCGCCGACCGCGCGGGTCGCGTTGAGCAAGGACGCGGTGCAGACCGGCTCGCTCACGTGGGAGTGTTTTGCTGGCGGCAAGGCTGCATCGTCGTTGCCGGCACCTGGCGCGGGGCCGACGCCGGCCGAAGCACCGACGCTCGCGGGCAATCTGGCGCCGCCGGAATGTCGTTCGTAAGCTTGCGCATCAGCGGGCGAAAGAGTACCGAAGGAGCTTTCGAATGCGCTCGCCGGTGGCAATAAAGGCGCGAGTCAACGGCGAATCAACGGGTGGATCAGCGGGCGAATCAGGGTTGACGAACGGGGCCGGCGCCGCCACGTAAAACGCTGATTTTCTGTCTATTTCAGACCGGCCGGCGCACAGCGTAGGGATTTTTTTGTATAGTGCGCCGGTTGCTGACGCCCACCGTTGATTCGATGCCCACCCCTTTCGCGCGCTACCTGTCTCTCGTCCTGCTGGCCCTCGCTTTGGTGCTGCCCTATGCGGTCGCCAACCACACCTATCCGATCCCGACGTTCTACGCCGAATTCACCGCGCTCGCGCTGTATCTGCTGACCGGCGCGGCCGTCGTACTGCTGGTCGCGACCTCGCGGGCGCGAGTGCCGTTCGCGTCGCCGACGGTCGCGCTCGTGCCGTTGCTATTCGGCTTGCTGCTGATCGTGCAGACGTTCGTGCTGCCGGTCGCCGAGCCGTCGATGAACTGGCTCGGCGCCGGCTTTCTGCTCGCCGCGTTCATGGCGGTGCATGCGGGCCACGGCTTCGCGCGCGTGAAGCTCGATGAAACCGCGCTGCGCTGGGCGGCGGGGGCGTTGATCGTCGGCGGGCTGTTCGCGGTGTTCTGCCAGGTGATCCAGCTGTTTCACCTCGAGAGGAGGGTCGCGCCGTTCGTCGTCGCGTACAACGTGAGCGTCGAGCGCCGGCCATTCGGGAACATGGCGCAGGCGAACCACCTCGCCACCTATATCGCGTTCGCGATGGCAGGCGCGCTGTATCTGGTGCAGACGCGCCGTATCGCCGTGCCCATCTGGCTGCTGGTGTCGACGATTTTCTCGGCCGGTCTCGCGCTCACGGTGTCGCGCGGGCCGTGGCTGCAGATGGGAGTCATCGTCGTCGCCGGTTTCTGGATGGCGTTCGCGCAGATGCGCAGTGAGCCGCAGATGCGCCGCGGCAACCGCGAATGGTTGATTCCGATCGTGCTCGGCGTGCTGTTCTTCGTGGTCAATGCGCTGATTCGCTGGGCCAATCTGCGCTATCACCTCGAACTGGGGCAGTCGGCGGCGGAGCGCTTTCAGGATGCCGGCCAGATCGCGCCGCGCCTCGCGTTGTGGAAATACGGCTGGACGATGTTCAAAGCGCATCCTCTGCTCGGCGTTGGCTGGGGCGACTTCCCGAGCTATCAGTTCAGGCTCGTGGAGCAGCTCGGCGGCGTCGAGATTGCGAACAACTCGCATGACATCTTTATCGATCTGCTCGCGAAGACCGGTCTCATCGGCCTTGCGATCGTGCTGCTCGGCCTCGTCGCGTGGCTCGTGCGGGTCGTGCGCGCGCCGCAAAGCGCTGCGCGCGTGTTCGGGGTCGCGCTGATTGGCGTGCTGACGATGCATGCGCTGGTCGAATATCCGCAGCAATACATGTTCTTCCTGCTGCCGGCGATGTTCGTGTTCGGTCTGCTCGATACGCGGCCGCTGCGCAGCGTGCCCGCGGGCGTGTCGTTCGGCGCGTTCGCGGTGGTGGTGTTCGGTGGGCTCGCCGCGTTGTATCCGGTGTATCGGGATTATGCGCGTGCCGAGGTGCTGTACTACGGCGCGAAGCCGGCCGAGCAATACGGCGCGGATCCGTCGTTCCTGTTCGGCGCATGGGGCGAGTACGGGATGGCGACGCTGCAGCCGATGAATCCGGCGAACCTGCAACGCAAGCTCGCGATGCACCGGCAGGCGATCGCGCTATTGCCCGGCGAAACGGTGCTGCGCCGGTACGCGGTGTTGCAGGCGCTGAACGGCGACACCGCGTCGGCACTCGATACGGTCGAGCGTCTGCGGATCTTCGCCAAGGAACT
>NZ_DASXHN010000257.1:0-4308 GCF_036488505.1 Paraburkholderia sp. | reverse complement strand
CGCATCGCGCGTGTCGTTCATGCGCGCGCGCGCCGCGTCCAGTTGCTTGCGCAGTCTGCCGCGCAACTCGACCGCGTCAGCCTGGGTGCCTTCCGCCAGCGTCGATTCGAGTTCCGACAGCAGTGTGCGCAGTTCAGCCGCGATATCTTCGGCAGCATGGCGGCTATGGCGAGCGATGCGCCGCGCGCGGCGGCTTGCGCTCGTCCACGATTCGCCGAGGGCATCTCTCGTATTCGGAAGTGCTGTCATGGTCGCTCCGTCGATGAGTTGGAAAGAGCCCGCGCATGGCCACGGACGCGATGTCGCGTCACAACGCGGGAAACACCATGCGAACGCAACTTCGGTGCCAAACCGGCGTGGGCAACGTGCGCGGGCTGTCCGCGCGTCAGCGCGAGAACCGCGCGCGTAGCGTCAGCACTTATTGCACGCAGCGGCTTTCAATTCGCGTCAAATTTACAAACAACCGCACAGACAGTGCCGCGGCTGGCGCGCAAATGCGAACGCCGCAATCGATCGATCACGGCGTTTGCCCAGGCCGCCAAAATTCGACTAACCTAACTCAACGGCCCTTGGTAAAGCGCGAGGTGTAAGAAGCGTTAGAAGCGGTAACCGATGCTGACGTAAGTGACGATCGGGTTCAGCCTGATCTTGGTTTGCGATGTCACGGTAAGCGTGCCGATCGGCGTGGCCGAAGCGGAACTCAGCTTGGCGGTCGTGCTGAGCGGCAGATACGAGATCGACGCGCCCGCGAACCAATGCTGGTTGAACGCGTACGTGAAGCCTGCATTAAACACGGGCTCCCACGAACTATCCGTCGATACACTGGTCGGACCATGCAGCACATTTGCTTCGAATCCGCTGTTGGTGATCTGTTCGCCGGTGAACCAGACGCGGCTCACGCCAAGACCGAGGTACGGCCGGAACGAAGACGCCGGAGCGTTGAAGTAGTACTTGAACAGCAGAGTCGGGCTCCACTGTTTAGCTTCACCCAGCTTGCCGAACTGTTCGAAGCTGCCCGTACCGTGCAGGTCGAAAGTCGGCGGAACACCCATTACGAATTCGGTGGCGATGTGATCGGTAATGAAGTAGCCGGCGGTGAAGCCGATGGTGTCGGCCGAACTTAGTGAGGCGCCAGTGTTGGGTTGTGTGAGATTGGTCGGGCTGCCCCCAATGCTGGTCACCGTCAACGGGTCGCTGCTCGATTGAGGCGCGAGGTGGAACCACCCCGTCGTGACGTAGAAAGTGCCGGCCGATTGCGCGTGCGCTGCCGTGGTCATGCAGGCTAGCACCGCCATCCCCGTTACGGCCTGTTTTAATTTCATATGTGCTCCTCCAGAAAAGGCCCGCTCATTATGAGCACAACGTTTGAAACAAACCATACGCGGCGGTTAGAGTTTTCTCCCTAGGCACCGTGTGGTTCCAGGCTTCGCCGCATGGCGCCGAACCTCGCGCGCATGCGGCGCTTCGGACCTTCGGGTATATACCAACGCGACTATTGGATACTCCAGCATGGCACGGCTTGCACGTCTTTATGTCCCCGACCAGCCGCAGCACGTCATCCTCCGCGGGCTCGACCAGCAGCCCGCCTTCGTCGACGACCAGGACTACGAGCTTTTCATCGACTGCCTGAAGGCAGCTTCGCGGGACCATCACCTGTCGATCCACGCGTATGCATTGATGCCCGGCGCCGTGCAACTGCTCGTCACACCCACTGAGGAGTCGAGTCTGCCCAAGGCGATGCAGGCCGTCGGCAGGCGCTATGTGGCGCATTTCAACCGGCGCTATGCGCGCCGCGGCACGTTGTGGGAAGGCCGCTACCGCGCCACGGTGATCGAGGGCGAACGCTACTTCCTGCTGGCGAGCCGCGTGGTCGAAATGTGCCCGGTGCGCGCGCAGCTGGTCAATGCGCCCGAGGATTACCGGTGGTCGAGCTACCGGCATCACATCGGGCTCACTCTTGACAGCCTGATTACCGATCATCCGCTGTACTGGTCGCTCGGCAATACGCCGTTCGAGCGGCAGCGCGCGTACCGCGAACTCTGTGAGCAGCCGCTCGACGAGCGCGAAGCCAGTCAGCTCCAGCAGGCCACGTTGAAGGGCTGGGTACTGGGTAGCGATACTTATCGCGAATGGGCTGCGCGCGCTGCGAACCGGCGCGTTTCGCCGCTTCCTCGCGGGCGGCCGCGCAAAGTACGCGAGACGCCGCACACGCCGTAGCGCGGCAGCACATCGCAAGTCAGCGTTGTTACCTCAAGGGGCGGCATGAAAACGGCGTTTCGTATGCCGTTTTCTTTTGCCCGTGAATGATGTGGCACCACTAAATATGGGCTGCGATGCACCAATTCGATAATCGGGGGCTGATCATGAGGATTTATTTGCTATTCCATTGATTCGTCGCGTATATTCCGACTTCCAACGCTTTTCGATGCGCGCGGTCCCGCTGCGAGAAGCGCATCGTCGTCGTTGCGATGCGCACTGCGGCAAAAGAAAAAACGGTTTAACGGCCTGTCCGGCCCCTCACAGACGGTGTCCCCATGAACGACCACCTGCAACCGATTCACCCGGTTCCCGCCGCCCAAGGTCTGTACGACCCGGTTAACGAGCATGACGCCTGCGGCGTCGGCTTCGTCGCTCACATCAAGGGCAAGAAGAGTCACGAAATCATCGAGCAGGGCCTGAAGATCCTGGAAAATCTCGATCACCGGGGCGCGGTCGGCGCCGATCCGCTGATGGGCGACGGCGCGGGCATCCTGATCCAGATCCCGGACGGCTTCTACCGCGAAGAGATGGCCAAGCAAGGCGTGACGCTGCCGCCCGCCGGCGAATACGGCGTCGGCATGATCTTCCTGCCGAAGGAGCACGCGTCGCGCATCGCCTGCGAACAGGAACTGGAGCGTACGGTGAAGGCCGAAGGCCAGGTCGTGCTCGGCTGGCGTGACGTGCCGGTCGACCATACGATGCCGATTTCCCCCACGGTGAAGGCGAGCGAGCCGCTGATCCGCCAGATTTTCATCGGCCGCGGCAAGGACATCATGGTGACCGACGCGCTCGAGCGGAAGCTGTACGTGATCCGCAAGACCGCGAGCCACCGCATCCAGGCGCTCAAGCTCAAGCACGGCAAGGAATATTTCGTGCCGTCGATGTCGGCGCGCACGGTCGTGTACAAGGGGCTGCTGCTCGCCGGCCAGGTCGGCGTGTACTACCGCGATCTGCAGGACGAGCGCACGGTCTCGGCGCTCGCGCTGGTGCACCAGCGCTTCTCGACCAACACGTTCCCGGCATGGGAGCTCGCTCACCCGTACCGGATGATCGCCCACAACGGCGAAATCAACACGGTCAAGGGCAACGTCAACTGGCTGAACGCGCGTACCGGCGCGATCGCGTCGCACGTGCTCGGCGACGACCTGCCGAAGCTGTGGCCGCTGATCTACCCGGGCCAATCGGACACCGCCTCGTTCGACAACTGTCTTGAACTGCTGGTGATGGCCGGTTACCCGCTCGTCCACGCGATGATGATGATGATCCCGGAAGCCTGGGAACAGCACACACTGATGGACGACAACCGCCGCGCGTTCTACGAATACCACGCCGCGATGATGGAGCCGTGGGACGGCCCCGCCGCGATCGCCTTCACCGACGGCCGCCAGATCGGCGCGACGCTCGACCGTAACGGCCTGCGTCCGGCGCGCTACATCGTCACTGATGACGACCTCGTCATCATGGCGTCGGAAGCGGGTACGTTGCCGATTCCCGAATCGAAGATCGTCAAGAAGTGGCGCCTGCAACCGGGCAAGATGTTCCTGATCGACATGGAACACGGCCGCATCATCGACGACAAGGAACTGAAGGACAACCTCGCGAACGCCAAGCCGTACAAGAGCTGGATCGACGCTGTGCGGATCAAGCTCGACGAAATCGAGCCGAAGGCCGAAGACGTCGTGACGGAACGCCGTGAACCCGCTGCCTTGCTGGATCGCCAGCAGGCGTTCGGCTACACGCAGGAAGACCTCAAGTTCCTGATGGCGCCGATGGCGCAAGCCGGCGAAGAAGCCGTCGGTTCGATGGGCAACGACTCGCCGCTGGCCGTCATGTCCAACAAGAACAAGACGCTCTATCACTACTTCAAGCAGCTGTTCGCGCAAGTCACGAACCCGCCGATCGACCCGATCCGCGAAAACATGGTGATGTCGCTGGTGTCGTTCGTCGGTCCGAAGCCGAACCTGCTCGACACGAACAACATCAACCCGCCGATGCGTCTCGAAGTATCGCAGCCGGTGCTCGACTTCAAGGACATCGCGAAGATCCGCG
>NZ_DASXHN010000091.1:0-7161 GCF_036488505.1 Paraburkholderia sp. | reverse complement strand
GGCGAGGCGCTTTGGCAGCGCACCCGCCCGGAATTGCTTTCCATCTTTCCGCTAAAGCCGGGGTGGCGAAGCTTAGAAACGGAAGTGCGAGAACGCCTTGTTGGCTTCTGCCATCCGGTGAACTTCGTCGCGCTTCTTCATTGCGCCGCCACGGCCTTCGGCCGCTTCGGAGAGTTCACCTGCCAGACGCAGGGCCATCGACTTCTCGCTGCGCTTCTTCGCGGCTTCACGCAGCCAACGCATCGCCAATGCCATACGACGCGACGGGCGCACTTCGACCGGAACCTGATAGTTCGCACCACCAACGCGGCGGCTCTTCACTTCGACCACGGGCTTGACGTTGTTGAGCGCCACCGTGAACACTTCCAGCGGGTCCTTGCCACCCTTGGTCTGGATCTGTTCGAAAGCGCCGTACACGATACGCTCGGCAACCGACTTCTTGCCGGAGAGCATCAGCACGTTCATGAACTTTGCTACATCAACGTTACCGAATTTCGGATCCGGCAACACTTCCCGCTTGGGGACTTCGCGACGACGCGGCATGTTTCTTCCTTTACTTTTTCAGTTGGAGCCATTCACGGCCCCGCGGTCACCAACTAACCCGATTCATCCGTAAGACTAACCAGCCCGGTCGGGTGACCACTTACTCGACAGCACCGGCACTTCCGGCACCGTCGCCATTACGGCCTGTTGAGGCGACCTGACACTACGACTGACCGGCTAATTACTTGCCAGCCTTGGCACGCTTGGCGCCATACTTCGAGCGAGCCTGCTTACGATCCTTGACGCCCTGAGTATCGAGCGAGCCTCGAACCATGTGGTAACGCACACCCGGCAAGTCCTTCACACGGCCGCCGCGGATCAGCACGACCGAGTGTTCCTGCAGGTTGTGGCCTTCGCCACCGATGTACGAAATGACTTCGAAGCCGTTCGTCAGCCGCACCTTCGCAACCTTACGGAGTGCGGAGTTCGGCTTCTTCGGCGTCGTAGTGTACACACGGGTGCACACGCCGCGACGCTGGGGGCAGTCCTGCAAGGCCGGGCTCTTGCTCTTCGTCGTTTCCGACGTGCGGCCTTTGCGAACCAGTTGATTGATGGTTGGCATTGTTTATTCCTGAAATTGAACAAAATCGACGCGTCTGTTTCCGGGCAAAGCGAAAACGCCTGCGCATCGAACTTCCGGGCGGCGTGCTCACACGTGAACTAAACCCGCGCGTGGGCATCCCAAGAACCGGAACCTAGCATGATATTCCGAAAACTCTAAGAGAGTCAACAGGTTGCAATGTTTCACGGCACTGGAGTGGGGGCAGTCGCGCGACGGTCAGTCGGCGGCTACGACATGCAGCAATTCGTGCCCAAAGCGGTCGAGCTTGCGCGCGCCCATACCCGGGATGCCGCGCAGATCGTCGATCGAACCCGGGCCGAGGCGGGCAATTTCCGCGAGCGTCGCGTCATGGAAAATGACGTAGGCCGGCACGCCATCGCTCTTCGCCGTTTCGGTGCGCCACATGCGCAGACGCTCCCAACGGGCGCGCTCCCGCGGACCCATACCGACCGTTGGGTCGGCGCGCTCGCTCGATCGGCCGGACGACTGGCGCGTACGTGTCGGCTTGACATAGCGACGCATCGTCACCTTTTGCTCGCCTTTGAGCACCGGTTTGCTCGCCTCGGTCAGCACCAGCGAGCCAAAGCCCTCGTGGTCGACACTCAGATAGCCGAATGCAACGAGTTGACGGAACACCGCGCGCCATTCGGCCTCACCCAGCGCCGCGCCTATCCCGAAGGTGGTTAGCTTCTCGTGGCCCCGCTGGAGAATTTTTTCGCTGCGATTGCCGCGCAAGATGTCGATCAGATGGCCGGCGCCGAAGTGAAAGCCGCTCGCCCGTTGCGCGCGAAACACGCACGACAGCGCCATCTGCGCCTCGCGCGTCGCATCCCATGTGGGTGGCGGCTCGAGGCAGTTGTCGCAGTTGCCGCACGGCTGACTGCTCTCCCCAAAGTAGGCAAGCAGGCGTACGCGTCGGCAAGTCGCCGTTTCGCACAGGCCGAGCAGCGCGTCGAGCTTGCCGGTTTGCACACGCTTGTGCGCTTCATCGGCTTCGGACTCGTCGATCATCTTGCGCTGCTGGACGACGTCGCCGAGCCCGTAGGCCATCCACGCATTCGACGGCATGCCGTCGCGGCCTGCTCGGCCGGTTTCCTGGTAGTACCCTTCAACGCTTTTCGGCAGATCCAGATGCGCGACGAACCGCACGTCTGGCTTGTCAATTCCCATACCAAACGCGATGGTCGCGCACATCACGATGCCCTCTTCGCGCTGGAACATCTCCTGGTGCTTCTGGCGCACCTCGAATTCCATGCCGGCGTGGTACGGCAATGCGCGCATGCCCTTTTCCTTGAGCCACTCGGCCGTTTCCTCCACCTTGCGGCGCGACAGGCAATAGACGACACCGGCATCCGTCGTGGCATCCGGCCTCGTGTGCTCGGCGCGTATGAAGTCGAGCAACTGCGTGCGCGCATTGTCCTTTTCGGCGATCCGATAGCGAATGTTCGGGCGATCGAAGCTCGACACGAATACACGCGCATCGTCGAGCGCGAGGCGTTGAATAATTTCGTCACGCGTGATCGCGTCCGCGGTGGCCGTGAGCGCGATGCGAGGCACGCTCGGAAAGCGCTCATGCAGCACCGACAACTGAATATATTCGGGGCGGAAGTCGTGCCCCCATTGCGACACGCAGTGCGCTTCGTCGATCGCGAAAAGGCCGATGCGCGTGCGTTCGAGCAGTTCCTGAAAGCGCGGCGTCATTAGCCGCTCGGGCGCGACGTACAGCAGATCGATGTCGCCGTCGCGTAGCGCGCGCTCGGTGGCCATTGCTTCCGAGCTAGACAGTGTCGAGTTCAAATACGCGGCGCGCACGCCGACTTCGGTCAGCGCGGCTACCTGGTCCTGCATCAGCGCAATCAGCGGCGACACCACGATGCCAGCGCCGAAGCCGCGCTCGCGCCGTACCAGCGATGGAATCTGATAGCACAGCGATTTGCCGCCGCCCGTCGGCATCAACACGAGGCAATCGCCGCCATCGGCGACGTGCTCGACGATTTCGCCCTGGTGCCCTCTAAACGCGGGATAACCGAAGACTTCGTTGAGGATTTCGAGCGGACGGGACATGAAATTGAGAGAGGCGGCGAAAAGATGGAGCTAAGACGGTGACACAAATTCTACCAACGCGTTCGCGCCGCGCCTGCGTTTGCGACAACGTTAGCCATCCGGCCTAGGTGGATTGAAGACGGCGCCGCCATATGGCAGCGCGGCATGGCGGAAAACGTGCATAAAAAAAGCCGCTCAGTCAAAACTGAGCGGCTTTCGAGCCAGTCAAGCCGAACCGGCTCGCGCCGGCCCACGACTTATTCGCCCGAGTGCTGCTGTTCGGCAGCCGGTGCTTCCGGCGTACCAAACTCGAACGACTCTTCCGCTGCGATCTGATCGAAACGCTCGCGGTCGGCCAGCTCCTTGGTCTTGCGGGCCTTGTGGAACGCGAGACCCGTACCGGCCGGAATCAGACGGCCCACGATCACGTTTTCCTTCAGGCCACGCAGGTCATCGCGCTTGCCCATGATTGCAGCTTCGGTCAGCACGCGGGTCGTTTCCTGGAACGACGCCGCGGAGATGAACGAATCGGTCGACAGCGACGCCTTCGTGATACCGAGCAGCACGTTTTCGTACGTTGCCGGACGCTTGTCTTCCGCGATCATACGGTCGTTTTCGTCGAGCATATCCGATCGCTCCACCTGTTCGCCCGGGATGAAACGCGTATCGCCGTTATCGACGATCTGCACGCGGCGAAGCATCTGACGCACGATCACTTCAATGTGCTTGTCGTTGATCTTCACGCCCTGCAGACGGTACACGTCCTGCACTTCGTCCACGATGTAACGCGACAGCGCTTCGACGCCCTGCAGACGCAGGATGTCGTGCGGATCCGCCGGTCCATCGACGATCATTTCGCCCTTGTTGACGACCTGACCATCGTGCACGAGGACCTGCTTTTCCTTCGCGATCAGGAACTCGTGCTGATTGCCCTCGAGGTCCGTGATAACGAGACGCTGCTTGCCCTTCGTATCCTTACCAAACGACGTCGTACCCGTGACTTCCGCCAGGATACCCGCGTCCTTAGGCGAACGTGCTTCGAATAGTTCCGCCACACGCGGCAGACCGCCGGTAATGTCCCGCGTCTTCTGCGATTCGGTCGGGATACGTGCAAGCACTTCGCCCACCTGCACCTGCTGGCCGTCCTTCACGGTGATCAGCGCGCCCACCTGGAAGCCGATCTGCACCGAGTGCTCGGTGTTCGGGATCTTGACTTCCTCGCCGTTCGCATCGAGCAGCTTGACCTGCGGACGTACCGTCTTCGACGCCTGCGAACCGCGGCGCTTCACGTCGATCACGACCAGCGTGGACAGACCCGTCACGTCGTCGATCTGCTTGGCGACCGTCACGCCTTCCTCGACGTTTTCGAACTTCACCGTACCACCGTACTCGGTGATGATCGGACGCGTCATCGGATCCCACGTCGCCAGTTGCGTACCCGCCTTGATCTGCGCACCGTCGAGTTGCAGCAGCGTGGCGCCATACGGCACCTTGTGACGTTCGCGCTCGCGGCCGTGATCGTCGGTGATCATCGCTTCGCCGGAACGCGAAATGACGATCTGCTCGCCCTTCGCATTCGTCACGTAGCGCATCGTCGACGTGAAACGCACGGTACCGTTCGACTTCGCTTCAACCGACGAAGCCACTGCCGCACGCGACGCCGCACCACCGATGTGGAACGTACGCATCGTGAGCTGCGTGCCCGGTTCACCGATCGACTGCGCCGCGATCACGCCGACCGCTTCGCCGACGTTCACCAGCGAGCCGCGGCCGAGGTCGCGACCGTAGCAAGCCGCACACAGACCGTATCGCGTTTCGCAGGTGAGCGGCGTGCGCACGCGCACTTCGTCGATGCCGAGGCGTTCGATATCTTCCACCGCGTCTTCGTCGAGCAGCGTGCCAGCTTCGAACAGCGTTTCCTGCGATTCCGGATTGACGACGTCGGCCACAGCCACGCGACCGAGAATCCGGTCACGCAGGGCTTCGACCACTTCACCGCCTTCCACCAGCGCCTTCATCGCCACGCCGTTCGATGTGCCGCAATCTTCCTCCACGACGACCAGATCCTGCGTCACGTCGACCAGACGACGCGTCAGGTAACCGGAGTTCGCGGTCTTCAGTGCCGTGTCAGCCAGACCCTTACGTGCACCGTGGGTCGAGATGAAGTACTGCAACACGTTCAGGCCTTCGCGGAAGTTCGCCGTAATCGGCGTCTCGATGATCGAGCCGTCCGGCTTCGCCATCAGGCCGCGCATACCGGCCAACTGACGGATCTGGACCGCCGAACCGCGCGCGCCCGAGTCGGCCATCATGTAAATGGAGTTGAACGACTCCTGACGCGTTTCCTTGCCGTCGCGGTCCGTCACCGGTTCCGTCGACAGTTGCTCCATCATCGCCTTGCCGACCGCTTCCGACGTTGCAGACCAGATGTCCACGACGTTGTTGTAGCGTTCCTGCGCGGTAACGAGGCCCGACATGTACTGACGGTCGTATTCCTTCACCTTCTTCGCGGCGTCGCCGACGATGGTTTCCTTCTGCGGCGGCACCAGCATGTCGTCGACGCAGATCGAGATACCGGCGCGCGTTGCCAGACGGAAACCCGACTGCATCAGTTGATCGGCGAAAATCACCGTTTCGCGCAGACCGCACTTGCGGAACGCGGTGTTGATCAGCCGCGAAATCTCCTTCTTCTTCAGCGGCTTGTTCAATACCGAGAAGGGCAGGCCCGGCGGCAGGATTTCCGACAGAATCGCGCGGCCGACCGTGGTCGCGTACAGCGTGATCTTCGGCACGAATGCCGGCGCGCCTTCCGACTTGTCCTCGTTGTGGACCATCTCGGTGATCCGCACGTTGACGCGCGAGGCCAGCTCGACTTCCTTGTTCTCGTATGCACGCAGCGCTTCCGAGACGCCCGTGAACGTCAGACCTTCGCCCTTACCGTTCACTGCTTCGCGGGTCGCGTAGTACAGACCGAGCACGATATCCTGCGACGGCACGATCGACGGATCGCCGTTGGCCGGGAACAGGACGTTATTCGACGCCAGCATCAGCGTGCGCGCTTCCATCTGCGCTTCCAGCGACAGCGGCACGTGAACGGCCATCTGGTCACCGTCGAAGTCGGCGTTGAATGCCGCGCAAACGAGCGGGTGCAGCTGGATTGCCTTACCTTCGATCAGCACCGGCTCGAAAGCCTGAATGCCAAGGCGGTGCAGCGTCGGCGCACGGTTCAGCATGACCGGATGCTCGCGGATCACCTCTTCGAGGATGTCCCACACCACCGCCGTCTGGTTCTCGACTTCCTTCTTCGCAGCCTTGATGGTCGTTGCCACACCCATCACTTCGAGCTTGTTGAAGATGAACGGCTTGAACAGTTCGAGCGCCATCAGCTTCGGCAGACCGCACTGATGCAGCTTGAGCGTCGGACCGACCACGATCACCGAACGGCCGGAGTAGTCCACACGCTTACCGAGCAGGTTCTGACGGAAACGGCCGCCCTTACCTTTGATCATGTCAGCGAGCGACTTCAGCGGACGCTTGTTCGCGCCGGTCATAGCCTTGCCGCGACGGCCGTTGTCGAGCAGCGAATCGACGGCTTCCTGCAGCATCCGCTTTTCGTTGCGGACGATGATTTCAGGCGCCTTCAACTCGAGCAGACGCTTCAACCGGTTGTTACGGTTGATCACGCGGCGATACAGGTCGTTCAGGTCGGACGTCGCGAAACGGCCGCCGTCGAGTGGCACCAGCGGACGCAGTTCCGGCGGCAGCACCGGCAGCACTTCGAGGACCATCCAGTCCGGCTTGATGCCAGAACGCTGGAACGCCTCGAGCACCTTCAGACGCTTCGCGTACTTCTTGATTTTCGCTTCCGAACCGGTGTTCTTCAGTTCGGTGCGCAGCAGTTCGACCTGCTCGTCGATGTTGATCGCGCGCAGCAGTTCGCGAATACCTTCCGCGCCCATTTCGGCACGGAATTCGTCGCCGTATTCCTCGACCTTGTTGTAGTAATCCTCTTC
>NZ_DASXHN010000083.1:0-28163 GCF_036488505.1 Paraburkholderia sp. | reverse complement strand
GCTAACCATGGCCCCGGTGGGATTCGACGGGTGGCACAGGACGATCAGCTTCGCGTCCCTCGCATCCGTGTCGATCGCGTCGAAGTCGAGCTCTCCGTCTGCGTTGCGGGAAAAGCGTTTCACGCTGGCGCCGGCCAGATTGATCGCGTCCAGGTACAGCGAGTAGGTCGGGTCTTCCAGCAGTACCACGTCGCCCGGATTGACGAGGCCCAGAATGGTGGCGGTGAGGCCTGCGGAGCCACCATGCGTGACCAGGATGTTCTCGGACGAGTAACCATTGCCGGCCACGCCGACGGCCGCTTGCAGGATCGCGTTCACGAGTTCGGTGCGGCCTTCTTGCGGCGAATAATGCGTATAGCCCGACTTGATCGCCTGTATCTGCGCATCGATGACCACTTGTGGCGTATCGAAATCAGGCTCGCCGATCGCCAGCGAAATTTTGTCGGCGGCGGCGGAGATCAGGTTTTTGCTGCGAAGAGACTGGCTCCTGACGCGCAATACGGCGTCGGATGAAACCGAGGGTGAGGACTGATTCAATTGACTTTCTCCATTTTTCTCGGCACTACACCAAGAAATTCGCGGGTTCTCTGCTCCTTCGGGTTGTCGATGACCTGATCCGCGGGGCCCTGTTCGACGATGCTGCCGTCGGCCATGAATACGACGCGGCTGCACACGTCACGGGCAAAGCCGATCTCGTGGGTGACGACGAGCATCGAGATGCCGAGGGAGGCGACCTCTTTCATCACGTTCAGCACTTCGTTCACCAGTTCGGGATCCAACGCGGAAGTGGGCTCGTCGAACAGGATGACTTCCGGGTCCATCGCCAGCGTCCGGGCGATCGCGACCCGCTGTTTCTGGCCGCCGGACAGTTCCGAGGGGTACGCGTCCATGCGCTCGGCGAGTCCGACCCGCCGCAGCAATTCGCGCCCGCGGCTAATCGCCTGCTCCCGTGGTGTCTTGAGGACGCGCAGCGGACCTTCGATCACGTTTCCCAGCGCGGTCTTGTGCGGATAGAGATTGAAGTGCTGAAACACCATCCCGACTTTCTGCCGCTGTTTCGCAAGGCGCTTGCCGAAGATTTCCTTGAGCGTGTCGCCGTGGCGTTCGTAGCCGATGTAGTCGCCACAGACCTTGATGGACCCGCTGGTCACTTCTTCGAGATGGTTGACGCAACGTAGCAGCGTGGACTTTCCTGACCCCGACGGGCCGAGAATCGCGACCACCTCACCCTTCATGACCTGGAGATCGATGCCGTTGAGCACGACCTTGTCGCCAAATCGCTTCTTCACGTTGACGATGTCTACAACCGGCGCTTCCGATTCGGCCATTGTCGTTAACCTTTCCATAAATCGCTCGACCGATGGATGCGTCATGCCGCATCCAGATTCACGTGGATCTTCGCCCCGGCGCCCTTTTTATCGCTGCTGCGGGTATAGCCCTTGCCGATCGATCGCTCCAGATAGTATTGGCCGAGCGTCGCGACGCTCACGAGCACCAGATACCAGATGGTGGCCACGACGAGCAGCGGCATGACCGCGTAATTGACCGCGTAGATTTCCTGCACATTGCTGAGCAGGTCGCCGCCTGAAATGAACGCTACCAGCGCGGTCGCTTTCAACAGATTGATGGCCTGGTTGCCGGTGGGCGGCACGATGACCCGCATCGCTTGCGGCAGGATGATCCTGCGCATTGCCTGGCTTTCGGTCATGCCGGTCGTGAGGGCCGCTTCACGCTGCCCGGGATCGACCGACATGATGCCGGCACGGACGATTTCGGCCATATACGCGCCATCGTGCAGCGAGAAGCCGACCACGGCCGCGGTGAAGCCGGAGATCACCGAGTTGGTCTTCAGCATGACGCCAAGGCCAGTAAAGGGCACGCCGAGAAACAGCACCGGAAACAGCGCGGCGAGGTTGTACCAGAAGATCAGTTGAACCAGCAGCGGCGTGCCACGGAAAAACCACAGGTATCCGTTCGCGATGGTCACGAAGATCGGGCTTTTCGACAGCCTCATGATCGCGATCACGGTGCCGATGATCACCGCCAGTATCTGGCATATGATCGTGACCACCAGCGTCACCCGTACGCCGGACAGCACGTGCGAATCGAACAGGTAATGGCCTATCACCGGCCATTGCATGTTCTCGTTGTCGGCGATGCGGAATAAAAACGACAGCAGAAATATCAGGACCACGACACCGATCGCTATCTGGACTGGATGCTTGCTGCGAACGATGCGCAATTCATGAGTGCGCCCGTCATTCTGTTCCATAGCCGTGTTCCCTCGCGTCCAGAGCGTTTGGCGCCAACGCCGTTGCCCCTGGCGGACTGCTCTTCGATCGTTGCCTGACGCTACGGCGCAAAACTGGCCGCACCGTAGCGATGATTTAAATACCGTGTCAGTTCTTCGCCTGCATCGCGTTGATCGCCGGGCTGTTGACCCGCATTTGCGACACCCCATAGAAATCGACGATCTGCTTGTCGATTCCCTGTTTGGAAATGCCGTCGAACGCGAGCTGCAACGCCTTGGCGAGCTGCGCGTTGCTGGTCTTGACGGCCGCGCCGTGCAGCCCCGATTCGAACAGATCGCCGGTCAGTTCAGCCTTGTCGCCGGACGTCTTCACGATATTGGCCGCGATTGCGTAGTCGATGCCCATTACGTCGATGCGTCCGGTGCGCAGCGCGAGGTCCGAAGCGCTGGCCGACGGATAGCCCTGCACGGTCACTACCGGTTTGCCGGCCTTGGTGCAGGCATCGGACTGCCGTTGCGCGATGGCAAGCGAGAGGCTGCCGACGGGTCCACCCGCGGTGGTGCCGCACAGGTCCGCGACCGAATGGATGTTCTTCGGATTGCCCTTGGCGACGATCAACTGCTGGCCGGTCTTCGTGTAGTCGACGAAGGTCACCTGCTTTTCGCGCTCTGGCGTGTCGGAGAAGTCGGACATCGCCACATCCAGGCGGCCCGAGGTCAGGCCGATCACCATCGACCCGAAATCGGTATTAATGATTTTGATATGCAGCCCCAGCGCCTGGCCGAGCGCCTGCATGAAATCCGCTTCGATGCCGGTGATCCCGCCGTTCTCGCGATACAGGTACGGAGGCAGCGTGGTTTCGCCGCCGATGGTGAGTACGCCCTTTTCCTTGATGTCGCCCGGCAGCGCGGCAACCGCCGCCGGGTTCAGCGCCGCCTTCGCGATTTTCGGATTGGTCACGAATCCGTCGGCGTTGTTTTCGGCATGCACCGAGCTGACCGGACCCAGCGAAGCGGCGCAAATGAGCGAGATCGCGGAAATTGCCTTGAATCCATTTTTCTTAGACATGGTCACCTATTTTCAGTCGAGAGAAGTTGCTTCAAAACGATCGAAACGTCTGGACGTTACTCAGGGTTTTCCCTCTGGCCGGGGCCTTCACTTGGCAAATCAGCGTTGATGTTGTGCAAGCGTAGCGACATTAAATCATGTCCAAAAGCGAATTTTTTAATTCTGATAGGATCGCTTTTCTTCATGTATCGCGTCGCCGCCGAGTCGGGCGGCGTCGGGTCGTAGAGCTGGGCAGACCAGAGGAAGGGGACAGCGATGATTACGCTGAAGCAGGTCGAGGCGCTGTACTGGATTGCGGAGCTTGGCAGTTTCGATGCGGCTGCGTTGCGGCTCAGCACCACCCAATCAGCCATTTCGAAACGCATCCAGGAACTCGAGAGCCGCTTCGATCTCGTGATCTTCGATCGTAGTCGCCGCGCCGCCGTGCTGACGCCTAAGGGCGAGGAGCTCCTTCAGTCCGCGCGGCAACTGCTGAACGCGCGCGATGGCCTGTTGGTGCAACTGGGCGCAAAGGACGCGATGTTCCGCAGGCTGCGGCTCGGCGTGACCGAGCTGACCGCGCTCACGTGGTTGCCTGTCCTGGTGGACCGTTTGCGCGAGCATTTTCCGCAGTTGGAGATCGTGCCCGAAGTGGGCTTGGGCCGCATGCTGTACGAAAGGCTCGCCGATCACACGATAGATATGGTCATCGTGCCCGACGTATTCCACGACCCGCGCTTTTCGACGCTGCCGGTGGGGACGGTCAGAAACGCGTGGATGTACGCGGAGGGCGTGATGCCGGGCAAACGCACTTTTGCGCTGAGCGAGATCGCGCAACAAACGCTGATCGTCCAGGGCAAGGATTCGGGCATGGGCATCGCTTATGGTGAGTGGTTCCGCGCCCATGGCATCGACACGCCCAAAACCGTCGTGTGCAGCAACCTCGTCGCGCAGATCGGCTTGACCGTGTCGGGGCTGGGCGTCAGCTTTTTACCGAAGCAATGCCTGTCGCACCTGATCGCCCACGGCGCGCTGCGTGCGGCTAGCACGACGCCGGCATTGCCGAAGATCCAATACGCGGCGATGTATCTGCCGACCCAGCAGGCGGATTTCCTGGATCAGGTGGCAAGGTTGTGTCAGACCTGCTGCGATTTTTCCCGGCTGGTGTTGCAGGTCTGACGGCGGCTGGGTTGAGGCGGAATTTCACCCGCCGTCACGGGGCGGCGGCGATCGTGCGGAACGCGTCCGTCTGCGCATCCGGCCAGTCGATGAACCGCATCGGGCCGGGACGGCGAGCGCCGCGACCAGTTTTACGGGTTTATCACCCTGGTTCGTGGCGTCACCCTCGGATCGTCGCACATCCATGCGCAGCTACCTTTACAGAGCGGCGTTAACTCGGTTTCGATTTGTCGGATGGCAAGTTCTCCGTCAGGGCGCTTTACGATATACCCATCTGTGAGAGTTGTGGGGTCGATCATGATGTAATCGCTTTTGATCCCAAGTTGTCTGGGATACGCTTTCACCGCCTCCCCACGACGGTCTTGCAACTCTTCCAGATTCTTCTCGCCGATATACGCACCGGCCATGACGACCGCCTGAATCTGGACGTCTGGCCATTTTTTTGCCTCATCTACCGCTTTGGCAATCGCGCGCTGATCCGCCGTCGAAAGTTTCGTTTTGTTGAAGGGCACTTCGAGCGACACATACTCGCCTATCGTGCACGCATGAACCGGTGCGTAAGAAACAAAAAAGGTTGCAAGTGCTGCCATAAAAGAAGCGGTTCTGAAACGTGGAACTCTGATCATTCTATATTTACCCCATCGAAGGTTGCGATATAACCGCGTCGCCGCCGTTGAGCTGAAGCTTGCGGACGGTGCGCTGGAGAGTGCTCCCGCTACATGCGCAAACCCGCTATGTACTTGGCGCGCGGGCGCAGCAGAAAAGCCTGCGACCGTTGTTCGAGCACATGCGCAACCCAGCCGGCGGTACGGCTGATGATCCACACGGCGGTCGCGGTGCCATCCGGCAGGCCGAGCGCACGCGCGAGCACGACGAGTGCGATCGCGATGCCGGGATGCATCGATAGCCGCTCGTCGGCGAGCGCAAGAAATGCGAGCGTCGCCGCGGTCTCCGGCGTGGCCTGCCGCAGCGCGCGCACCTGTTCGAGGATCAGATTGGCGCGCACGTCGCCTTCCGGATAGAGCGGATGGTTGAAGCCGAACAGGCTCGCGCCGACCTCTCGCACCATTTGCAGACGCGGCGCCGTGTCGGGATTGGCGATGTCGCGCAACAGCAGCGTTTCGACTTTCTCGGTGGCCGTGCCAGTGGAAAAGCCGACATGCGAGCTGATAGCCGCCGCCACGCAGTTGTAGAGGTCCGCATTCGTCGACGCCGCGACCCGCGCGGCGAACGTAGCCGGCGCGAGTTCATTGTCGGCGAGGACGTCGAGTGCGCCGTTTACAGCGAACACCGCATCGGGCGTGCAAATACCGCCGGCTGCGCGCAGCAGGTAAGCCGCGATACTCTCGCCGCGCTCGCGCATCACGAACGCACGCTCGCGACTCAAAAATCCAAGGCATCCGGCCATCGTTTGCATGATGAGGCGTGCGGCCTGCACCGCGCTGCCGTCGGAAATTTCGGCCGCGCCGCGCCCCTGCATGCCGAGCGCGAGCGGCACCATGCCCAGCAGGTTTGCGATGTCGCCGCCGTCGAGCTTGCCCGCGTACGCATCGAATAGCGGCAGCACCGCGTGCGGCGTGTCGAGCACGCCCCACGCGCTGACACCGTCCTGCCAGACCCCGGTCATCAGCAGTTGCGATACCGATTCGAACGATGAGCCCGCTTTTGCCATTTCGACCGCCGAGCGGTTTCGATACAGCGGCCCTTGCGGCGTGATGTGCGTGATTCCCGATGTCAGCACCGGCTCGCCCCAACGCATCGTCGATTCGGCCGCTGCGGCCTTCGCCACGCGTCCCCGCTTGCGGCTACCCACCCGCTCGACGTCGGCGCGCACATACAGACTTCGGCGTCCGTCGTCGTGCGGCGCGGTGCCGATCAGCCCGCGGCTCACGTACGAGTAAAGCGTGGCGGGCTTGATGTTGAGCCGAGCCAGCACTTCCTCGCGTGTCATCAGATCTTTGGTCGTCATTAAATCAATCTAATCAATATAAATACCAACGCATAGCGCGCGGAGCAGCCCGAATATCAGTCTATCAGACCAGGGATGAAAGCTAGGCCTAGACGGGTTGACGGCGGCGTGCAAGTCGCTTCTTCTTTTATATTGATTTGAAATATCAATCTTGATCGATGCATTTCCGGAGAGTACGTTTCAGTCCTCGATTCCATTTCCGCACCGCGCGCGAAGCACGCGTTTCGTAGCGGCGCCTTGAGGAGATTTCCGATGCATGACCTCCGACGCGAATTCGGTGACGCGCAAGCGAGCTTTGTCGATCAGACCGGCCAGCGTTCCCGCGACAATCATTACTGGGCCCCGGTGATCGTCAGCCGCGAAGCGATCGACGCCGAGGTGGAGCGCCTCGCTTCACTGCCGAAACCGCGCGACGGCCGGCGCCATTCGTTGATCGTTCATCCGTCCGCGCGCGCGGGCTCGCCGGGACTCGCACCGGGCATTCAGGTATCGCTGCAGGTGCTGCTGCCCGGTGAGTCGACCGAGCCGATGCGCCACAACGCGACCGAGGTGAATTTCTGTATTCGCGGCGGCGGCTCGACGCGCGTCGCAGGCCGCACTATTGCGTTCCGCCAGTACGACGTGTGGAATCACCCGGCCTTCGTCGCGTATGCGCATACCAACGATACGAGCGACATCCAGGTGCGGCTCGTGTATTCGAATACGCCGCTGCTGCAGCACATGGAGGTGTATGTGCCCGAGTACGGCGTCGAACTCGAAGCGCCGACCGAAACCGTCAGCTCGCACGTCAGCGACGACCCGAAGCGCCGCAATCCCTTTGGCATGTTCCCGATCGGCGAGGACGGCGGACTGCTGATGCCGTACGAGACGCTGATCAATCCGCAGGTGATCGAATCGCATCCGCTGCACTTTCCGTGGCAGCAGGTGAAGGCCGAACTGGACAAGCTCGAGGCGCTGGGCAGCGACTACGTCGGCCGTCGCCTGTACATGATGTACAACCCGACGACCGGCCGCACCAACGGCATCACGCCGAACTTTTTCGCGACGATGACGATCCGTCCGCCGAAGATCGTCGACCGTCCGCATCGCCACGTATCCGCGGCGATCAACTACTACTTCTCGGGTTCGGGCTACAGCATGGTGGCCGGCAACCGCTACGAGTGGAAAGCCGGCGACCTGATGCTGTCGGCGCCCGGCTGGGCCGTGCACAACCACGCGTCCTACGACGACTACGTGTACGAGCTGACCATTCAGGACCAGCCGCTGAACATCTACATGCAGTCGCTGCTGTGGCAGGAAAGCATAAAGGAGCCGCCGGCGCTGCTTGGCACACAGAGCGGTTTCTCGACTAATCGCACGAACGCCGCGAAGGCCGCCAAGGCCGCGTAACAACTCATCAGTCACGTCACATCGTCATCAGGGAAGTGCAATCATGCGCGACATTTCACCGCTGAAAGGCTCGATCACGCCGATCGTCACGCCGTTTCGCAACCAGGCCGTCGACTACGAAACCTATGCGCGGCTCGTCGACTGGCAGATCGTCAACGGCGGCCACGGCGTGCTCGTGAACGGCACGACCGCCGAGCCGAGCCTGCTCACCGTGGCCGAGCGCAACCGTCTCGTCGACGTGGCACTCGAAGCCGCGGCGGGCCGCGTGCCGGTGCTGGCCGCGACTGGTTCGCAGTCGCATGCGGAGACGCTCGCGCTGACAGAACATGCGGACAAGGCCGGCGTCGCCGCGATGTTGATCGTCACGCCGTACTACATCCGTCCGCCGCAGCGCGGGCTTGTCGAGTACTACGCGGACATCGGCGCGCGCACGGAACGGCCGCTGCTGATCTATCACATTCCGGGGCGCGCCGCGGTCAGCATGGAACTCGCCACCGTGAAGGCGATCCGCGAGCGCGTGCCGAACCTGGTCGGCATCAAGCACGCGGTCAACGACATGGGTTTCGTCACGCACATGCTCGACGAGTTCGGCCCCGACTGGCGGGTGTTCGTCGGTCTCGAAGAGTTGAGCTATCCGATGCTCGCGGTCGGCGCGTGCGGGCTCATGAATGCGGTCGGCAATCTCGCGCCGCGCAGGGTCGCCGAGCTGGTCGAGGCCGTCGAGCGCAACGACTACGCGGCGGCGCGCAAGCTGCACTTCGCGCTGTTCGAGCTGAATCAGTCGGTGTTCTACGACACCAATCCGATTCCGATCAAATACATGATGAAGCGCATGGGCCTGTTGCCGGCCAACGAACATCGCCTGCCGATGATGCCCGCGACGCGCGAAATGGAGGCGCGGCTCGATGGCGTGCTCGATCGCGCGGGCCTGCTTTGAGCCGCGGCAAGCCGAACGACAACTCACGGAGACCCTGATGAGCGACAGGATTCCACGGCTGGAGATGGCCGACATGCGGCCGGATCTGGCCGCTTATCTGACGCCGCGCGTCGAGCGCTTGCGTTATCTCGGCGAGCTGTTCAAGTGCGCGGGCAATGCGCCCGGCGTGATCCTGAACTTCATGCATTTCACCGATGCGCTGAAGGATGCGCTGCCTGAGCGGCTCACCGAACTCGGCGCGCTGACGGTGGCGAGCGTCATGGAGAACCGTTACGAGCGCCATCAGCATGAACGCTTGAGCGAGAAGCTCGGTTTTCCGCGCACGTGGATCGCGCAGGTCAACCGGCTCGATCCCGCTACGGCGACCGAACTGAGCGACGTCGAAAAGGCCGCGCAAAGCTATGCGCTGAAGGCATTGCGCACGCGCGGACTCGATGTGCAGGACGAGTTCGACGCGTTCGCCCGGCTCGTCACATCCGCCGAAGCGATGGCGTTCGTGCTGCTGATCGGCCGCTACGTGACGCACGCGCTTGCCGTCAACACGCTGCGGCTCGCGCCGCCGGTGCCGTCGATTTTCGAGGATCAACAATGAATGCTGTGAACACCCCGGTGTGGATTTCCGAACAGCAGATCGTCTCGCTGATGAACCTGTCGGGCGCGATCGAAGCGCTCGAAGCCGGCCTCGCGCAACAGGCGAGCGGGGCGGCGCGCAACATGGGCAAGACACATGTCGCGTGGGGGCATAACAACCTGCACGCGATCGGAGCCGCGTATCCGCAGGCCGGCATCGTCGGCACCAAGACCTGGGCGCATACCGACGGCGGCGCGTGTCCGCTGCTGATCCTGTTCGATAGCGCGAACGGTCAGTTGAAGGCGATTCTCGAAGCGTTCGCACTGGGACAGATGCGCACGGGCGGTATGTCGGGCGTCGCGACCAAGTGGCTCGCGCGTGCGGATGCAGAGGTGTTCGCGCTGATCGGTACCGGCAAGCAGGCGCTCTCGCAACTGGCCGCGGTGGCCGCGGTGCGTCGACTGAAACTCGTGCGGGTCTACGGCCCGACGCCGGAGAAGCGGCGCGCGTTCGTCGAGCGCGCGCGTGAGAAGTTCGATATCGAGATCGTCGAGGCGTCGTCGGTGGAAGCCGCCGTGGCCGATGCGCCGATCGTCACCACGGTGACGCGCGCGACCGAAGCGTTTCTTTCTGCGTCGGCGCTCGCGCGCGGCGCGCATGTGAACGCAGTGGGCGCGATCACCGAAGATCGCGTCGAACTGGCCGACGACGTGTTTCGCCGCTGCACCCGCGCGGTCGTCGACGACCTCGGCGCGACGCAGCGCCTGTCGACGGAGTTCGTCCGCGCGTATGGCGCGCGCGACGCGTGGAACGCAGTGACGCCGCTGTGCGACGTGATCGCAGAAGGGCAGGCGCGCAGCGCGTCCGACGACATCACGGTGTTCAAGGCGATGGGCATGGGCGTAGCGGATCTCGCGCTCGGGCTGCGCCTCTTTGCGCTCGCGACCGAGGCGGGGCTCGGCATGCCGTTGCCACAGCCGCGCCGCGATCCGCCACGCTTGAATTGACCTCGGCTCAACTGAGCTCAACTGAACGCAACCGAACCGGCTTCAACCGACGAACCGATGGGTCGGCAGTCAGGCCGGCTGCAAGTAATACGGCCCGTGGCCTCACGGGCTGGCTTGTCCGCGCGCGGCAACGCGCGCCGCACTGTCGCGATGCGGATCGAGGCAGCGCGAATCCATCCGCACCAGACGAATACAAAAAATCAGGAGACACTCCAGTGAACAGACGCTTGACTCTCGCGGCATTGTCGATGTCGTGCGCCGCGGTCCCCTGCGCGTATGCGCAAGGATCCGTAACGCTCTATGGCATCACCGACGTCGGCATCGAAGTGGCCAATCACGTGCCCGGTCCGAACGGCACCTCCGGGACCGCGGTGCGCATGCAATCGGGCAGCCTCGCCGGTTCGCGCTGGGGCTTGCGCGGCGTCGAGGATCTCGGCGACGGCATGCAGGCCGTGTTCGACCTGGAAAACGGCTTCTCGCTCAACAACGGCACGCTCGGCCAGGGCGGCCGCATGTTCGGCCGCAAGGCTTACGTTGGGCTGAATACGCGCTACGGCGAGCTCACGCTCGGGCGGCAATACAACCTGCTGTACGAACTGATGTTCGTGTACGACCCGTTGCAGTTCAATCCGAGCTATTCGGCGCAGGGCTACGATCCGACGCTGGTGGGCCGCGCCGACAACGCCGTGCGCTACCTCGCGCGCTTCTCCGGGGTGACTTTCGCGGCCTTGTACAGCTCGGGCTTCGACTCGACGATCGCCAATGGCGCGCAAGTGCCGGGGCATTCGAAGGTCGGCCGCGAGTACAGTTTCTCGCTGCAATACGCGACCGGTCCCGCCAATCTCGGCGTCGCCTATGACCAGATGCAGGGCACCTCGATCGCGACGCAAGACGTCACGCAGATGCGCGTGGTCGGCGGCGCGACCTACGCGTTCGGACCGGTCAAAGCGTACGTCGGCACGCGTTGGCTGAACATCCGCAACAGCGCGACGCTGCCAGGCTCGCTGCTTTACTGGCTCGGCGCGTCCTGGCAAGTCGACGCGCCGTTGACTATTTCGCTCGGCGGCTATCAGGAGCGCATTCGCGGCAACGGCCAGAAGGCCACGAGCGGCGTGCTGCTGGCTGACTACTTCCTGTCCAAGCGCACCGACATCTACGCCGAGGTGTCCTACGTCAGCAATTCCGATGCGCTGAACGTCGGCGTGCGCGCGCTCGGCGACGTGACGACGGGCAGCAACCAGACGGGTGCCATGATCGGCATCAAACACAGCTTCTGAGAGCGGAGAACATCATGGCCCAACACAAAGTGTCGATGCCGGCGGGGCGTATCGACGTTCGCCAGGAGCTGGAGGACGCGCCGCTTGGCGGCTTCCACGTGCGGCTCGGCATTCTGATCTCGCTGATTCTGCTGTTCGACGGCTACGACCTGTACAACTCCGCGTATATCGTGCATTACGTGGCCGGGCCGTGGGGTTTGTCGCCGACCCGTATCGGCATCATGCTGTCGAGCGGGCTCGCTGGATTCGCGGCGGGGTCGGCCGTCAGCGGCCTGCTCGGCGACCGCTTCGGGCGCCGCAGCATTCTGCTGCTCGGCTGCTGGGGTTCAGGCGCGATGAGCATCGCGATCGCGCTGTTCGCGCACAACCTCGCGTCGTACATCGCGTTGCGCGTCGTGATGGGGCTCGCGCTCGGCCTGCTGATGCCGCTCGCGATCACCTACATCAACGAAATCGCGCCCAGGCGTTCGTCGAACGTGTTCACGACGGTGTTCTTCTCGCTCGGCTGGGTGAGCGGCTCGTCGTCGGCGGGGTTGATCGCGGCGTGGCTCACGCCGCATTACGGCTGGCAGAGCCTCTATTACATGGGCGGCGTCGCGCTGGTGTTCGCGCTGGCGATTCAACTGTGGCTGCCGGAGTCGCCGCGCTTTCTGGCCAGCCGCGGCCGCTGGGACGAAGTCAAGCCGCTGCTTTACCGTCTGCGTCCGGAGCGCGCGGCAGCCTATGACGCGGGGCAGTTCGCATCGGGCGGTCCGCTTTCGCGCAGAAGTCCGCTCGCGCTGTTGCTGTCGCGCGACTACCGGCTGCGCACGCTGAGCTTCTGGGCCGCCGGTTCGTTGAGCCTGTTTTCGGCCTACGGTCTGTCCGGCTGGTTGCCGACCATCATGCTCAAGCGCGGTGAGAACCTGTCGTCGAGCTTCGCTTATGGCTCGTTGTTCGCGGGCATGGCCGTGGTCGGCGGGCTGGTTTCGGGCTACGTCGCGGACCGCGTGGGCGACCGGCGACGCGTGATTTCGGCGTCGTATGTGCTTGGCGCGGCGATGGTCGCGCTGCTCGCGTGGGCCACCGACCGCACGACGACGATGGTCGCCGTCGCCGGCGCGGGGGCGTTCGTGGTCGGCTCGCAGATCGTGCTCAATAACCTGGTTGCGGCGGTTTATCCCACCGAGATGCGCGCCACCGGTGTCGGCGTGTTTCTCGGACTGTCGCGCGTCGGCGCGATGTTCGGTCCGGCCGTGGCGGGTATGCTGCAACAGTTGTCGGGCGGTCCTGGCGTCATGTTCGCGGCGATCGGCGTCGCCGTGCTGATGACGGCGATGCTGGTGCTGACGGTCGGGCCGTCGCAGCCGCAGGTGGTCGTCACCAATGCTCACTGACACTTGCGCCGCGAAACGTACGCGCTGAAGCAGCTAATCATTTTCCGTTCCGAAGAGAGCCAATATGTCGAAGTTAACCCTGAGCCTCGCCGTCAGCGATTACGACCACGTGCGTGACCTCGTCAGCGGGCGGGTGCAGCCCGAAGGCATCGAACTGGTGCCGTCCGTGCTCAACGTCGAAGAGATCTTTTATCGCACCACGCATTTCCAGGAATGGGATATCTCGGAGATGTCGTTCGGCAAATTCTCATCGCTGCGCTCGCAAGGCGATGACCGGCTGGTCGGCTTGCCGGTGTTTCCGTCGCGCTCGTTCCGGCAGTCGTCGCTGTACGTGCGTCACGACGGTCCGGTGCGGCGTGCCGAGGATCTGCGCGGCAAGCGCATTGGTATTCCCGAGTGGGCGCAAACGGCCGCGATCTACTCGCGCGGGTGGATCGCGCATTCGCTTGGCATTCCACTGTCCGAGATCGAATGGGTGCAAGGCGGCGTGAATCAGGCGGGGCGCAAGGAGAAGGTCAATGTGCGCGTGCCCGAACGCGTGTCGTATCGCGCGGAACCCGCCCATTCGCTGACCTCCCTGCTGCTCGACGGCAAGCTCGATGCGGTGCTCAGCGCGCGTCCGCCGGAGCCGGAGCGCGAACGCGCGGACGAGATCGTGCGGCTTTTCCCCGGCTTTATCGACCTCGAGCGCGAGTACTACGAGGCCACGCGCATTTTTCCGATCATGCATCTGATGGTGGTGCGGCGCGAGACCTTTGAAAAGCACCGCTGGATAGCGGGCAATCTGCTCAAGGCGTTCGACGAAGCGAAGCGCAACAGTCTTCACCGGCTCAGTGATTTCACCTGTTCGCATTTTCCGCTGCCGTGGATGCCCGCGCGTCTGGCCGAAGCGCAGGCGCTTCTCGGCGCCGACGTGTGGCCCTACGGACTGGAGCCGAACCGGACCACGCTCGAAGCGTTCCTCAAGTTCGGTTATGAACAGGGCGTGTGTCATCGTCTGCTCGAGCCCGAGGAGCTGTTCGCGCCCGAGACCTTGAGCGCGGTGCGCGTGTAAGCAGGCCGCAACTTGATGTTACGTTTGGGCATCCCCGGGGATGGACGATGATTACACTTCGGAAGACAGGCAGTTTTTTCGTCGGCGGGCGGCGCGTGCGGGTGACGGGGCAAACGCCGTATCAGGTGACGCTATCGTCGACGGAGACCCGCGAATACGATCCGAACGGCACGTACTGGATCGAAAGCGCGTACGTGCAGTACTTTCTGCAAGCCGAGCCGCGCTACGAGGTGCCGCTCGTGCTGATGCACGGCGGCGGCCTGACGGGCGCGATGTGGGAAGACACACCGGACGGCAGACCGGGCTGGCTTCAACTGCTGCTGGAAGCGGGCATGTCGGTGTATGTGGTGGATAACGTCGAACGCGGGCGCGCGGGCTTCTGTGCGCTCGACGGTGTGTGGCCCGATCGTCCACTGTCGCGCAGCGATGAGGAGGCCGCGCAGATTTACCGGTTCGGCTGCGCGGGCCATCGTTTTCCATCGGAAGCGATGCAGGGTCTGTCGGCGCAAACCGTGCCGCGCTGGCCGAGCACGCGTGAGTTACAACAGCGGGCGCTGTTCGACGTCGTCAAGCGAATTGGCCCGTGCGCGCTGCTGGGCTTCAGTCAGGGCGGCGGCCTCGTATTCGGCGCGGCCGCTGGAGCCCGCGAGCTCGTGCGCGCCTGCGTCGCGCTTGAGCCGCATGGCGTTCCGGCTTCGTTCGAAGGAAATCTGGCCGGTACGCCGGCGCTGATGGTGTTCGGCGATTTCGTCGCAGAAGACGAGCATTGGCGCGCGCTTGCGAACCATGCGGATGCGTCGATCGCTGCATGGAACGCCGCGGGCGGACGGGCAGAGCGGCTCGATCTACCCGCGCTCGGGATACGCGGCAATACACACATGATGATGATGGACACGAACAGCGAAGAAGTGTTTCGCGTGGTGCTCGACTGGCTCGGTCCACGCATTGCATTCGACCGCGAGAGGTCGTGAACGCGGTGCAACGACGCTGGCGCGGGCGCCTGCTTATACCGTTCGACGCATCGCTGTTCGAACCGGGCGTCATGGTGAGCGACGACACAATCGATCGCGCATTGATTTCATCGCCCCCCTGTTTCCATTCTGGAAAGGGGACCATGAAAGATTAGCGATGGCAATGCCGGCGCCGTCTGTCTACGATTAGCGATGCAAGCCGTACCTCGTGAGTGCGGCACATCCCACGCATTGCTTCTTGTCAACACATAGGCTGTCATGATCCGAGCTACCAAGATTGTTGCTACGATTGGCCCCGCGTCGAGTGAGCCGGAGATTCTTCTCAAGATGATCAACGCCGGGTGCGACGTCGTCCGGCTGAACTTTTCGCATGGCAGCGCGCAAGACCATCGGCAGCGCGCCGAATTCGTGCGGGAGGCGGCTCGTCAGGCTGGACGCGAGGTCGCGATCATGGCCGATTTGCAAGGCCCGAAAATCCGCGTAGGCCGATTCGAACATGGCAGCACGACGCTGCTTGCCGGCAATCCGTTCGTTCTCGATTCCGACTGCGAACTGGGCAATGACGATCGCGTGGGCCTCGACTACAAAGACCTGCCGCGCGACCTGAAGCCTGGTGACACGTTGCTGCTCAACGATGGTTTGATCGTGCTCACGGTCGAACGTGTGATCGGCAATGCGGTTCATACCGTCGTGAAGATCGGCGGCGAGCTGTCGAACAACAAAGGCATCAATCGGCAAGGCGGCGGTCTCACGGCGCCGGCGCTGACGGAAAAGGACATGGAAGACATCAAGACCGCGATGTCGATTGGCGCCGATTTCGTCGCCGTGTCGTTTCCGAAACATGCGGCCGATATGGAAATGGCGCGTCAGTTAGCGAACATTGCGGGCGCGCCGTATGGCATCAAACCGAAGATGATCGCGAAGATCGAGCGCGCGGAGGCGATCCCGGCATTACAGAGCATTCTCGATGCATCGGACGGCATCATGGTCGCGCGCGGGGATCTCGCCGTCGAAGTCGGCAACGCGGCGGTGCCCGCGCTGCAAAAGCGGATGATCCGCATGGCGCGCGAATCGAACAAGTTTGCGATTACCGCGACGCAGATGATGGAGTCGATGATCCACGCGCCGGTGCCGACCCGCGCGGAGGTGTCGGACGTCGCGAACGCGGTGCTCGACGGCACCGACGCGGTGATGCTGTCGGCGGAATCGGCGGCCGGCAAATACCCGGTGCAGACCATCGAGACGATGGCCGCGATCTGTATCGAGGCCGAGAAATCCGAACAATCGGAATTGGACAAGGGTTTTCTGAATCGCACGTTCACGCGAATCGACCAGTCGATTGCGATGGGCGCGCTGTTTACCGCCTATCACCTTGGCGCCAAAGCGATCGTCGCGTTGACCGAATCCGGCTCGACGGCGTTGTGGATGTCGAGGCACTGGATACCGGTACCGATTTTCGCGTTGACACCCCGTACAGGCAGCGAGCGGACGATGGCGCTCTATCGCAATGTGACGCCGCTGAATCTTGCGACCAACCTGGACCGCGACGCGGCTCTCGCGCAAGCAATCGAAGTTGTCGTCGGCAAGGGTTATGCGGCTCGCGGCGACATCATCGTGCTGACGGTCGGTGAGCCGATGGGGCAGGCAGGCGGCACCAACACGTTGAAAATCGTCCGTATCTGACCGGGTGCGTGAAGACCATGCTCGACCATACCAACGAGGACACCACGGCTGATCGAACCGCTCCGATTGTCGTGATCGCGCCGGATTCATTCAAGGGCTCGCTCGATGCGGCGGCTGTCGCCGCGGCGATGGCGACTGGGGTAAAGCGCGCGCGTCCCGATGCGCAGGTGCGTGTCTGTCCAATGGCGGACGGCGGCGAAGGCACGTTGAGCGCCGTGGCGGGCGCCGGCGGGCGATTGCTGACGATCGGCGTGCAAGGCGCGGGAGGCGCGCAGCGGTCCGCTGCGATCGGACTTTTGCCGGACGGCGGCGCGCTGATCGAAAGCGCGGAAATCGTCGGTCTCACTGATCCGGCGGGAACCAGTACGCCGGTTCTCGAACGCTCGACCACCGGCGTAGGCGAAGCGATCCGTCATGTTCTCGATCTCGGCGTGAAAACGATTTATCTGGCGCTGGGCGGCAGCAGCACGAATGACGGCGGCGCAGGCTTGCTGGTCGCGCTCGGCGCGCGTTTGCTCGATGCGCAAGGCAATGAAGTGAAGCCGGTACCGGCGCAATTGTCGCGGGTCGTGACAGTCGATGTCGGCGGGATCGATCAGCGCCTCGCAGATGTCGTGCTGGTCGGCATGTCGGACGTCAAGAGCCCGCTTGCGGGGCCGACGGGTGCAACCTTTGTCTTTGGTCCACAAAAAGGTGTCGAGCCGCGGCAACTCGAAACGACCGACCAGTCTCTCGTGACTTTCGCGGATGCAGTCGAACGTGCATTCGATCGCGCCGCGCGCGAGCGACCGGGAGCGGGAGCGGCGGGTGGACTTGGTTTTGCGCTCTATATGCTGGGCGCGAATCTCGAGCCGGGCGGCGAGGTGGTTGCGCGCAAGATCGGCCTCGACCGTGCGCTACACGGCGCGCACTGGCTGCTAACGGGAGAGGGGCGCTCCGATAGCCAGACCCTGTCGGGCAAGGCTCCGTTTGTCGCGGCGAGGTTCGCGCATGCCGCGGGTGTTCCGGCTACCTTGTTGTCCGGTTCGATCGATCCGCATTCGCTGCGCGATTTGAATGGCCATTTTCGCGGCTGTTTTTCGATCGTGCCAGGGCCTGTCTCGTTGGATGACGCGATGCGAAATTGCGCCGGCTATCTGGCGAACCAGGCGGAGCAGCTCGCTAGACTGATGCTGGTGTAACGGGCCGATTCACGCGGCTTCACGCGGACTGCGGGTTGCTGATAGGTTCGCCGGTATCTTCCCATACGTCGCGCAGGCATTCCCGCAATGCCGTTAGCACGGCGTCGTCTGCTCTGCTGCGCAAGCTCACGACCGACAACGGGCACGGAATCCGTTCTCCGCGCCAGATCGTGATGCCGCCCGCCGCCACGGCGGACGCCGCCAACTGTTCGCGCATCAGGCACAGCGCCACGCCGGAGCGGACGATTTCAATCATCGATGACTCCTGGTCTGCCTCGACGATGGCCCGGCGGCTGCGTCCATGTGCGAGCTCGATCTGACGGATGACCTCGGTCTGCGAGCTTTCCTGCGCGGTGCGAACCCACGGCAAATCCAGCAGCGCTGCCCAGTTCGCGTCGCGGACCAGGTTCTCCCATGCGGCCGGCGCGGCCACCACATAATGCTCGTGCGTCAACGCAGTGGCCGCGAGCAGCGGATGCTGAACGTGGCCTAAATAGAAACCCGCGTCGAGTTCGCGATTGACCACGCGCTTCAGTATGCCGCCGGAAATGCCGTGTTCGAGCTGTATATCGATGCGGGGATAGCGTGCGACGATCGTGTTGAGTAATGCACCGAGCCGGATGGAGCCCGGATCGATGATCGTGCCAAGCCGTAGCGGTCCAACAATCTCCTGGTTCAGACCATTGGCGGCGGAGATCATCCTCGATGCGGCGGCGATGGTTTCGACTGCAAGCGGCAGCAGCTTGCGGCCTCGCGATGTGAGAGACATGCCCGCGGGTGTGCGTTCGAAGAGTTTCGTATGAAGCTCTTCTTCGAGTGTCTTGATGTGCTTCGAGATTGCCGATTGCGTGAGGTGCAGCTGGTCGGACGCGCGCGACAGATTGCCGGTGTCGGCCACCGTCGTGAAACTTCGTAGATGATGAATCTCCATGAGTGCCGCTGCTCCTGATTTGACGCAATGCACAAGACGGCGCGCTGATTTGAAATGGCTGATTTTCGTGCGCTCTACGCAGGCTGTGAGGTATGAGGCATAGCCGCGCGCGCGGCTTCGATCTTTAGTGTACCTGCAGCGAGCGTCTTCGATGGCCCGCATGCGTGCCTCGCACGAGGATGGCTCTGCAGACAGACATCGAAGAGCGAGGCAATGTCGACACACTCATTGTCGTCAAGCTTCGATCGCTTCCTAAGCCGCGAGAACATCGTACAAACACGGGCACACGCAGGTGGAGCGCAAGTGTCGCAATCTACCCCACAGCGCCAGACGGAGAGTTCGGTCCGACCCACCGGCCGCAGCGCGCACGTCTGTCTACCCATTCGCACCTGTCGAATGGAGATCCAATATTTTCAACCGATTGCGTGATCGCTGACCGCGGCGCCACCGTTTGGCGCGCACTTTGCTTTGATCCTTATCGAGGAGTGGCGACACCCTCAAGACAAGCCCTGACATTCCTGACTGACTGATTTAGCCTTGGAGAATCGAAATGAATACGCTCGCAATCAAAGACCTCCCCGTAACCGTTGAGATGGATCGTACTGCAATGACCGCTGTCAGCGGCGGCAGGTTGCCGCAGCAGATCGTAAACATTATCCAGGCCGTTTCCGACTATGCCAATGACGCTCCTAGCCAGCACAGTTTCACTGGCAGTGGCGCTTCTGTGACGTACTAACAGAAACAGGTGAAATCATAGCTCCAGGCCCACGCCAACGAGGGGCCTCTTTCAATTCGGTCGAACTGAAACAGGAACTGCACCTGTCGCTACTGTTCATCTCGCACGATCTTTCGGTGGTGCGCTATATCGCCGACCGCATGCATCTGATGCAGCGCGGGTGCATCGTCGCAGCGATGCATCGCGCAGCCCGTCCAGCGACGGGTCGCGCAGATTGCGCACCGCCTGGCGTTTTCACCACCGAACGGTCTTCCCGCGATAGTCGAGGTATTCGAGGCCGGGCCGCCCCCGCTTGGCCAGCAGCACGTCGACGATCCCGGGTACGCTCTCGTCGATCGATAGCCGCCCGTCAGGGCCGCCCAGATCCGTGCGTACCCAGCCCGGCGCCATCAGCAGCATCGCGCGCGGCGTGTCGATCTGGCGTGCCGCGAAGCTGCGCATCAACTGGTTCAGTGCCGCCTTGCTGCCGCGATAGACTTCGCGCTGCCCCGATTCATTGTCGGCGACGCTGCCTTGACCGGACGACATCACGCCGATCAGACCTGCTGCGGGTACCAGATCGGACAGCCGTTCAACGACGCGCATCGGACTGAGCGCGTTGGTAATCATCAGGTTGGCGAAGTCGACCGTGGATACTTCGCCGATGGTCTGCGTCGGATCAGGATTAGTCGTGCCGGCGTTGACGAACAGAATGTCGAGCATCCGGTCAGACAGGCGCGCGCGCAGCGAATCGATTTCGTCGGGCCGCGTTATATCGACCGTCTCGACCTCGACGCTCTGTGGACGCTGGTCGGCCAAAGCATGCAGCAACGTGGGGCTCTGGCCGGCGCGGACGGTGCCGATGACGTGCCAGCCTTTGGCCACGAATTCGGCGGCCATCGCGTGTCCGAGACCGCGCGAAGCGCCGACGATCAGAATCGTTGGCGTGCGGGTAGGGCGTAGGGCGTGGGACATGACGCTTGTCTTCCTTTGACGATGCGATGACATCAATTCTGGCGACCGCACTCGATTTGCACCAGACGCCTGAGCTGCAAATGTCGATTGCACGGAACGCCATGCCTATCTCGCTATCGGCTATGCTGGAGTCATGACACGCGTCGATTTCAATCTCCTTACCGCTCTGGACGCGCTGTTGACCGAGCGCAGCGTGACCGCAGCGGCGCGGCGCCTGGATCTCAGCGTATCCGCGATGAGCCGCACGCTCATGCGTCTGCGCGCGGCGACCGGAGACCGGTTACTGATCCAGGCTGGCCGTTCACTGGTCCTTACACCGTATGCCGAGCAATTGAGCCAACGCGTCCCCGCGTTGGTCCGCGAGACCGAGGCTTTGCTGAGCCGTCCGGAGCACCGGTTCGATGTTGCGACCCTGGAGCGCAGCTTCGCCGTGCGAGCGGGCGAAGGATTTATCGATGTTCTCGGCGCCGCTCTCATGGAGCGGATCAGTCGCGCGGCACCACGCGTTCAGCTGCGTTTCGTGCCGAAACCAGACTGGGATGCGCAGCCGCTGCGAGATGGAACGATCGACCTCGAGATTGGTACGGTCAGGACGTCCGCTCCCGAGATCATGACGCGCCTGCTTTTTCGCGACCGCTATGTGGGCGTGTGCCGCCCCGACCATCCCATTCTGCGCGGTCTCGGCGTGTCGGTTGAACGCTGGCTCGAGTTCGGCCACGTACTGGCTGCGCGATCCGGTGAGGCATCGAATGCCGTCGATGTGGCGTTGGCCGATTGCGGTATGCAACGCAGGATAACGATGGTTGTGCCGTCATTCACCAGCGCGATGCAGGTGGCCCGTCGTTCCGACTTGCTCGCTGTCATCCCGCACTCCTGCGTGGGGAACGCGTTCGCGCCTGATCATGCTGCCGCGAATGGATTGCAGTGGTTCGAACTGCCTGTGTCGACAGTTGCTTTCAACGTCTCGTCGATCTGGCATCCGCGCGTCGATCACGACCCCGCCCATCGCTGGCTCCGCGCCGAAATTCTGGCCGTGTGCGTGGCAGCTTCTCCGCCAGCGGCCGACAGCGTCAGCGCGTGATCTTCAACGCCTCATTCGATCGGGCCGGCGGCGCAGCGCGTTGACCACCAGCGAAAACGCCGGTGACGGCTGGCGTCTGCCCGGGTAGTAGAGGTGGTAGCCCTCGAACCTCGGGCACCAGTCCTCCAGAACGCGCGTGAGCCGGCCTGCTTCGATGTGTTGCATCAACTCGTCCTCGGGCAACAGTGCGATGCCGAGCCCAGCCAGCGCCGTGTCGACCTGCGGCTGTGTGGTATTGAAGATCAACTGACCGTCGACTCGTACGTTGACCGCACGGCCCCGGCGCTCGAAGTTCCACACGTACAGGCCTCCTGAGGTCGGCATGCGCTGGTTGATGCAGTTGTGTGCGGTCAGATCGTGCGGTGTTTTTGGCGCCGGGTGAACCGCGAGATATTCGGGTGAAGCCACCACCGCCAGACGCAACGGCGGCCCGATCGGCACGGCGATCATGTCCTTGTCGATGGTGTTACCGAGGCGCACGCCCGCATCGAAACGATCCGCCACGATGTCGCGGAAACCGTAGTTCACATCGAATTCGAGCTTGATGTCAGGGTACTCGCGCAGCAGCGGCGTAAGCTTGGGCAGCAAAATCGTGTGCAGCACGTTGTCACTCGCAGGTGATGCGCACCGTACCAGCCGAAGAGGCCGGCGACCTGCTGCTCACGCAGCCGGGCACGTTCGACTGGAACGACACGGTGGAACTCGGCGATGTAACTGACCGGCCGCTCGCCAGGCCGCCTCGCGGACGACGACGTGATCGTCTACAAGGCCGTCGGCATCGGCTTGCAGGACGTCGTGCTGGCGGGGATCGCGTGGCGCAAGCATCTGGCGCGCAGCGGGGTGGACGGCTGAACGCGTTGCCTGCCTGCTGACCTCGGTGATCACGGTGCCGGTTGTCGGGCGGCTCGCAGCGCATCCACGACTACCGCAAGCGCTCTCGAGAATTCACGGCGGGCCGGATAGAAAATGTGGAGCCCCGGGAAGGTCGGAAACCAATCTTCGAGTACGTACCTGAGCCGTCCGGCTGCGACGTGAGGCTGCGCGAGGTCCTCCGGAATGAACGCGAGCCCCGCGCCGTCGATCGCAGCGTTCAGCATCTGATACGTGCCATTGAAAGTAAGCTGCCCGTCGACGCGCACCTGAATGTCTTTCTTTCCTTTCTTCAGTTCCCATGCGTATAGGCCACCGCGTGTCGGTAGTCGCAGTGTGATGCAGTTGTGGCGAAGCAGGTCCTTCGGTTGCCTCGGAACCGGGTGCTGGCTGAGATACCCCGGCGAGCCGACGATGGCCAGACGCACATCGGGGCCGATACGGACCGCGATCATGTCCTTCGCGACCTGATCGCCCCAGCGCACGCCGATATCGAAACGATCCGCGACGATGTCGGACAGACCATAGTCGACGACGAATTCGACGTTGAGATCCGGATAGTCCGGCAGGATGCGCGACAGGCGTGGCCACAGAACGGTATCGACAGCGTAGTCGGTCGCCGTGATACGGATGGTGCCGGCGGGCTTCTCACGCGTTTCGACCACGGCGGCGAGTTCAATCTCGATCTCGTCGAGGCGCGGCGTGATGGTTTCCAGCAGCCGCTGGCCGGCGGCAGTCGGCGCCACACTGCGGGTGGTGCGATTCAGAAGCCGCACGCCCATCCGCGCTTCGAGTGCGCGCAGCGTATGGCTCAACGCGCTTTGCGTGAGGCCGAGCTTCGCTGCCGCGCGAGTAAAGCTGCCTTCCTGCGCGACTGCGATGAAGGCCAGCAGATCAGTTATGTTTTCGCGCAGCATTAATGAACCCCGTTCATAAGTCCTAGTTGATTCTAACGCCTAGTCGAGCGGGTCGGGTCACGCCACAATCGCATGGTTCATGGTCAATGAAGGAGACGCAGCATGTCCGACAAACCCACAGCCGCGCGCCAGTCGTTCGGCGATGTGGCGCCGAAGCTGGCCGAACTCAGCGATGAAGTGCTGTTCGGCGATATCTGGGAGCGTCCGCAACTGTCGAAGCGCGACCGCAGTCTGGTGACCTGCGCTGCGCTCATCGCGCTCGGCAAGACGGAGCAGATGAACTTCCATATTCCGCGCGCCATCGAGAACGGTGTTACGCAGGATGAAATCGTCGAACTCACTACACATCTCGCGTTCTACGCGGGCTGGCCCAATGCAATGTCGACCGTATCGAAGCTCAAGGAGCTTTTCGCGGTCACGAAGACTGACAACTGAGGGAAACAGCATGGAACTGAAAAGACCAGGTTCGCAGCCGTCCATCAAGGGGCCTGCCGAATGGTTCACCGGCACCGTGCGCATCGATCCGCTGAACGCACCTCCGCCGCCTTCCAGGGTGTCATGCGCGAGCGTGACGTTCGAGCCCGGTGCGCGCTCGAACTGGCACACGCATCCGCTTGGGCAAACCTTGCTCGTGACGGCGGGCTGTGGCTGGACGCAATGCGAAGGCGAAGCCGTCGTCGCGATCCGCGCGGGCGACGTGATCTGGTGTCCTCCAGGCCACAAGCATTGGCACGGTGCATCACCGACGACCTCTATGACACACATCGCGATTCAAGAAGCGCTGGACGGCAAAAACGTCGAGTGGCTCGAGCCGGTAACCGACGAACAATACCTGTCGGGGCCGCCGCCGCAACCCGTGTGAAGTACAGCCGGCAAAGCAATGCAGTGGTGATTATCAGCGCGAGCCGGTGCCCCGGCGCGACGACGGGCTGGACAACCGGTGAACAGCGCGTGGCCGGGGTGCTGCGCGCGCGGCGCGAAGAGAGCTCTCGTATCCAGTCACCCAGCGGCGACGCGATGCTCGGGCAGCTCCTCGACTACCTGCGCCGGTCTGTTCCATAGGCGGCCTTTAGAACCGGCCGTCAGTGGGTCGTTTGTGCCCAGCGTTCATGCTTCGGGCCGACGCAGCGTCTAGCGGATAAAATCTCCCTTCCAATTCCAGTGGGGGAGGTGGTCGTGAGCGACCAGAGATTATCCGGCACGCAACGCACGCCACCGTCGGTGGCTCACAATTTCCTTTACGGGGGCGGCGAAATGGGCGCCCTGATGCGTGCCCGCGACTGGGAGAACACGCCGCTGGGAGCCCCGGAGAACTGGCCGCAAAGTCTGCGCTCTGCTGTCAGCATCTGTCTCGGAGCCAATTTCCCCATCGCCATCTACTGGGGTCCTGAACTCGCGTTGCTTTACAACGACGCATGGAGCGCGATTCCCGGCAAGAAACACCCTGACGCACTGGGCCGGCCCGGCAGGGCCGTGTGGCCCGAGATCTGGGACACCATCGGCCCGCTGTTCCAGCGCGTTCAGGAGACGGGGGAAGGCGTGTGGCAGCGTGACCAGTTGCTGCCGATGCACCGGCACGGCTACACCGAAGAATGCTATTTCAATTTTACGTTTAGCCCCATCCGCGGCGAGGGCGGCCGGGTCGAGGGCATCTTCAATGCCGTCGTCGAGACGACTTCCGCGGTGCTTGCCGAAAGGCGGGAGCGCACGCTTCGGGAACTGGCCGAGGTCCTGAGCGCGACGCGAAATGAACCCGAGGTGTTCGCTGCCGTGGCGCAACTGCTCGGCGGGAAAAGCGCCGATGTACCGTTCTGCCTTCTTTATCGGGCCGACGATGGGCAGCAGGCCCATCTCGCAGGGCTTGCCGGGCTCGGCCCCGACAGTCCGGCCGCGCCAGCAAAAATCGATCTTGCGAACGCCGACGCGGCATGGCCGCTTGCGGGCGTGCTGCGCAGCGGGCAAATCATGCTCGTCGACGATCTTGCCGGGCGTTTCACGACTTCGCTGCCAGGCGGGTCATGGCCTGAGCCCTGCGCTCGTGCCTTTATCGTGCCGATTCATGCGGCGGCGCGTTCAGGGCAAGTTCCGGCTTTCTTCATAGCAGGCATCAGCCCGCGCCGCGCGATCGATGGCGACTACCGTGCCTTTTTCGAGCGCGCCGCAACTCACATTGCGACGACGCTGGCCAGTGCCCGAGCCTACGAGGAAGAACGGCGACGCGCGGAGGCGCTGGCCGAAATCGATCGCGCCAAAACGACCTTCTTCTCTAACGTCAGCCATGAATTCCGCACGCCCCTCACGCTGATGCTTGGGCCGGTCGAAGAACTGCTGGCCGACCCAGCCGCACTTGGCGCGCAAGCTCAGCAGCAGCTTGAACTCGTGCACCGCAATGGCCTGCGTCTGCTGAAACTGGTCAATGCACTGCTTGATTTCTCCCGTATCGAAGCCGGCCGCGTCCAGGCCAGGTTCCAAGCCACCGATCTCGCGCAGCTGAGCACGGACCTTGCAAGCAACTTTCGCTCAGTCATGGAACGCGCTGGACTCACGCTGACCGTCGATTGCGGGACGTTCACCGAGCCGGTGTACGTTGACCGCGACATGTGGGAAAAGATCGTTCTCAATCTGCTGTCGAACGCGTTCAAATTCACGTTCGAAGGCGGAGTTCACGTCGAAATCAGGCAGACGGACAAAGCGGAACTGATCGTTCGGGACACCGGAACGGGCATCGCCGCCGCGGAGCTGCCACGGGTCTTTGAGCGGTTTCACCGGATCGATGGCGCGCGCGGTCGCTCGTTCGAAGGGAGCGGTATAGGCCTCGCGCTGGTAGATGAACTCGTCAAACTGCATGGCGGGACCGTGCGAGTCGAGAGCCAGCTCGGCGAAGGGACGGTCTTCACTGTCGCCGTTCCTTTCGGGACGCGCCACCTGGCCACGCAGCAAAGCGCAGGCGAAGTATCCGCCGACTCCACAGCATTGCGCGCGCAAGCTTATGTCGACGAGGTCAAGCGCTGGTTGCCCGACGCGGCCACGCCTGACGAGACGCCGGCTGAAACCGCCGGGATAGAACCCGGCAACGATCCTGCGGCGCCGGCGGTCGATGCGTCCCATGTTCTGCTCGCGGACGACAACGCCGACATGCGGGCTTATGTGCAGCGTCTGCTAGGACGGTCCTATAACGTGGAAGTCGTCGCGGACGGACGGGCGGCGCTAGACGCCATTCGCCAGCGTCGCCCCGATCTTCTGGTCACCGACATCATGATGCCGCGCCTCGACGGCTTCGGCTTGATACGCGCGATCCGTGAAGATCCCGCGCTAAGCGATCTGCCGATCATCGCGCTGTCGGCGCGAGCGGGCGAGGAGGCCAGTGTGGAAGGCCTGGCCGCCGGTGCAGACGACTACCTGGTGAAGCCCTTCTCGGCGCGTGAGCTTGTCGCCCGTGTCGATTCGGCGCTGGCCATGGCGAAGCTGCGCAAGCAGATGAACCATGCTTTGCGCGATGAGGCCAACCTGCTGGAAGTTCTCAATAAGATCGGCGCGACAATCGCGGGAGAGCTCAATCTCGAGCGGGCCGTGCAAGTCGTCACGGATTCCGCGACCGTCCTCACAGGTGCCGCCTTCGGCGCGTTTTTCTACAACGTGCTCGACGAGCGCGGCGAACGCTATACGCTGTATTCCATCTCCGGCGTGCCGCGCGAAGCATTTTCGAAGTTCCCGATGCCGCGCAACACCAAGGTGTTTGCGCCGACCTTCACTGGCGACGCTATCGTGCGCTCCGGCGATATCAGGCGCGACCCGCGCTACGGCAAAAGCGCTCCGTATTTCGGCATGCCGGAAGGCCATCTGCCGGTGTGCAGCTACTTGGCCGCGCCGGTCGTGTCACGCTCCGGGGAAGTGCTGGGCGGTCTTTTTTTCGGGCATCCCGAACCCGATGTCTTTACCGAGCGCGCCGAGCGCTTGCTGGTGGGAATCGCCGCGCAGGCGGCAATCGCGATCGACAATGCGCGGCTGTACCAGGCAGCGCAGACTGAAATTGCACAGCGAACCCGTACCGAGCAAGCCTTGCGCGAAAGCGAGGAACGGCAACTGCGGTTGAACGAGACGCTCGAAGCGAAAGTCGTGGAACGGACGCTGGAACTGCAGGCGGCCAATGAGCAATTGCGGACTGCCGCCAACGAGCGCGCGCGCGTGGAAGAGGCGCTGCGCCATGCACAGAAGATGGAGGCGATCGGCAATCTTACCGGTGGCGTCGCGCACGATTTCAACAATCTGCTGCAGGTGATCGCGGGCAATCTTCAGCTGTTGTCCCGGGACCTCGCCGGCCATGACGCGGGAGAAAGGCGGGTGCGCAATGCACTGGCGGGGGTCGCGCGCGGCTCGAAGCTCGCGTCGCAGTTGCTCGCTTTCGGGCGACGCCAGCCGTTGCGGCCGAAGGTCGTCAATCTGGGCCGGTTCATCCGCGAGATGGACGACATGCTTCGCCGCGCCCTCGGCGAGGGCATCGAGATCGAGACGGTTATCTCTGGCGGTCTGTGGAATACGATGGTCGATCCGGGCCAGGTCGAAAACGCGTTGCTGAATCTGGCGATCAATGCGCGCGACGCAATGAGAGGGCATGGCAAATTGACGATCGAGGCCGGCAATGCATCGCTCGATGCGGTCTACACGGCTGCGCATCCCGATGTGCAGCCGGGCCAGTATGTGATGCTGGCTGTTACCGACACGGGCTCCGGCATGTCAGCGGATGTTATCGAGCATGCGTTCGAGCCGTTCTTCACGACCAA
>NZ_DASXHN010000080.1:0-11151 GCF_036488505.1 Paraburkholderia sp. | reverse complement strand
TTGATCCATAGCGCCTGCACCTCGACCGGCTTGCCGATACGCGGCGTGACCACCCAGTCGCCGACCTTCGCATCCATCCAGGTGAGCTGCACGCCGGGCATGCCGGCGCGCAGCAGTCCATCATCGGAACAAGCGCCGATGATGTAGCGCGTGCCGTTGGTGTAGCCGGTGAGGATCGTTTCGGCGGCCTGTTGCAAGCGCGCGCGTGTGGCGGCACTGGCGTGCGGTGTCGCCAGATAGTCGTGCACCGCGACGATGAACCATAGCGATGCGTCGACCGAGTTGTATTCGGGCGCATCGCCGTAATCGGGAAAGCGGTTCGGCAACATCCCGCCCGACAGCGTGCCCGACCATTCGAGCAGGATCGCTTCGGCGTCGTCGAGACGGTTCGAAGCGATCAGCAGACCGCGCATCGCGATGAAGGTATCGCGGCCCCAATCGGTGAACCATGGGAAGCCCGCCACAATCGTGCGGCCCTGGTTGCGCGTGACGACGTAGGCGTCGGCGGAACGCTGCAGACGCGAACCGAGCCCGTCGCGGCGTTGCTGCTCGGTGTGCGCGAGGTCCACTGCGTGCGCGGCCGCCTGGGTGCGGTCGTTCTGGTTGGCCGTCGCCGTTGCGCCGGGCGGCGACGCGCTCAGAATCATGACCGCATCGCCAGCGGCGAGATCGAAGCTGAATACACCGGGCGTCGCGAGATCTTCATTGCAGTCGAGCCCGCGCTCCTGCTCGCGCGCGTAGTAGAAGTTGCGATACCAGTCGGGGGCGTGCGCGTAAGTGCCGTTCGTTGCCGCGTGGATGACCGGCACGCCGCCATACGGTTGCCAACTCACGCACGACGTGTCGCCGCTCGTCCGTGCATCGAAGTTGAACGCGGGATTCTCATGATGCAGCGCGTGGTAGTCGCGTCCCGACAGCAGCGCCCTGATCTTCAGCACCGCCGCATAGAGATCGCTGCCTTCGAACCGCCAGCGCAGCACCGTTTCGCACGTCGCCTTGCTAACGAACACTTCGGCGACCACCACCGTGCGCGGATCGACCCGCACGCGCCAGGTCGGCCAGGGCGACGTATCGAAGCTGACGAGACTGCCCCGCAGATCCGGATAGATCACATCCTGCCCATAGCGCTGCATGGTCAACGGATGACGCTGCCCGCCCGCTTCGAGCCACGCCTCGACGCCGTTGACGAGTACCATTCGTCCACCCGGCGCGCGTGTCGCGGCGAGCAGCAACGCGTGATAGCGGCGCGTGCGCGGCATCCCGAGCGTGCCCGACGCGAAACCGCCGAAGCCGTCCGCTTCCAGCCATTCGTCGTCGAGCCGCGCGGGCTCGAACGGTGATTCGATGCGCGTCATGTGATTCATGTCCCTGCGAAGACCTCATACACAAGACCATAACGCAGATGTGCTGGATGGCGATACCGTGTCCATTGTCCTTCTCGCCGCTTTCCATTCGCTTTCGATAAACCGACGGATTGACGAAAGTTATGCCGCGCGCAAACGTTTCACAATTATTTCTCGAAACGATTAGAGACTGCATCCGCTTTCACCGAACCGGATGCCGACATGACAAAAGCGACGCTCATCGCGAGCGCAACACTGTTTGCCTTTGCAACGATCGCGTTGAATGGTTGCGGCGCGGACGATGGATCGTCCGCGAGCACTGCTTCAACGACGAACCCCACAACGCGGTCCCCAACGGACTCCGCCGCGAACGGCAGCGCGCCACTTCGCGCGGCCGACAACGCGGCGAACAGCGCAATGAACAGCGCGACGAACAGCACGGCTAACAACACGGCTAACAGCGCCGCGATCATCGCAAACGCCGCGTCCGATCCGATCGCGCAGAACATGCAGGCCAATCTCGCGGCTGACAACCAGCAGATCGCACCGGTAATGCGCTACGCACCAGGCGACAGCATCAGCAATTAGCCGGCAACCAGTACTGCGCAACGAATCGCTTTCCACCGGCGCGCGCGTGGCGCGCTACTCTTTCCCTACGCAGAAGGTGATATCCGATGACATCAAATAGCCGTCGCCGTTTCCTGCAGACCGTGGCTTCATCGGCGGGCGCCGCCGCCGCGATGACCGCGTTGCCCGAGTCGATCCGCAATGCGCTCGCCATACCCGCGTCCTCGCGCACGGGCACGATCCGCGATGTCGAGCACATCGTCGTATTCATGCAGGAGAACCGTTCGTTCGACCACTACTTCGGCCATCTGCGCGGCGTGCGCGGCTATAACGACCGCTTCCCGATTCCGCTGCCGGGCGGCCAGCAGCCGGTCTGGTATCAGCCGTCGAAGGAAGACCCGACCAAGCCGGTGCTGCCGTTCCATCTGAACACGCAGACGACCAGCGCGCAGTGTCTCGGCGATCTCGATCACAACTGGTACCCGACCCATTACGCGATCAACAACGGCGCATACAACCAATGGCCGCAGTACAAGACGGATATGACGATGGGCTACCACCTGCGTAGCGACATCCCGTTCCACTACGCGCTGGCCGATGCGTTCACGGTGTGCGACGCGTATTTCTGCTCGATGCCGGGACCGACCCACCCGAACCGCGCGTATCTGATGACCGGCATGGTCGATCCGACCGGCACGATGGGTGGACCGCTGCTCGACAACAACGACTTCGTCGACGGCGACCAGCCGCCGAAGTACCAGTTGCTATCGTGGACGACTTATCCGGAACGCTTGCAAGCCGCCGGCATTTCGTGGCAGATCTATCAGCAGGGCCTGACCGGCGCCGATCCGCTGAACGGCAACTACGGCACCAACATCCTGCAGAACTTCACGAACTTCATCAACGCGCAGCCTGGCTCGCCGCTCTATCAGCGCGCGCAGACCGTGCGCACGATCGACGACCTGAAGGCCGACGTGCTCGCGAACCAGCTGCCGCAGGTGTCGTGGCTGTGCCCGCCCGCCGCGTACTCGGAGCACCCGAGCTACACGCCCGCGTATGGCGCCGAGTACACGTCGCAGATTCTCGATGCGCTGACGTCGAACCCCGAGGTGTGGAGCAAGACCGTGCTCTTCATCATGTACGACGAGAACGACGGCTTCTTCGATCACCTCGTGCCGCCGCAACCGGCAACGACCGCCGCGCAGGGACAGTCGACGGTCACGACCGACGGCGAAATCCACGACGTCGTCAATCCGCTGCGCGGCGGCAGCTACACCGCCGACGGCCTGCCGTACGGCCTCGGCCCGCGCGTGCCGATGACGATCGTGTCGCCGTGGACCAAGGGCGGCTTCGTCTGCTCGCAGGTGTTCGACCATACATCGGTGATTCGCTTCATCGAAGCGCGTTTCGGCGTGCACGAGCCGAACATCACCGCATGGCGTCGCGCGGTGTGCGGCGACCTGACCACCGCCTTCGATTTCCGCACGCCGGATTCGACGATGCCGCCGCTGCCGGACACCAGCAACTACATGAGCATCGCCGATAACCAGTGCGCGACGCAGCCGAAGCCGACGGTGCCCGCGACGCTGGCTCCGGTGGATGCGCAGGAACCGGGCATCCGTTTCGCGCGCGCGTTGCCGTATGAGCTGCACGTGAACGGCTCGGCGAATGCGAGCAAAAACACCTTTCAGATCACGTTCGGCAATACCGGCGCGCAGGGCGCGCATTTCTATGTGTACGCATCGAACCGCACCGATGGTCCATGGCGCTATACGGTCGAAGCGGGCAAGTCGCTCAGCGAAACGTTCGATCTCAGCTCGACGAACGGCGTGTACTCGTTCGAAGTGTTCGGTCCGAACGGCTTCGTGCGCAAGTTTGCGGGCAACCCGCAGGCGCAAGCGCACAGTTCGCACGGCGGCGGTTTGCTCGGCGGCATCTTCAACAAGCCGGCACAGCCCGAAGTGACGGTGCAATACGATGTCGCGAACGGCAATGTGTTCCTCAAGTTCACGAACAGCGGTGGCGGCATTGCGCGCCTGAACGTGATCGACAACGCTTACGGCGCGCGCGCGCGTCCCGTACTGGTGCCGGCTGGCTTGTCGATCGACGAAGCGTGGGTGCTCGCGTCGAGCCATCACTGGTATGACCTGACCGTGACGAGTAGCGACGATCCGAGCTTCTCGCGCCGGATTGCCGGTCACGTCGAAAATGGCCGTCCGAGCATCAGCGATCCGGCGGCGGTCGCGCCGGTGCTGGTGGTGAGCTAGCGCTTATCGCTCTGGGTGTTGAAGAGCGGGTAGAAGACGCCCCCGCCCGTCGATGGGACGGGGGCAGGTATTCAGTGCGGTCCGGTGCGTTTCAGAGCCCGACGTCCGGCAGCGTCGGACGCGTGGCCAGCGCGTTGGCGACGATCTCCTTCACTGCGGCCAGCGTGTCGTCCTCCAACGCGAGCCGCGGCGGACGCGTGACCGCGCTGCCTCGGCCGAGCAGTTCCTCGCACAGCTTGATGCACTGTACGAGGTCCGGACGCGCGTCGAGGTGCAACAGCGGCATGAACCAGCAATAGAGAGACAACGCTTCGTCGTACCGCTTTTGCGTGGCGAGCCGGAACAGCGTTTCGCCTTCCTTCGGAAACGCGTTCGACATGCCCGACACCCAGCCTTGCGCGCCCACCGCGATGCTTTCGACCACCACGTCGTCGAGGCCCGCGAACAGCACGAAGCGATCCCCCACCGCGTTACGCAGATCGATGAAACGGCGCGTATCGCCTGACGAATCCTTGAAGCAGACGATGTTCTCGCAATCCTGCAACGCGATCAGCACGTCCGGCGTGACGTCGTTTTTGTAGATCGGCGGGTTGTTATAGATCATCACCGGCAGATCGGTGCTGGTCGCGACCGAGCGGAAATGCGCGGCGGTCTCGTGCGGCTTGGCGGAATAGACGAGCGCCGGCATCACCATCACGCCATCCACGCCGACGCGGGCGGCCTCGCGCACGGTCTGACGCGCGAACTCGGTCGTGAACTCGGCGACACCCGCGATAACCGGGATCTTGCCGCCGGCGGCATCGCGCGCGGCCTCGATCACCTGCAGTTTTTCCGACGTGGCAAGCGACGTGTTTTCGCCCACCGTGCCGCAGACCACGAGGCCCGACACGCCATCTTTGACCAGATTGCTGACCACGCGATGGGTTGCGTCGACGTCGAGCGAAAAATCAGGCTTGAACTGGGTGCTGACGGCGGGGAACACACCGCTCCATTGGATCGCGTTGCTCATTGAATTCATCTCCTGCAAAAAGCCGGCCGCGCCGACACGCGTTGATAGTGGCAGCCAGTATCAATCTTTCTTTTTGGGCAAGCTTGGGCTTTTTCGTAACCGAAAGAGATTAAATCCGCACAATCGCTCGGTCGAAAAAATGGCCGATGCGGGCCGCTCGCCGGTCCCGATCGCGGCGGCGTCAGGCTCTAGCAGCGCGGCCGAGCGGGGCTTCCAGCACGCCGCGTATGCCGAGGCCGGCATAATGCGCATCCGAGGTACAGCGTGCGTCGCGCGTGGCGACTCACAGCGAAATCCGCATAGGCGGCACGCGGTCCACACTGCAAAATCAGTTGATCGCGCGGAAGGAAGACAGCCGTCTGAAAGCTGGGCGCGCCGCTCGATGCGGCACGCCCGCATCGCTCGATCAGGCGCCCAGCAGCACGCCGGTTCTGACCGGCCGCGTACCCGTCACGCGACCGAGCGGCGCCCCGGCCGTCACGAAGCGGATCGCGCGCCGCATATACAGCACCCCTTCGGTCTGACTCGCGACCGTGGTCGTCTCGTCGGTCAACGGATCGACGATATCGAAGAGAGGCTGGCCGACACGGATCGTGTCGCCGATCTTCGCGCGGTGCACCAGAATCCCGCTCACCGGCGCATAGAATTGCTCGCTGCCCGCGAGCGGCGTCGCCTCCGATAGCAGCGGCGGCAACGGTTTCGCCTCGCCGCGAATCGCCCCGCGCCACGTCAGGTAATCGACGATCGCGTCCGCGTCCTGCTGCGCGACTTCATACGACACGTCGCGCTGACCGCGACATTCCACCGTCACCGCAATCGAGCCCGTGGGCACCGGCTTGCTCGCCGGCATCTGCTGCTGCAACGTCCACCACAACAGGCTATGGGTCTCGTCGAACGCGCCGCCGCCCGAGTCCGTCGCGAGCAACGATGCCTGCGCGCCGAGGTAGCGCGACAACGGCTCGAACTGCGGCCACGCCGCCTCGCTCGTGTACAGATGCATCGCCGCTTCGAGCGAGCAGTGCAGATCGATGATCACGTCAGCGTCGAACGAGAGCTTCAAAAGCGCCAATTGCAGCGACTCGAATTCGGTCAGCGGCTTTTGCTGCGCGAGTTCGGCGGCGACCAGTTCGCGCACGATGCGCAGGTTCTCCGTGGCGTCGGAACCGAGCGCTTCTTTTGCGTTCGCGACCAGTTTCGTGAACTGCACGAAATGACGGTTGAAGTTCTTGCCGCTGCCCAGCTCGAAGCGGCCGACAAACTGGCCTAGCACGGACTGGGCGAGCCCGACCGGATTCGCGACCGGCACGAGCACGATTTCCGCGCTCAGCGCGCCGGCCTGCTCCAGTTCGAGCAGACGGCGCTTGAGGAGCACGGTAGTCAGCATCGCCGGGGTTTCGTCCGCATGTAGCGACGCCTGGATATAGATCTTTTGCCCTTCTTCGGGCGCCCCGGGTGCGCCGAAATGAAACGACACCAGTTCGCGCTGCGTGCCAATGGCCGGCGACAGAAGCCGGATCGATTGCTTGTTCATAAACGGAAAGTCGCAGTAGGAAAGTGGGTCGGCCGGATCAATTGCCGTATGGATCGAAGTCGAAGTACTTCTTCGCGATCTGCGCATAGGTGCCGTCCTTCAGCATCGACGCAATCGCCCCGTTGATCGACGCCTGCACCGCCGTCTCGTCCTTGCGCAGGCCGATGCCGACCCCGCGATCGCCCATCGACAGCGGCTCGCCGACGAACGCGAAACCCTTGCCCGCCGGCGTGCGCAGAAAGCCGTAATCCGCTTCGACGGTGCCGAGCAACGCGCCATCGAGCCGGCCGTTCTGCAAGTCCGCGAACACTTCGTCCTGGCTCTTGTACGCGACCACATGCGCGCCGAGCGGCGCCCAGTTCTTCAGCGCATAGCCTTCGAACTGCGTGCCCGACTGCACCCCGATCTGCTTGCCGGCGAGTCCGGCGGCGGTGGGCGCGAGCGACGAGCCTTGCCGGGCGATCAGCCGCGACTTGAACTGGAACAGCTTCGACGAAAACAGGATCTGCTGCTCGCGTTTTTCGGTGATCGCCATCGACGACAGGATCGCGTCGATCTTGCGCGCCTGCAGCGCCGGAATCATCCCCGAAAACTCCAGCTCGACCCACTGGCAATGCGCATGAATGCGCCGGCAGATTTCGTTGCCGAGATCGACGTCGAAGCCCTTGAAGCTGCCGTCGGGGGCCTTCGAGTCCATCGGCGGATAGGTCGGATCGATGCCGAGGCGCAACGTGGGGGCGTCAGCGGCGAACGCGCCGCTGCTGAAAGCCAGCGCGGCGCAGAGAACCATCAGCGGAGTTTTCATGTAGGTGGACGGTGAGCGGATGAGGACAGCGTCATCCTAAGCGCCGCGGGCGCCTCGAAGAAGTCACAGTCGGACTATCATGATCACTTTTACCGATCACCAGGCCTCGATGTCATGGCATTGACGATTTCGCAGTTGCGGGTGTTTACCGCGGTCGCAGAGCACGGCAGCATCCGCGCGGCGTCGCGCGCGCTCGGCATTGCGCAAAGCGGCATCACGCAGCAGTTGCAGAACCTCGAATCGATGCTCGGCACGACGCTGTTCACGCGCACGAATCGCGGCATCGCGCCGACCGCGCTTGGCCAGCGGCTGTTGCAACGGGCTGGCGCGATCCTCGGAGAATGCGAGCGCGCCGAGCAGGACATGCGCCAATTGCGCGGCGACCACGTGGGCGAAGTCACGTTCGGCATGACGACCGAGCCGCTCGTCGACGCGTTCGCGCCGGTGCTGATGGAGTTTCGCGCGCGCTTCGAACGCGTCGCCGTGCATCTGCGCACCGGCACGTCGCGCATGATGATTTCCTGGATCCGCGAAGGGACGCTCGATTTCGCGGCCGCGCTGGTGTCGAAGCACACGGACACCGCCGATCTGTCGGTCACGCCGCTCTATCGGTCCGATCCGGTGATCGTGTGCCGCAAAGGGCACCCGAAGGCGCGGGTGAACTCGCTCGCCGAGCTCACTGATTGCACGTGGGTAACGACCCGCTCGCCGAATCTGACCGAGCAACCGCATGTCAATCGCTTGAGCCAGCTGTTCGACACTCATGGGCTGCTACCGCCGAAGATCGTCGCGACCGTCGAGGGCCTGTACGAAACGCTGCATCTGGTCAGCGCAACCGATTGCCTGTCGCTCGAATCCTCGGTTCTCACCAGGCGCGGACCGTTCGCGGACGTGCTCACGACTGTGCCGGTGCGCGAGCGCGGCGTCGAGCAGAACGTCTGCCTGCTGCAACGTGCGGCGATTCCGCTGACGCCGGCCGCGCAGGAATTCGCGACGATGATCGTGTCGTACACGCGCACGGTGCGGGCGCGTTGAGCGCCAGCGTTGATGCGACAAGCAGCCTGATGTTTCGAGCGCAAGCAGGTCGTCGATGCTGCCTGTGCCGGATCAGCTGCGCGGCGCCGTTCTCGATCAACACTTCTGGCGCGAGCGGCCGGCTGTTGTCGTTGTTGCTGTGACCGTGCCCGCAGCCTGGGTTGATGCGCAGCCACACGCGTGAGCGTGATTCATCCCGAGCACAGGCCCGCGCATCCGCTCGCGAGCGCTTTCGTCGGCGCGCTTCAAAGCGAAGCTGGCGCGCTGCGGCTACAATTGAAACGCCATTCCGGCCCGGGACGGACATAGCCGTTTCAGCAGTCATGGCGGCACATGCATCACTGCACGAAGTGCGTTCTCGCGAGCCGCCGCCAGCGCGTGCGCCGCGCAGCCCGGGCACGCTTCACGCTGCATCATCACCCGCACACCGATCACCGGCGCGTGTCGCGCACGCCGCGCGGTCGCGCCGTTTCGGCGTCGTCAAACGTCGTAGACCATCAACAGGAGTTTGCCAAATGATGAATCGAGACAATCCCGTCTGGCTGATTACAGGGTGCTCGACCGGCTTCGGCCGCGAGCTCGCGAAGCTCGTGCTCGAACGCGGCTGGCGCGCGGTCGTCACTGCGCGCGATGCATCGAAAGTGAAGGACATCGCGGACGGGCACGGCGAGCGCGCACTGGTGCTGCCGCTCGACGTGACGAATCGCGCGCAGATCGACAGCGCGGTCGAGCAGGCGAAGCGCCACTTCGGCCGCGTCGACGTGCTCGTCAACAACGCGGGCTACGGCTATCTGGCCGCGATCGAGGAAGGCGAGGACAGCGAAGTGCGTGCGATGTTCGAGACCAACGTGTTCGGCCTGGTCGATATCACCAAGGCGGTGCTGCCGATCATGCGCGAGCAGCGCAGCGGTCTGATCGTCAATGTGTCGTCGATCGGCGGCATTGCGAGTTTCGCGGCGACCGGCTACTACCACGCCACGAAATACGCGGTCGAGGGACTATCCGAATCGCTCGCGCTCGAAGTGAAGCCGCTAGGCATCGACGTGCTGATCGTCGAGCCGGGGCCGTTCCGTACCAACTGGGCGGGGCCGTCGATTAAAGAGTCGGCCACGCAGATCGAAGCATACGCGTCGACGGCCGGCGAGCGCCGCAAGCAGACCGCAGCCCGCAGCGGCAACCAGGCGGGCGATCCGGTGCGCGCCGCGCAGGCGATCATCGATGCCGCGTTGTCGGATCAGCCGCCGCTGCGTCTGCTGCTCGGCAAGGCCGCGCTCGAGCTCGCCTATAAGAAGCTCGACTTCATGCGCAAAGACTTCGACACGTGGAAGGCGACGACCGAGGGCGCGGACTTCCCGCAAGGCGAAGCTTAAGGCCGGGACTCAGGCGTGGCGCCTGGGCGTGGGGATTCGCGCTGCGAAGCCTTTTGCCTCCAAGCCGCCACGTCGCCACAGCGGTGTGGAGGCTGGCGCTTCGTGGTCCGCTGTGCGTTGCTTCAAAACTCCACCAGCGCGAAATCGTCCTTGCCGACGTCGCACAACGGGCAACGCCAGTCGGCCGGCACATCGGCCCAGCGCGTGCGCGGCGCAATCCCTTCTTCCGGCAAACCAGCGGCTTCGTCGTAGACCCAGCCGCAGATCACGCAGACCCATTGCTTGAAATCGCCGGCGGCGGCGCGGGTCACGGACGCTGTCACCGCCGCGTGTTCCGCGTCTTCAGTGCGTTCCGCGTGTGGCGCCACTGTCGGCGGCGTCGCGTCGAGACTGACGACGAGCGGCGCGAACGTGCCGCTGCAGGTCCCCGCGAGCCGTGCTTGCAGGCTTTCTAGCAGGCGCTGAGCCTCAGCGTGCGTCAGATCGATCCAGTACGGATCGCCCGCGCCGTCGTTGAGACGCTCGGGGGAAAACTGGATTTCTACGGCTACGCCCTTCCTGTACATGGCAATCGGAATATCGAAAAAGCCGACGCGTTAGCGTGCCTGGAGCAGCAGATTCAGCGCAATCGACACGATCAGAGCGGCGCCGCCGATCAGGCCAAGCAGTTGCAGCAGAGTGAGGGATTTACGGGAGTTGGCGGGGGTTTGTTGCGTGGTCACGGGGGTTTCTTGAAGTTGAGAAAAAGCGCAATGGTACACGGGCGAGTCTGACGCGCATGTCGATGCGCGCAAACTCGCGCGCGATCGAATGCCGCGCGGCATTATCGCCGCTCGGGCGTGGCGAATTGTCTACCGTGGGGAGATGGACTAATTCCCGCTGGACGGGAAAGCGCGGCCGCGGGCGTCAGCGCCCTGAACGGCGGGGGTGTGCGGCGATCGAGCAGCGGGCGCGAACGGCCGGCTAGCGCGCGGACCAGTGCGGACCGGCGCGCAACGCCGGCCTTCCCAGCTTCAACACCATCAGCTCTTCGCCAGCGGATTGCCTTCGCGCGAATCCCAGAAGCGGATCACCGCGGTGTCGCCGGTACCCGCGCCCACTACCCGATCCGGCGCGCCGCATTCACGCAGCAGCGCGCGCAGCTCGTTGATGACCGGAAACACCTCGTGATTCCAGTCCGCGCCTTGCGAATCGTGCGCACGCTGTTCGGCTTCGACGATCTCG
>NZ_DASXHN010000138.1:0-3255 GCF_036488505.1 Paraburkholderia sp. | reverse complement strand
CCGGCTTCGATTCGGAAGCGTTCCTGCGCAACGCGAAAGTGTATTTCGTGCGTTTGCAGGCGGCTTGGGACGTCGGCAATGTCGAAGACATCCGCGAATTCACGACGCCGGAAATGTTCGCCGAAGTGCGCGTCGACCTGGCCTCGCGCGGAACGCAGCAGAACCAGACCGACGTCGTGCAGCTGAACGCCGACTTGCTCGGCGTCGAGGAACGCGCCGGCGAATACCTGGCGAGCGTGCGCTTCTCCGGTCTGATTCGCGAGGAGCCGGGCGCGGCGGCCGAGCCGTTTGTCGAGGTCTGGAATCTGTCCAAGGCGAATCGTCCCGGCGAAGGCTGGTTGCTCGCCGGGATCCAGCAGGTCGAGCAACACTGACATGCGCGAGCGCCGAACGAAATTTGTCCCGAAAAAGCCCCGCCTGGCGCCAGCCTCGCGCATCGCATAGGCCGTTCGGCCGAGGATGCCGCGTAGCGAACGGACGTTACAATAGGAGCCCGCGCAAGCACCTCGCTCGCGCGGGTTTTTTCTTGCCACTTTCGATGACCCTTGCCGCCAAGCCCTTCGCTGCTGCTGTCAATCATCTGCTCGCCCGCGAATCATGGGCACGTGAGCGCCTCGTCCCTTACGCGGGCAAGACCGCGCGTCTGTCATGTCCACCGCTTGTCGTCGCGCTACTCGTACAGCCGGACGGCTATCTCGGCACGATCGGCGAGACCGACGCGCATCGGTTCGACGTGACGATTGCGGTGCCGTCCGAAGCGCTGCCGGCTTTCGTGCAGGGCGGCCAGGCCGCCGTGATGAAGCACGTGAAGATCGAAGGCGACGCAGAGTTCGCGACCGTGATCGCGAAGCTGGCCGAGCATCTGCGCTGGGAGCCGGAGGAAGATCTGGCGAAGCTGATCGGCGACGGGCCGGCCTGGCGCATCGCATCGGTCGTGCGCTCGGTTGGCGAGCACGTGCAGCGCACCGGCCGCAACCTGCTCGATACCGCCGCGGAGTATCTGCTGGACGAGAATCCGCAACTGGTGCGCCGTGCTGCGCTTGCGGATTTCAACGTCGAGCTGGCCAGCGCGCGTGATGCGCTGGCGCGTGTGGAGAAGCGCATCGAACGTCTCGAACAGAAGGTCGAAGCCCGCGGCGCGCCTGCGCCGGGCGGCGCCGCCACGTCGCGCGGCACGCGCTAGTCACCGGGCCCAGTCATGCGTTTTCTGCGTTTTCTCAAGATATTTTTCACGGTCATCCGCTTCGGCCTCGATGAAATGATGCTGAGCCGGATCAATGACCGGCGCGTGCGTCTGCTGCTGCGTATCACGACGCTCGGCCGCAAGTTCGATGCGCCGCCGGGCGTGCGCCTGCGGCTCGCGCTCGAAAGCCTCGGGCCGATCTTCGTCAAGTTCGGCCAGGTGTTGTCGACGCGGCGCGATCTGCTGCCGGTCGACATCGCCAACGAACTCGCGAAGCTGCAGGACCAGGTGCCGCCGTTCGATTCGGCCGTCGCAATCGGCCTTGTCGAGAAGTCGCTTGGCGCGCCGGTCGACGTGCTGTTCGACGATTTCGAGCGGGTGCCGGTCGCGAGCGCGTCGATCGCGCAGGTGCACTTCGCAAAGGTCAAGGCCGGCCAGCACGCGGGCAAGTCCGTCGCGGTGAAGGTGCTGCGCCCGAACATGCTGCCGGTGATCGACTCCGACCTCGCGTTGCTGCGCGACATCGCCGTGTGGGCCGAGCGCCTGTGGGCGGACGGCAAGCGGCTCAAACCGCGCGAGGTGGTGGCCGAATTCGACAAATACCTGCACGACGAACTGGACCTGATGCGCGAGGCGGCTAACGGCAGCCAGTTGCGGCGCAACTTCCAGGGACTCGACCTGCTGCTCGTGCCGGAGATGTACTGGGAGTTCTGCACGCCGACGGTACTGGTGATGGAGCGCATGGTCGGCGTGCCGATCAGCCAGGTCGACACGCTGCGCGCGGCCGGCGTCGATATCCCGAAGCTCGCGCGCGAAGGCGTCGAGATTTTCTTTACTCAGGTGTTCCGCGACGGCTTTTTTCATGCCGACATGCATCCGGGCAACATTCAGGTGAGCCTCGATCCGGCGCACTTCGGCCGCTATATCGCGCTCGACTTCGGGATCATCGGCGCGCTGTCGGACTTCGATAAGAACTACCTCGCGCAGAACTTCCTCGCCTTTTTCAAGCGCGACTACCATCGCGTCGCGACGCTGCATCTGGAGTCGGGCTGGGTGCCGCCGAACACGCGCGTGGAGGAGCTGGAAAGCGCGATCCGCGCGGTCTGCGAGCCGTACTTCGATCGCGCGCTGAAAGACATTTCGCTCGGCCAGGTGCTGATGCGCCTTTTCTCGACGTCGCGCCGCTTCAACGTCGAAATCCAGCCGCAACTCGTGCTGCTGCAAAAAACCATGCTGAACGTCGAAGGTCTCGGCCGCTCGCTCGATCCTGAGCTGGATCTGTGGAAGACCGCGAAGCCTTACCTCGAGCGCTGGATGAACGAGCAGATCGGCCTGCGCGGGTGGTACGAGCGCCTGAAGATCGAGGCGCCGCAGTGGAGCAAGACGCTGCCGCAGTTGCCGCGCCTCGTGCATCACATGCTTGCCGAGCGTCATCATCCGGCCGGCGGCGCGAACGACGATGTGATTCGCCAGATTCTGCTCGAGCAAAAGCGCACCAACCGTCTGCTGCAAGGGCTGCTGCTGTTCGGCGCGGCGGTCGGCGTCGGCGCGGTGCTTGCGCGGGCATTTCTGGCGCTCGCCTATGGCGGCTGAGCGCGGTCGGCTGAGCGCGGCGCGTAACCGGTGGTCGCCGGTTCAGGCGACCATCCAGCCCCCGGTTTGGCCGCTGGTTACGGCGGCGCCTGGGCGCAACCCCATACGAGGCATCCCGTGAGCGATCCGACCCAACCCCCCGTGCCCGATTTCGCGAACCGCGACCCGAACTCGCCCGAGTTCTGGAGCGAACGCTTCGAGCGCCACTTCACTCCGTGGGATCAGGCGGGCGTGCCGCCCGCCTTCCGCGCGTTTGCTGAACGCCACCGCGACGCAGCGGTGCTGATCCCGGGCTGTGGCAGCGCATACGAAGCGGCATGGCTCGCGCAGCAGGGCAATCCGGTCCGCGCGATCGACTTCTCGCCGGCCGCCGTGGCAGCGGCGCGTGAACAACTGGGCGCCCGCCACGCGCAACTCGTCGAGCAGGCGGATTTCTTCACTTATGAGCCGCCATTCGCGCCAGGATGGATTTACGAGCG
>NZ_DASXHN010000428.1:0-3408 GCF_036488505.1 Paraburkholderia sp. | reverse complement strand
AACAGCAACACATCCAGGCGATCGTCGACGGCGAAGCCGCTGATGATGCCGGCGAGAACACGCCGTTATTGGTGAAGGGCGACCTTCGCGAAAGCATCGGACACGAAGCAGAGCCCCGCGCTTTCGTGGTCGGAAGCGACTCCGAGATCATGGTGTGGCAGGAAGAGGGAACGCCTGAAGGTATCCCCCCTCGCCCGGTGCTGGCCACCGCGATGTACCGCAACGTCGATAACGTCGTCAATCTGGTTGGACAGGCAGTCGAAGACACTCTAGCGGGCAAAAAATGATCAATGCGTACGCAATCGGCGTCACTGCTGAACTGACGGACAACGTCAGCAGCCGGCTGATGCTGATCGTCGAATGGGCAGACAAGGCCAACGCCTCGATGCTCGCGTTCGTCGACAGCGCACGCAAGGCGTCGTCCGCCGGCGAAAGTATCGCGCGCAGCTTCGACAAAGCTGCTAGAGCTGCGGCCGCTCTCGGCGACAGCGCTGGATCTCTCACCCGTGCGAGCTACGTGCTCGACACGATGGTGGCAAGCAGCGAGGCCCTTGCAAGGAATATGGCAGCCGCGCGCGCCGAGGCCAACTCGATGAACCCTCCCCGCTGGGGCGGCACGACTGGTGGCGGTCGTGGCGGCGGCACGGGAGGCGGCGGTCGCAACGGTGGCGGCAGTCCGGGCGGTCCGCTGATCGTGCGAGAAACTCCTGGTGGTGCGCTCACGGTTGTGGATGGCGCGGGACGGTATTCATCCGACGTCATCGACGGGGATGGTCTGATCACCGATGTCACGCCACGCGGCACCCGCCCCTCCGCGGCTGTCGGTCCGCGGTCAGGTGGCCGCGCAAACGGCGCAGCGACGGGCGTCGCGACCGCTGGGATGCTATACGGCGTATATGAGAACGCGCGCCTCGCAGACGAAAACGTCAAATCGGTCGCAACGGCGCAGATCCCGTTCGACCAATGGCAACCTACCATCGATAACCTGCGCGCGCGGGAAATGGAATACGCGAGCAAGTACGCGTGGGCGACCGGCGGTCACATTGAGCCGTTCGGCGAGTCGATGCTCGAAGGTTCGCGCCTGATGCGCACGCTGTCCGCCGCGCAGCAGAAGCAAATGATGGACTTCGCGATGCCATACATCGCGCTCGAGTCCAAGCTGAAAGGCGTTTCGATGCCTGAGGCGACCGAGGCGTTTATTGGTCTGTCGCATATGGCTGGCGCCTATTCGCCTGAAGCGGCCCAGCCGTTGTACGAGTCGATGTTGCAGGCGTCGCTCACCTCGCATGCTTCGCTCGGTCAGATCGGGCGCGCTGCAAGTTACGCCCTTCCCGCCCTCCACGCCGCTGGCGCGAACTCCAGCGACGTGATGCTGCTCATCGCCACGATGATGCAGGGCGGCATCATGAACACGAAGTCGGGCACGTGGCTCAATGCCATGGCTGCCAACGCGCTGCCGAATACGCTCGGTAGTGGAATGTTCTCGAACGCGAAGCAGAACGAAGCCCTGCAGGATCTGGGCCTCTACAAGGGCAACCAGTCGCAGTTTTACGCGAACGGCAGCATGGACCTCATGAAAGAGGTGTCCATCCTCGCCGCTGATCGCGAAAAGATGGAACCGCTGAAGTTCAATGCCCTGCTCCGGATGGCTTTCGGTGTGCAAGGCGCGCGCGGCGCGTCGTTCTTCAGCGAGGACTCGACGCTGTCTAACCTGCACGCACTGGGCGATCTGGCGAACCAGTCCCAGCCGCCGATGGACGTTGGCCGGATGATGAGTCAGGTCAGCACCGTCGGTCTCGCCGATCAGACGATCGCGAACGCCAACATCACACTGATGAACGGTACAGCGACCCTGATGGGGCCGGTCAATTCGGCATTGAGTGCTGCCAATTCCTTCTTTTCCGGCACCGCTGATTTCACGAAGAACCATCCGGTGCTGGGCGCGGGGCTCGATGTCGGTCTGCTGTTCGGCGCGGCCGTGGCGGGTATGGGCGCGTGGAGTGGCGCGAAAGGCGCAGCCGGGATGGTGGAGAGAGCCGCGGCCGGCCTATCGAAATATCTGGCCTCAGGTGCTGGTTCTATGCTCGCGCGTGCAGCGACAGCGCTTACCGGGCAGGAGATCGGCGTCGCAGCGTTGACAACAGCCGGTGGTGTAGTCGCGCTGACCGCAGCAATCTCGGCTGGCATTGGCATCATGATCCAGCGTGCGATGGATTCGGTGTCGTCGAAGATGACACCGGAGCAGCAGCTGACTTTCTATCAGGGCGCTGCGGGTGGTGTCCCGGGATTTGGCAACAGCGTCACGAAACCGGTATCGCCTTGGGGCAAGCTCGGCGACGCAATCCACAACCACTTCTACGTGGACAGTCACGAAGTGGCAACGAAGATGATTCCGCCAAAAGCGACCGGGCCGACGGGCTTCAATCCTGAGGCAACGCCATTTAGTCCGAGCATGGGGATGTACTGATGAACTCGTTTGTCACCCTCACGCTGGACACGCCAAACGGCACGTTCACGTTCAGCGGTGCCGAGGTTCCGGAAAACATCCAGTTCGGCGGAAGCCAGCTTCTCGATGTCCAGAAGATGATCGGCGGCCGGCGCCGCGTCAACGCGATGGGCGCCGACGATGACCCGCTGCAGTGGTCGGGGCTGTTCCTGTATGCATCGGCGCTGTCGCGCGCCCGCTTTCTGGACTCGGTGCGCCGCGAAGGTCTGCAGTGCACGCTGTCGTGGGATGAGTTGCGGTATCAGGTCACGATTGCCGAGTTTCACCCGAACTACAAATACCCGTTCCGGATCCCTTACACGATCCGGTTCGAGGTCGTGCAGGACGAGACGGCCACCATCGATTCGGTGCCGGCCATCACGCCGGCGCAGTCGATCACGACCGACATGGCGCGCATGGGAACGCTGTCTAACTGTATCGGTGACTCGACGCTCAATGGCCTGGCTGGCGATCTCCAGAGCGCGATCAGCGCGGTGACGTCTGCTGCGCAGCCGATAGCAAACGGGCTGAAGGCGGTGACGTCATTCGTCTCCGGCGTGGCGAACTGTGCAGATCAGGTGATCAACACGGTAGCAAGCGCGGTCGCTTCGGTAACCGCACCGTTGGCGGCTGTCGCCTCGCGCGTGCAATCGCTGATTGCCGGTGCCGAAGAGTCGATGGCGACCGGATCCGGTGTGGTGCCAGGGCTTCCTGCATCGACCGTAATTTTCAGCGCTCTCGCGCGGACGAACGCGGCCGTCCAGTTGCCAGAGCTGTACGAGTTGCAAAGCATCTGTGCGCGAATACAAGTGAATCTCCCGCTGATATCGGCGCCGAGCAGCCCGAAGACGATCACTGTCGGCGGCGGCGACCTGTACACAATCGCATCGCAGCAATACGGCGACGCGACGCGCTGGACCGAT
>NZ_DASXHN010000119.1:0-51061 GCF_036488505.1 Paraburkholderia sp. | reverse complement strand
ATCGATCGACGGGCTGCAAGCGGACGACGTGAGCATCGTCTGCATTCTTTATCTGCAGATCGATGGGATACCGTCGCATCTGCGCTATCTGGTCAGGCGAATTCGCGCGCGGTTGCCGAACGTGTCGGTGGTCGTCGGCTTATGGACGCCCGACGATGCGCAGCAATGGAGCTCGGACCTGCAAGGCACGATGGAAGCCGAATGCTATGCGACTTCATTGCAGGAGATGCTGGCCGCGTGCCGGCGCATCGATGCGGCGAAAGCCGCGCTCGACGAACCGGCGCTGACGGGTAGCTGACGGGTAGCTCATAGCCGGGCTAATGCAAGTGTGGGCGGCGCGCCGGCGAGATCGGCAGCTAGTGTGTAGCGCTATCCACAGGTCCGGCCGCCGCGTCCGTATCGCTCTGCCAACCGCCGCCGAGCGCCTTGTATAACGACACCAGATCGGTGCTGACCTGCATCGTGCCTTGCGCGTATTGCTCGCGCGCTTGCGCCAGTTGCCGCTGCGCATCGAGCACGGTGATGAAGCTCGTCAGCCCTTTGATATAGCTATCGCGCGCGAGATCGAACGCCGTCTGCTGCGCGGCGACACTGTCGCGAAGCGCATCGCGCCGCGCCTGATCAGTGCGATAGACGACCAGTGCGTTGTCGACATCTTTGAGCGCGCTCAGCACGGTTTTGCGGTAATCGAGCGCGGCTTCTGCCTGCTGTGCCTTCGACATGCGCAGATTCGCGACCAGCGCGCCCCCCTCGAAAACCGGCAGCGAAATGCTCGGGCCGAACGAGTAGAACAGATGCGACCAGCGCGTCAGCTCGTTGGGACTGGTCGCGCGGGTGCCCACCTGGCCGGTCAGCGACACGTCCGGATAAAACTGCGCGACCGCGACGCCGACATCCGCGGTCGCCGCATGCAGGTTCGCTTCGGCGCGACGGATGTCGGGGCGCCGCCGCGCGAGCGTCGACGGCAAGCCCACCGGCACCGCGGGCGGCACCGGCGGTACCGCGCGCGGCGTGGACAGCTCGGCCTCGAGCGCGCCGGGTGCCTCGCCGACCAGGTACGCGAGCGCGTTCAGCGCCTGCGCGATCTGCTGCTCGTATTGCGGCAACTGGGTGCGCGTTTGCGCGAGCTGCGCAGTCGCGGTTTGCACGTCGACCTCGCTGGCAAGCCCGACCTTCGCCTGGTTCTTCGTCAGATCGACGGTCTGGCGCTGCTGCTCGACGAGGTTCGTGGCGATTTCGTACAACGTCTGCGCGCCGCGCAACTGCATATAGGTCTGCGCGACTTCCGCTTCGAGCGACAGCAACGCATCGTTGCGGCTTTCCATCGCCGCCTCGGTTTGCGCGTTCGCGGCCTCGACGGAACGGCGCACGCGGCCGAACAGATCGAGTTCCCACGACGCGTCGAAGCCTGCCTGCCACAGATTGATCGGCTCACTCAGCTGGTTCAGCAGATTGTTCGCGCCGCTTTGCAACGCGGCGCCGGCGCCCGGTGCAATCGCGTTGGCGGGCGAGTTCGGCGCGCCGAGCTGATCTACCCTGTCATACACGCCGTTCGATTCGAGAAAGCCCTTCACGCCAAGCTGTTCGCGCTGATAGCTGCCGGTCGCGCGCACGTTGGGCAGCCCCTGCGCGGCCGCGCTTTGCACCTGGGTGCGCGCTTCGACGATACGCAGCACCGCCTGCTGCAAGTCGAGGTTGTCGCGCGCGGCGCGGGCGATCAACGCGTCGAGCGTCGGGTCGTTGAAGCTGCGCCACCAGCGCGGGTCGGGATCGGTGTCGAGGGTCGGCACCGACGCGACATGCGTGGCGGCGGGCGCGGACGCGCCGCTGGCCGCGTCGGCCGCGCTGGCGGGGATTGCCGCGCTGCCCGGGGTTGCCGCGCTCGGCGCGCTCGGCGCGCTCGCCGGGTTTGCCGCGCCGGCCGGGTTGGCCCCGCCTGGCGCGGTGCGTGCCAGATCGTGCCATTGCGCGGGCACGTCGGCGTGCGGCGCGTGGAAGTCGGGGCCGACCGTGCAGGCCGCGAGCAGCAGCACGAGCGGACAGGCGATCAGGCTGCGTGGCGCGCGGGGACGCAACCGCGCGAGCTTTACATCGATGTTCACGTCAATGTCCTCCTCCCCCGCCGGACGCCTTCGCTGGTGAAAAGAACAGCGTCACCGGGATGCAGAGCGTGCAGAAAATCGCGAGGATCGCGAACACGTCGACATACGCGAGGATCGTCGACTGCGAGATGTAGGTGGTGTACAGGTGGCCGGTCGCGGTTTGCGTCGCCTGGGCGAACGGCACGCCGGTCATATCGGCGATCGTCTGCGCGCTGCGTTGCACCGCGTCGTGGTAGTTCTGCGATAGCGGCGACATATATCCGGACAGATGCGCCATGCGCGCCTGGGTGCGCTCGCGCACCAGCGCGGTCGACAACGAAATGCCAATCGAGCCCGCCACGTTGCGGAACATCGTAAACAGCGCGGATGCATCGTCGTTCAGCCGTGGCGGCACGGTCAGATACGCGAGCGTCGTGATCGGCACGAACAGAAAGCCGATCGCGAGCGACTGCGCGCTGCGCATCTTCACGAGCGTCAGGTAGTCGATATCGGGCACGAGCAGGTGCGAATACGCGAGCGCGCACGCGAGCAGCGCGAAGCCGGTGGCAACGAGAAACCGCGTCTGCACGTACGGCATCATCTTGCTGATGAGCGGAATCTCCATCGTGATCAGCACCGCGCCTGGCGACAGCACGAGCCCGGCGAGCGTCGCGGTATAGCCGAGCTGCTGTTGCGCGAGTTGCGGCACGAGCACCGCGCTGCCGTACAGGATCGTCGCGAACGTGCTGATCGTCACGCAGCCGAGCGCGAAGTTGCGGTCCTTCAGGCAGCGCAGATCGACCACCGGCTTCTTCGCGTGCAGCAGCCAGACGATCGCGCCGGCGATCCCGGCCGCCGCGAGCGCGGCGAATATGCGGATGAAGGTCGACGAAAACCAGTCCTCGTCCTCGCCGCGATCGAGCATCACCTGCAGGCACCCGAGCCCGATCGCGATCAGCGCGATGCCGATGTAATCGACCGACACGCGCCGGTCGCCGGTGCGTTTCCATGGCGGATCTTCCACCAGTTGCAGCACCGCGAGCGAAGTGAGAATGCCGACCGGCACGTTCAGCAAAAACACCCAGCGCCACGAGAAGTTGTCGGTGATCCAGCCGCCGAGCGTTGGCCCCAGCACCGGCGCGACGACGATCGCGACCGCCGAGATCGAAAATGCGCGGCCGCGCTGTTGCGGTGGGAAAGTGTCGAGAATGATCGACTGCTGGTTCGGCTGCAATCCGCCGCCAAAAAAGCCCTGCAAACAGCGAAAGATGATCAGTTGCCACAGATTGGTCGAGAGTCCGCACAGCAACGAGCACACGGTGAACGCGACGATGCACACGAGGAAGTAGCGCTTGCGTCCGAGCAGACGGCCCAGGAAGCCGGAGATCGGCAACACGATGCCGTTGGCGACCAGATACGACGTGAGGGTCCATGTCGCCTCGTCGTAGCTCGCCGACATCGTGCCCGCGATATGCGGCAGCGCGACGTTGACGATGGTCGTGTCGAGCACTTCCATGAATGCCGCGAGCGTGACGACGATCGCGATCAACCACGGGTTCGCGGCGGGTTTCCAAGCGGGCGCATTGCCGCCGGACGAAGCGCCGTTGGACGAGCCGCCGTTCGCGGCGTCGGCGGCGCTCATGGCCACTCCGTTCGCGCACGAGGCCGTCGCGTGCGATGCATCGTCGCCGCCGTCATTTCAGATAGACCTTCGGCGTGACCGAGAGTCCGAGCGCTAACGGCCGGTCGTGCGGCAAGCCCTGGTCGATGATGATCTTGACCGGCACGCGCTGGACGATCTTCACGAAGTTGCCGGTCGCGTTCTCGGTCGGAAACGCAGAGAAGCGTGAGCCGCTTCCGAGCTGCACGCTATCCACATGGCCGCGCAGGTCGAGCTGCGGATACGCGTCGACGCCGACCTTGACCTTGTCGCCGGCGCGCATCCGTTCGAGTTGCGACTCCTTGAAGTTCGCGGTGACCCACACTTGCGGCGTGACGATCGAGAATAGCGACGCGCCCGCTTGCAGGAAGCTGCCGAGTTGCACGTTGCGCCGCGTGATCCAGCCGTCCGATGGCGCGCGCACGTCGCAATACGACAGATTCAGCTGCGCCTGTCCGAGTTGCGCTTCGGCCTCACGCACCTGCTGGCGGCGCTCGTCGACAGTGGCCTCGGCCGCGCGCAACTGCTGCGGCACGAGGCTCGCGGTCTGCTGTTGCGCGCGCGCCTGCTGGACGCTCGCGCTCGCCGACTGACGCTGCGCATCGGCGGTGTCCACGTTCTGCTGCGAGGTCGCGCGCGGATCGACCGAGTGCTGGCGCAGGTACGCGGCCTGCGCCTCGCGCAGATTCGCTTCGGCCGACGAGGTCTGCGCCTTTGCCTGGCGGTACTGCGCCGGGTATTGCACGCGCGCGATATCGAGCTGCACCTGCGCGGCGTTCAACTGGGCACGCGCGAGCCCGAGCTGCGCTTGCGCCTGATCGACCTGCGCCTGGTAGTCGCGCTTGTCGATCACCAGCAGTAGGTCGCCCTTGTGCACGAATTCGTTGTCGTCGACCGCAAGTGTCACCACATAGCCGGAGACTTTCGGCGCCATCGTGATCGCGTTGCCGTCCGTGTACGCGTCGTCGGTCGATGCTTCGTTGCGGGTCGCGAACCACCAGACGAACGCGACGATGCCGAGCAGCACGATGACGGCACCGAGAATGATCAATGGCTTCTTACCAGATTTCTTTTTCTGGTTTTTATTGTCGTCGTTGTCTTTGCCATTGCCATTGTCGTTACCTTGCTGGCTGCTTTCACTGCCGCCGTCATTTTTGTTGCCGGCGTCGCGTTTGCCGTTGCCGCCTTCACCTGAATTCGCAGGGTTGCCCTTTTCCGCCGCATCGCGTTCGGGTGCTTCCTGCTCGTCGCTAGCGGAGCGGGTCTCGTCTGACATGGTGATTCGTTTCCTTCGTTGCGCTGGCGCGCGAATGCACGAACAGCGAAAAGCCGCCCGCGGGCATCGCAGCGGACGCCCGCGGGCGACGGACGGCGCGGCGCGCTCGCGATGCGCGCCGCGTGGTTAGCGCTGTGCCGGTTTGTCGTGGCCACGCTGGTGGCCGCCGCTCGCGTCGTCCTTGTCGTTGCCGTTGTCGGTGACGATCTTCGTGGTGCCTCCGGTGGACGGCGGATCGCTCGCCGGAAAGCTGTCTTCGACCTGCTTGTCGATCTGCTTTTCGCTCTTTTCAGAGTGCGGATGTTTTTCCTTGTTGGTCGTCATGGTGGCGATTCCTCCAGGTTGACAGTGAAGCAACGCGCCCGCGCGGCGGGAAGCCGCGCGGATTGCCTGCGCGGCGCGGGGTGTGGCCCGTGTTCAGGATCCCGGGCTGGCTGGCTCGGGGGCGATGCGCGCGGCGCTGCCGATGATCTGCAATGCGTGCGTGCGCGACAGCCCGTCGCGCATCGCGTCGATCAGGCGTGCTGTCACCGCTTCACGTTCGCAGGCGAGCACCGCGTCGACGTTGCCATCGCGCACGTACAGCGCGATGAACTGCTGCTCGTCGAGATTGCCGTCGACGACGATCTCGTCCCACTCGCTCGCATAGCCGAGGTATTCGAATTTCTTGCCGAAGTGATAGGTCCAGAAAAACGGCACACCCGTGTAGCGATTACGCGCGCCGCACATGTTTTGCGCGGCGATGCGCGCATGCTGCTGCGCGACGCGCCAATGCTCGATGCGCACCGGCTCCTGGTTCTCGCGCAACGAGAACACCGCGATGTCGCCCGCCGCATACAGACCGCACGCGGCGTGCATGCCCGCATTGACGACGATACCGCCGTCCTTCTGCAACGGCAGGCCTTCGACAAACCCAGTAGCAGGTGCAACCCCCGTGCCCAGTAGCACCACGTCGGCCGCGATGTGCTCGCCGCTTTCGAGCATCACCGCATGCACGCTGCCTTCGTCGCCTTCGAGCGATGCGACCTTCGACTCCAAATAGAACTTCACGCCGTTGCTTTCGTGCAGCGCACGGAACATCTGGCCCGCGCGCTCGCCGAACTGCTTCACGAACGGCACCTTGGCCGGTGAAATCACGGTGACCGGCACGCCGTGCTTGCGCAACGCCGAGGCGACTTCGAGACCGATAAAGCTGCTGCCGAGAATCGCGACCCGGGTTTGCGATGGGTCGTCGCCGAGTGCGTCGACGAGCGCGGCGGCGTCGTCGAGGTGGCGCAGCACGTGCACGCCGCCGAGCTCGCGGCCGGGGATGTCGGGCACTTTCGGCACGCTGCCCGTGGCGAGCAGCGCGGTGTCGTATTTCAGCGCGTCCATACCTCGCTCGTTGCGCGGAGCGCTGCCTGCGGCACCGGCCTCGAAATGAATCGTCCGCGCCGGCACGTCGAGCCGCGCCACTTTCGCGACGATGCGCTCGATGCGGTGCGTGCGCATCCAGTCGGCGTCGACTAGCGATGGCACGTCGGCGGGCGGCATGTCGAACGACGGCACGAATTTGCTGAGCGCGGTGCGGTCGTACGGCGCGTGCGCTTCGTCGCCGACCAGTGTGATACGGCCATCGAAGCCCGCTTCGCGTAATGCGACGCAGGCGGCGCCGCCCGCCGCGCCCGCGCCGATTACCACATAGTGCGGTGGGGGCGCAGCAGCGACAGCGGCGTCAGCGGGCTCGGCGCGGGTCTCGGGCTCGCGCGGCGGCATCTTCTGCGGTGTGACCAGCACGTCGTCGCCGTCGATCGTGACCGGGTAACGATCGAGCGGCATCAGCGGCGGCGGTTCGAGCACGCAGCCGGTCGCGGCGTCGAAGGTGCCCTTGTGCCATGGACAGATGATGCGGCCGCGACACAGCGCGCCCTGTTCGAGCGGGCCGCCCGCGTGCGGACAATCGGCGGAGTACGCGTGGACCGTGTCGCCGTCGCGCACCAGCAGGATCGGCGTGTCGTCCACGCTCACGCGCACCGCGCGGTCCGCGTGCAATTGCGATAGCCGGGCGACGCGGTGGGCAGTCGTGGACATGGGGATTCCTCGCGAAAGGATCGGTTCTGCCGATGGACGGCACGGGGCAGGACACGGGTCAGGAGCCGCGACGGAAGTCGCAAGCGCAACGCGGCGCCTGCGCTGTCGGCGCTGAAGCAGAAAAGTGGCGAGCAATGAGTGTGCCCGCCGGCTTTAGGATCGACCGTGCTATTGGCGCTGTTGGGAACATGGCAGAAGTGGGGTAAATTTCTAACATAAGGGCTTGGCACGCGAACCACCGCGCTGCGTTCACCTGCGCACGTGCGCGGGCGTGCAATGCGTTTCCGGATCCAATGCAAATTTCATGGAGTGTGCGGACCGTGCATCGTGCGGAACGTGTGGCCGTCGACTTGCCGATGCCGTCTCGCAATTTCGCGGCGACGCGGCGCATGTTGCGGATCGTGCTCGTCGTGTCGATCCTGTTTCCGCTGGCTTGCCTCGCCGGCTACGGCTATTTCGACTATCAGCGCCGCATCGCCGATGTCGACGACATGAATGACCGGCTTGCGCGCGTCGCGGACGAGCAGGCCGTGAAGGTGCTCGATCTGAACCGGCAGATGGCCTCGCGCATCATCGAGTTGCTCGGCGATTCGGACGATGCGCAGATCCGTGCGCGCCAGGCCGAGCTGTATCAGCGGCTGCGCGAGATCGACAGCGATTTCCCGCAGGTGTCATCGATCGCGCTGATCGGCGCGAACGGCGACCTGCTGGTATCGACTCTCGCGTATCCGGCACCCGCGATGTCGCTCGCGGAGCGCGAGGACTTTCGCGAGGCGAAAGTAATGCGCCCGCAAGCCTATTTCTCGGTGCCGATGGTGGGCACGCTATCGAAGACCGATGTGTTTACGACCGCGATAGGGCGCTCGGGCGACGAGGGTCAGTTTCTCGGCGTCGTCACCGTCGCGCTGCGCACCGACTACTTTTCGCGCTTCTATCGCGAGCTGACAAGCGGCGACCCGGCCGTCGCGCTCGCGCTGTATCGCCAGGACGGCGTGATGCTGGTGCGCTATCCGCCGTGGCCCGACGGCAAGCGGCCGATGACGCACAGTGCGTTCGGCGCGGCGTTGCGCGACAAGCAACTGTTCGGCCACGTGCGCCAGCGTTCGGTCATCGACGGTGCCGAGCGGCTGCTCGCGTTTCGCCGGGTCGGCGACTATCCGCTGTATGTGATGAGCGGATACGAGACGTCGTCGATCATGGCCGCGTGGCGCAGCCATTTTCTGATGATCACGCTGCTCACCGCAGTGCCGTGCGTGGCGATCTGGCTGCTGGTGTTCTATTCGCTGCGGCGGCTCGAGGCCGAGCGGCGCGCGTGGGAGCGCTGGCAAGGCGAGGTGGCGATGCGGCTGTCGGCCGAGGCGTCGAGCCGGCAATTGCAACGCATGGGCGCGCTCGGCAATCTGGTCGCGAACGTCGCGCACGATTTCAACAACCTGCTGATGGTCGTCTCGGCCAACGTCGAACTCGCGCGGCTCAAGCGCTGCGACGGACTCGAGAAGGAACTGCTCGCGGTCGAGCGCGCAACGGCCAGCGCCGAGGCGTTGACGCGGCGTCTGCTGAGCGTCGCGCGCAAGCAGCCGCTCAAGCAGGAGCCGATCGATCTGGTGCGCTGGCTGCCCGACGCCGCGCCGCTGATCGACGCGGGGCTCGGCGACACGGTGGAGCTGTCGCTGAACGTGCCCGACGACCTGTGGGAAGTGCTCGCCGATCCGACCGACCTCGAATTCGCGATCATGAACCTCGCGATGAACGCTCGCGATGCGATGCCGCACGGCGGCCGCTTCGTGATCCGTTGCCAGAACAATCGGCTGATCGGCAGCGAGACGCTGTTGCCGGACGGCGAATACGTGCTGATCGCCTGTTCGGACGATGGCGAGGGGATGCCCGACGCGGTCGCGCGGCGCGCGTTCGAGCCGCTATTCACGACCAAGCTGCGCGGCTCGGGCACCGGGCTCGGACTCGCGCAGGTGCTGTCGATGTGCGAGCAGGCCGGCGGGACCGCGAAAATCGACAGCGTGCCCGGCAGCGGCACGACGGTGCGCCTCTATCTGCCGCGCTATCGCGCGCGCGGCGAGCAGCCGCAGACTACCGATGCATCGCCGGTCGCCCGAATGCAGGCCGGCGCCGTGCTGCTCGTCGAGGATAACGAGGACGTCGCGGCGGGCGTGGCCGCGGTGCTCGAAACCTTCGGCTGCGAGGTGCGGCACGAGCCCACCGCCGACCAGGCGCTCGACGTGCTCACCGGTGGTGCACGCTTCGAGCTCGTGCTGTCGGACATCCAGATGCCGGGCAAGCTGAATGGCATCGACCTTGCGGAAAAAATCCGCACTGTGTGGCCGTCGCAGAGAATCGCGCTGATGACCGGCTATGCCGACGAACTCGAACGCGCGCGCCGTCTCGGCATTGCGATTCTTGCAAAGCCGTTCAATATCGATGAGTTGCACGCGCTGGTGGCGCCGTGAAGATTTCCAACGGACGCGGCCCGACTCGAGCTTCAGGATCTCCTGCGGCATAGCCCTTGCTGAAGGGAGCGTGAGGTATGCGCATGCGGCCGCGACCGCACGCGTTGGCTTCCTTTCGTTACTTTCGACAGGTTCGACACACAGGAGAATCACCATGAAGATCAGACACGCAGTGCTCGTCTCCACGTTGCTTGCGGCTTCGTCGCTTGCGATGGCCCAAGGTGCCGGTGGTGGCGGCGGTGGCGGCCCGGCCGGCAACGATCCGACGACGGGCACGGGCACCAGCGCTTCGACGCGCGAGGGCGGCGACATGGGCGCGTCCGGCGCGATGGCGCATTCGAAGAAGCACCATATGAAGAAGCATACGAAGGCGACGAAACCCGTGACCGACACCACCAATATGCCCGGTGCCGACGCAAGCAGCGATACGAAGGGGCAGTAACGAAGGCGCTGTAAGCAAAGCGGTGCACGCCAGGCGCTACGAAAGAAGGTGCTACAAAGAAGGTGCTACAAAGAAGGTGCAGTAAGCGCGGCGCGTCGATCATCCCGATCGCGCGCCGTGCGGCCGCCTTTTCAGATCAGTCTTTCTCCATCCCCGCTTCATACTTGCCCAACGCCGCCGCCCCATTGAGCCGCGCGCGCTTGAGCAGTGCCTGTTGCGCATCCTTGACGTTGCCCGCCTGACCCCGCCAGGCCTGCAAGGGCGGCTCCTGCAATGCGCGCCCGTAAGAGAAGCTCAGATTCCAGGGCAGCGCGCCAAGCCGGTTCATCGCGTCGAGATTCGCGGTGGCTTCCTCGGGCGACTGTCCACCCGACAGAAACACGATTCCCGGCACCGCCGCGGGTACGGTCCGCTTCAGCACCCGCACGGTCGCGGCGGCAATCTCCTGGGTGGTCGACTGCTGCTCATGGTCTGAGCCGGCGAGCACCATGCTCGGCTTCAGCAGCATATGTTCGAGCACCACGTGATGCCGATGCAGTGCATCGAACACTTCGTGCAACACGGCCTCGGTGACTTCCGCGCAGCGCCCGATCGTATGATCGCCGTCCATCAGCACCTCGGGTTCGACGATCGGCACGATGCCGGCTTCCTGGCAGATCGCCGCATAGCGCGCGAGCGACTCCGCGTTCGCTTCGATCGCGGCCCGGCCCGGCAAACTCGCCGTGATGTTGTACACCGCGCGCCATTTCGCGAAGCGCGCGCCCAACCGCTTGTAATCGACGAAGCGCTTGGCGAGACCGTCGAGACCTTCGGTGATTTCGTCGCCGGGCGAGAGCGCGAGCGGCACCTTGCCGAGGTCCACCTTGATGCCCGGCACCACGCCGTTTGCAGCGGCAAGTTGCGGAAACGGGGTGCCGTCGTCCGCTTTCTGGCCGAGCGTCTCTTCGTAGAGGATCACGCCGCTCACGAATTCGCCCAGACCAGGCGTCGACAGCAGCAGATTGCGATAGGCGCGGCGGTTTTCCTCGGTCGATTCGAGGCCGATCGTCTTGAAGCGTTTGGCGATGGTCGGGCCGCTCTCGTCGGCGGCGAGAAGGCCCTTGCCGGGTTGAACCATCGCGTTGATGGTGGCTTGCAGCTCGCTACGGGTGTCCATGAGATGTGCTCCCTTCGGTTGCTCCGTGGTTGGCTTCCTGCGATCCGGTGTGCGGAGAAGAGTGGTGACAGATTCCTTACGTGACGTGGTTACGTGGTGGCGCGTTGATGTGTCGACGTGTTCGCGTAGGGCGGAAACGGGGCGCTTCGTTGTTGCTATTGCCGCGGCGCCAATTGCGCGCCGCGATCCGGTGATTGTGAAATTGTGCGTCGGAACGGGACCGTGCGCACGCGATCATTCGCCGAGCAAATGCAGCACGATATCGCGAGGCTGCGTATGCCGGCGATGCTCGAACAGATACAGCCCCTGCCAGGTGCCGAGCACCAGCTGCCCATGTTCGACCGGCACCGACAACTGCACTTGCGTGAGCGCGGTGCGCAGATGCGCGGGCATGTCGTCCGGCCCCTCAGTGTCGTGCTCATAGCGCCCAGCGTGTTCGGGCGCGACGCTCGCGAAGTAGCGCTCCAGGTCGCGGCGCACCGATGGATCGGCGTTCTCCTGAATCAGCAACGACGCCGACGTATGACGGCAAAACAGCGTCAGCAGCCCGGTACGGATGCCCTGATCGGCGATGAAGCGGCGAACTTCGCCGGTAAATTCAACCAGCCCGCGATGGCTAGCCTGGACGCTTAGATGATGGATCGTCTGGCGCATGACAGATGGACCGTGCAGAGGAAGCGGAGGGGGCGGCGTGGAGTGGATTGTAGGGGTGATCGTAAAGGCCCGGCGTGAACGCTGAGCGTGCGGCTCGATCGCGCGATGAAGGCCCGCGCGACGTCACATGAAGGCGCATCACGCACGACGCGAATCAGAGCGACGCGAACGCATCCTCGATATCTTCGGCGCTTCGCGGCCGGACCACGCGCGCGACTTCGACGCCGTCGCGCATCAGCACGAGCGTCGGCCATAGCTTGACCTTGAACGACCGGCCGAGCGGGCGGCCGGGGCCATCTTCGATCTTCAGATGGCGGAGTCCGACGTGCGGCGCGAGCGCTTTCGCAATCGATGCCTGCGCGCCTTGGCAATAGCCGCACCAGTCGGTGCCGAACTCGACCACGGTGGCGCCGGGCAGCGCGTCGAGTTCGGCGCGCGACGGGGCTTGCGGGGAATAGGCGGTGGGGGAGGCCATGCGTGCTCCGGTGCTATACGTGCGGTACCCGCGCCGCGTTTGCTTGCACGGTGTTTCTCGCGCGGGGATTTGGCAAGAGTAGCAGCTATGCTGCGGATCGTCATGGAGGCCGGCCTGTCGCGGCCGGCGTGAGGTTTGTTGTCGCGTGGGCGTGGTACAAAGCGGTTCGCGTGTTGCGGGTGGGTTTTCGCTTGGGCAATGTCTGTCTGGCTCGAAAGGATTGGGTAATGAAAATGGGTGGACATATCTATTTGCGGCGTCCCGGGGATGAGCAAGCCGTGGCGGTTGCAACGGGTTTTAGTTGGGGTGCGTGCTTGCTGGGGTTTATCTGGGCTTTTTCCAGGCGGATGTGGTTTGCCGCGTTCGTGATGCTCGGGGTTAATCTGATTCTGTTCGGTATGGGGCTGTGGGGGGAGACCGCCGATCTGATCGGATTCGTGCTGACTATTGTGTTTGGGATTGCCTGCGGCGCTTATGGGAATCGGTGGCATCGGTGGACGCTGGAGAGGCGGGGGTATCGGGTGATTTGAAAAGCGGCTCCTGGCGGAGCGGTTTTTTTGTCGTTGTTCTTTTGGTGGTGGCATTTTCTTTTTGTTGTCGGTTTATTAGCGTTGCCCCTGTGCGGGGCGGCACCTACTTTCTTTGCGGCTGCAAAGAAAGTAGGCAAAGAAAGCAGCTTCACACCGTAAGCTCTTAAGTGGGCTCCTCTGTTCGCCACCGGTAGTGGTGCATCTGGAATCCGTGCCCCCGCACATTCGGCGGTAGTGACAACGCAGTCATTCTTCCGGCGGCGCTGCGCGCGCCGTAGCCCCGTTTCATAACCATCGGTTGGTTTGGCGCGTCGGTGACGCGAAGGCGATTGCGCAGCTGCGTAATGGCATCGGTTGCCATAAACTGATCATTCCTTCCGCATTGCATTGCCAGATTTGACGTTTTCCGTATTGCGCGAAGGACGGATTTGCCAAATGATCCAACGAGTTGATTGGGCGACAGATAGGGGCGTCGCTGTGGATCAGGAGTCGAAACTTGAGTGCAGTCCTCGCGTCGTCCGTCAACACCCCGATACCGGGAGTCGATACACACCAGTATTACGGTCTGGATGCGCCGTAGGTTAAAAGCGCGGCATTTGCAGACATCTTCTCGTTCGTCGGCACGCGCGGCATGTGCGAGCCGACGAGATACGTGATCCAGTGCACGCATCCCCGGCTCGACCTTTCGCGCAGCGAGTATCTGAACCACATCGCAGCGTTTGTTGCGCAGCCGCCAGCAGCGACGCATTGAGGCTCGCCGGAAACGCCGCGCCGCATACCGGGCGTGATTACTGGCTTTTGCCAACCTGTCCGGCAGTCGCGACGAGGGGACCTACGAGATTGTGCTGGAGTCGCGTCTTGCGCTGCTCAGGAACAACCCCCGCTGCCGCCACTTCCTCGACATGACAATTCCCGAGATCATCGCGCAGATTCTTCGGGAAAACGACTTCAACCAGGTTTTTGCGGACTTCCAGTTCAACGTCGACCGCATCTACCGCAAGCGGAAGTTCGCCATGCAATGGGCTGAAGACGACCTGACGTTCATCAGTATCGACGCTTGATGAATGGTTCGGAGTCGGTCGCTGACTTTCTGCTGCGTGCCGGGGCATGCAAACGCACAACCGGGTCGGACAGAAAACGAGCAAAGACCAAAAACGAAACAGCACCACAAAAATCCCTGACACCCGCTCCGCGGGTTTACGCACCCCACATTCGCAGTCGATAATGCCCCGATCGTTTCGGCCGCGACCCGCCAGCGCACATCGCGCCAGCGACAGCAAACCGGAAACCGTCTTCGCGCACCTGAAAGCGCCCACCTTACCCGCCGCCCCGTGTTGAAAACGTCACGTTTTTTCAGCTTGCTTCACATTCCTGGCTTCAAGCCGCTGGCCGCCGCCACCCTGATGCTCGGTGTGGCGATGTCATTTACCGCTCCCTATCTGTCTCTGTTCGGCATCGAACGCGCCGGCATGACGCCGCTGCGGCTTGGCTTGTTCATGACGTTGATCGCCACCAGCGGGGTGCTCGCGAGCACGCTCGCCGGCCGCTGGAGCGACGCGAGCGGTCGGCATCGTCCGTTGCTGCTCGCGGCGCTCGTCGCAGCGGCGCTCGGCTATCTGTGTTTATGCGTGGTGCGTGATTATCGGCTGTTGCTGGTGGTCGGCATCGTGTTCATCGGCGCGGGCGGCTCGGCGATCTCGATGGTGTTCTCGTTCAGCCGCGCGGCGCTGCCGGCGTCCGACCCGGCCGAGCGTGTATTCGCCAGCGCGACGCTGCGCACGATTCTGTCGGCGGCGTGGGTGTTCGGGCCGTCGGTCGGCGCGCTCGTGCTCGCCGCCACCAGTTTCTATGGGCTGTTCCTGTTCGCTGCCGGGAGTTTCGCGATCTGCGGTTTTATCGTTTGGCGCATGCGCGAGCCGCAGGGCCATCTCGGCGATCACACAGTCGAAGATACGGCCGCCGAGCCGTCCGCGTCGATCACCGTGCCGCCGCTCACCGCGCCCGGCGAGGACGCGCATGAGACGCTGCCGGGCGTCGCGTCGGCCAACGACATCATGCGCGCGGTAGCCGCGCTCACGCTGCTCGGGCTCGCCGCGAACGCGACGATGATCGTGTTGCCGCTGTACATCGTGCACGGGCTGAACGGCTCGCATCTGGACGTCTCGGTGATGCTCGGCCTCGGCGCATTGACCGAAATTCCGATGATGCTCGCGCTCGGCGCGAAGTCGTCGTCGCTGCACAAACCGAACTGGCTCGCCGCGTGCGCGGCCGTGCATGCGGTGTATTTCGTCGCGATGTCGCTGGCGGGCAATGTCAGCGTGCTGATTCCGATGCAGATGCTCAATGCATTTGTCGTCGCGGTCACCTCGTGTCTCGGCATGACCTACGTGCAGGATCTGATGCCGCATTCGCCCGGACGCGCGACCGCGCTGTTCTTCAACGCGGCGCGGGTGGGCTCGATTCTGTCGGGCGTGCTGTCGGGGCTGCTCGTGCAGGCATTCAGCTATCGCGGCACGTTTCTGTTCTGCGGGCTGCTCGCGCTGTGCGCGCTGGTGCTGTTCGCGGTGCCGGGGCATCGCTATCCGCTGATGTGGGCGGCGCTCAAGCGTTTCGCGGCTGCGCAATACGCGAAGCTGCTGGCAACGCGCGGCGCGCGCCTGCCCGAGCGCGGCGAGTGAGACGAGGCTGCGGCGTTCAGGCATCGAATCAGCACGCGGTGCATGACTGCGGTGTAAGACCGGGCCGAGAGAGCAGCAGGTACCGCGATAGCCAGCGCGAGCCGTGTTGCGCCGACATTACGTCGCGCGATCGACCCGACATGCCCACTCGCGCGGAACTTCATGGCCCGCCGCGCCTCTGCAAAAAAGGTGCGGCGTTTTTTGGCGCAGGCGGTGAACACCGCTTCGCAGCGCCTATGCTTAAGGGCAGTTTTGCCGTCGCGGGTCTCGGGGCTGGGTGCGTCGACGCGGCGGCCGTGGCCGGCATCGCTACCGCGCACACCGGCCCCAGCTGTTAGCCACACGAGCGGCCAGCCACACCAGCAACGCAACATCGGCGAGCAACGCGACATCGCGCGCCGCGGCAACGTCGCCGCAACGTCACCGCAACACCACCATTTGAACATCGGGTAGCGCAACGCAGGATCTTTCCGGGAGCGAGTTATGCAGCTAGGCATGATTGGATTGGGACGGATGGGCGCCGACATGGTGCGGCGCCTGACGCGTGGCGGTCAGGAATGCGTCGTGTACGACGTCCAGGCGGCCGCCGTCGACCGGCTCAAGCAGGAAGGCGTGGCGGGCGCCACGTCGCTCGAGGACTTCGTCGCGCAACTCGCCAAACCGCGCGCCGTGTGGCTGATGGTGCCCGCCGCGGTGGTCGACGCGACGCTCGACAAACTCGTGCCGCTGCTCGAACCCGGCGATATCGTGATCGACGGCGGCAACTCCTACTATCACGACGACATCCGCCGCGGCCAGCAACTCGGCGAGCGCCAGATGCACTATGTGGACGTCGGCACGAGTGGCGGCGTCGCGGGCCGCGAGCGCGGCTACTGCCTGATGATCGGCGGCGAGGCCGACGTCGTGAAGCGGCTCGAACCGGTCTTCTCGACGCTCGCGCCGGGCGCCGGCGCGGCACTGCCGACGCCCGGACGTGCCGCCGGCGCAAGCACCGCCGAGCAGGGTTTCCTGCATTGCGGTCCGCAAGGCGCCGGGCACTTCGTGAAGATGGTCCACAACGGCATCGAATACGGCTTGATGGCCGCTTACGCGGAGGGCCTGAACGTGCTGCGCCACGCGGACGCCGGACGGCATGCGCGCGAAGCGGATGCGGAGACGTCGCCGCTACGCCGTCCGGAGCTATACCAATACGATCTGAATCTTGCCGACGTCGCCGAAGTCTGGCGTCGCGGCAGTGTGATCGGCTCGTGGCTGCTCGACCTGATCGCCGGTTCGCTCGCGAGCGATGCGCAACTGGCGAACTACACAGGTCGCGTCTCGGATTCGGGCGAAGGGCGTTGGACCGTCGCCGCCGCGATCGACGAAGGGGTGCCGACGCCGGTGCTGAGCGCGGCGCTATTCGCGCGCTTCAGTTCGCGCGGCGATGCCGATTTCGCGAATCGCGTGCTGTCGGCGATGCGGTACGACTTCGGTGGTCATGCCGAGAAGCCGGCCGCGTCGGATGGCGGTCACAAGGGCTAGGCGGGGCGATACGCACGCGATGCCGCGATCGCGCGGGCGCAACAGGTCGACGCGCCAGCACGATAGCGGCATCGCGCCGCCTGGACCAGCCAGCCACATGCATTCACGACAAGTCACAAGGAGCCACGATGCCAGCCACCCCCGCCACGCCGCACGACGTCGTGTTTCTATTCGATTGCGACAACACGCTGCTGGACAACGATCATGTGTTGCAGGATTTGCGTAAGCATATGACGCACGCGTTTGGCGAACAGAACAGCACGCGCTACTGGGAAATCTTCGAGAATCTGCGCGCCGAACTCGGTTACGCCGACTACCTGGGCGCGCTGCAGCGCTACCGGATCGAGCATCCACGCGACACGGGCTTGCTGCTGATGTCGTCGTTCCTGATCGAGTATCCGTTTGCGAACCGGCTCTATCCGGGCGCGCTCGATGCGTTGCGACACCTGGCCACGCGCGGGCCGACGGTGATCCTCTCCGATGGGGACGTCGTGTTCCAGCCGCGCAAGCTCGCGCGCTCGGGGCTATGGGATGAAGTCGACGGACGCGTGTTGATCTACATCCACAAGGAACTGATGCTCGATCAGGTGATGGACTGCTATCCGGCGCGCCATTACGTGATGGTCGACGACAAGCTGCGGATTCTCAGCGCGATGAAAAAAGCGTGGGGCGGGAACCTGACAACCGTGTTTCCGCGCCAGGGCCACTATGCGTTCGATCCGAAGGAGATCGCAAGCAATCCGCCTGCCGATGTGACGGTCGAGCGAATCGGCGAGCTGGCGGATATCGACATCGATACGCTCGTGCGCGGCGCCAACGGGCAGCAGGCGCTGACCTGAGGTTTGCACACGCGGTTTGCATGCGCGGGCCCGGCAACGGCGCCGCGGCTTTCGTTCAGCATACGCAGTTTGCGCAGCCGGCGCGGGAGGCCACCGCTGTGCGCCCCATCTGCCGCCCCGTTAGCCGTGGCCGAACAGCTTGACCAGCAGCCCGAACACGCCCACCAGCACGGCGACCGCCGCGCAAGGCAAGACGAACGCAAGAATCAGGATCATGAGTGTTTTGAGCGGACTGCGAGATGTCGACATGGCGGCCGTTGACCTGAGGCGAGGAAACAGAAAAAAGGAATACCGGGCGCGGCCGCGAGCAAGGGCCCCGCATGATCAGCAGCGACGCACCCCAGGCTCGACCGACTGATGCACACCCAGCATGAGCAGCTTAATACATTCACGATATGCGTCGCATGGTTCGCACGATTGCACCGAACCATGCGACGCCGCGCCTGTCACACCCGCTGACACGCGTGGGCGTCGAGCGGCGAATTGGCGCGCGCGCTGCCCGAGCCGTCGCCGTCGCCGTCGCGGCTTCAGCGCATGCACGCGTGGGCCGCGTGCGAGTAGGGCGTCGGACAACACCGTCATCCACGCATCCGCGTTACCGCATTACCGAACAGCGCGACCTCGCGCCCGGTTCCGCACCGGTTGCGCCGCGATCATCGACCGCAACGACTGCGGCACGAATCGCCACATCCCCCGCCAACCCGCCTGACAGTCTTTTCGAGGAGTGACGCCATGGCCGAATCAAGCTCGCATCCCGCCCCGCCGCAAATTCTGGACCCCGACACGCTGCGCAACATGGACCGCTACTGGCGCGCTTGCAACTACCTGTCCGTCGGCATGATCTATCTGCGCGACAACCCGCTGTTGCGTGAACCGTTGAAGCCCGAGCACATCAAGAACCGGCTGCTCGGCCACTGGGGATCCGATCCGGGGCAAAGCTTTCTGCTCGTGCATCTGAACCGGCTGATCCGTCAGCTCGATCTCGACATGATCTATGTGGCCGGCCCCGGTCATGGCGCGCCCGCGACTCTCGCGCATTGCTATCTGGAAGGGCATTACTCGGAGATCTATCCGGATCGCAGCCAGGATGAGGCCGGCATGCAGCGCTTTTTTCGGCAATTTTCATTCCCCGGCGGCATCGGCTCGCATTGCACGCCGGAAACGCCGGGCTCGATTCACGAAGGCGGCGAACTCGGCTATAGCCTGTCGCATGGCTACGGCGCCGCGTTCGACAATCCCGATCTGATCGTCACGGTGATGATCGGCGACGGCGAAGCGGAAACCGGTCCGCTCGCCACTTCGTGGCACTCGAACAAATTCCTCAATCCGATCCGCGACGGCGCGGTTCTGCCGGTGCTGCATCTGAACGGCTACAAAATCGCCAATCCGACGCTGCTCGCGCGCATTCCGCGCGAAGAACTCGAAGCGCTGATGGTCGGCTATGGGCACAAGCCGTATTTCGTCGAAGGCGACGATCCTGACACGATGCATCAGCAGATGGCCGCGACGCTCGATCAGTGCATCCACGAAATCCGCGCGATCCAGCAACACGCGCGCCAGAATAACGATACGACGCGCCCGCGCTGGCCGATGATCGTGCTGCGCTCGCCGAAAGGCTGGACCGGGCCGAAGGAGGTCGACGGTCACAAGGTGGAGGGCTCGTGGCGCGCGCATCAGGTGCCGGTGCTAGACCCGGCGACCCATCGCAAGAGCCTGCAGATCGTCGAGGACTGGCTGCGCAGCTACGGGCCCGAGACATTGTTCGACGCGAACGGCCGGCTCGCCGGCGAACTGCGCGCGCTCGCGCCCGAAGGCGCGCGCCGTATCAGCGCGAATCCGCATGCGAACGGCGGGCTGCTGTGCAAGGCGCTCGACATGCCGCCGTTTCGCGACTATGCGGTCGCGGTAAAGAAGCCGGCGTCGTCCTACACGTCGCCGACCGGGGTGCTCGGTACCTTTCTGCGCGACGTGATGCGCAGGAACATGTCGAACTTCCGCCTGTTCGGCCCGGACGAAACCGCGAGCAACAAGCTGCAGGCGGTCTATGAGGCGTCGCCGAAAACCTGGCTCGCGCAGACCGAACCGACCGATGCCGACGGCGGTGATCTGTCGCCCGATGGCCGTGTGATGGAAATGCTCAGCGAACACACGCTCGAAGGCTGGTTCGAAGGCTACGTGCTGACCGGGCGGCACGGTCTGTTCGCGACTTACGAGGCGTTCGTCCACGTGATCGACTCGATGTTCAACCAGCACGCGAAGTGGCTCGAAAAATCCAAGCGCGAACTTGGCTGGCGGCAACCGGTGCCGTCGCTGAATCTGCTGATTTCGTCGCTGGTGTGGCGCCAGGATCACAACGGCTTCACGCATCAGGACCCCGGTTTTCTCGACGTCGTCACCAACAAGAGCCCGGACGTCGTACGCATTTATCTGCCGCCCGACGGCAATTGCCTGCTGAGCGTCGCCGACCACTGCCTGCGCTCGCGCGACTACGTGAACGTGATCGTCTCCGACAAGCAGCCGCACCTGACGTATCTCGACATGGACGCGGCCGTCACGCATTGCACGAAAGGCATCGGCATCTGGGACTGGGCGTCGACCGACCAGGGCGTCGAGCCGGACGTGGTGATCGCATGCGCGGGCGATATCGCGACGATGGAGGCGCTGGCCGCCGTGGAGATCCTGAAGGAGCGCTGCGCAGGCTTGAAGATCCGCTTCGTCAACGTGGTCGATCTGTTCCGGCTGATGCCCGAGCACGCGCATCCGCATGGCTTGTCCGATCGCGATTTCGATTCGCTGTTTACCACCAGCAAACCGGTGATCTTCAACTTCCACTCGTATGCGTCGCTCGTGCACAAGCTCACGTACAACCGCAAGAATCACGAGAACATGCATGTGCATGGCTATCACGAGAAGGGCAACATCAATACGCCGCTCGAACTCGCGATCATCAACGGGGTCGACCGCTTTACGCTGGCGATCGACGTGATCGACCGTGTGCCGGCACTGCGCGGTGTCGGCGACCATACCAAGGAATGGCTGCGAGACCAGATCATCGAGCACCTCGCGTATGCGCACGCGGAAGGGATCGACAAGGAGGAAATCCGCAATTGGACGTGGAAAGGCTAAGCGAGGACGACATGCATACCGACGCTCAGGAGCAGACGATTCTGGTGCTCAACAGCGGCTCGTCATCGCTGAAGTTCGGACTGTTCGCGCAGCGGGGCGATGAAGGAAACGACGACGCCAGCAACGACGCCAGCAACGACGCCAGCAACGACGAGGTGCTGCTGCTCGCCGGCGCGGCCGAGGGGATCGGCCGCGGCGACGGCAGCCTGCGCATCAGAACGCCAGACGGCCGCGTGTTGCTGGAGCAGGCGCACGCGCTCGAATCGCAGACCGATGCGCTGCAAAAGCTCGCGCAGGTCCTCGCGCAGCAACATCGAGCGCGGCCCGCCGCAGTGGGGCATCGCGTCGTACACGGCGGTCCGCATCTGCGCACGCATCAGCGCATCACCGATGAGGTGCGGCGCCAGCTGCATGACGCGCTGCACTTCGCGCCGCTACACATTCCACCCGCACTCGCGCTGATCGACGAAGCCACGCAGATCTTCGGCGACGCCCCGCATTTCGCGTGCTTCGACACCGCGTTTCACGCGACGCTGCCGCCGCGCGCCGCGCAGTTCGCGTTGCCGCACCGGTACGCGCAGGCCGGCGTGATTCGCTATGGTTTTCACGGGCTCTCGTATGAATCGCTCGTCAGGCAACTGGGCGCGGGTTTGCCGCCGCGCGCGGTGTTTGCGCACCTGGGCAACGGCTCGAGTGTGTGCGCGCTGCGCGACGGCCGGTCGGTCGATACGTCGATGGGGCTGACGCCGACCGGCGGCATTCCGATGGGCACGCGCTGCGGCGACCTCGATCCGGGCGTGCTGCTGTATCTGATGCGTGCGGAAGGGCTCGACGCCGATGCGCTCGAAACGCTGCTCAATCGCCATAGCGGCCTGGCCGGGTATACCGATGGCGAAAGCGATATGCAGGCGCTCGAACAACGCGCGGCGGCCGGCGACGCGCAGGCATCGCTCGCGCTTGATGCGTTCGCGACCGCGGTGCGCAAGACCATCGGCGGCTATGCGGCGTTGCTCGGCGGGATCGATCTGTTGGTGTTGACCGGCGGGATTGGTGAACACAGCGAGCGGATACGGCGGCTCGTGTGCGATGGACTCGGGTTTCTCGGACTTCCGGCGCGCAAAGTCAGAGTGCTGCATACCGAGGAGGAAAAGCAGATCGCGCGGCATTGCCGGGCGTTGATGCGAACGGGCGCCGCATGACGCACGCCGGCGTCAGGCCGTTGAGATGACGGTGCGGTCCACGATGCCGGTGACGCCGAACAGCCGCGCGACGTCTTCGAGCATTGCGATGCGTTGCTGCTCGCGCTGCAGTTCCCCCGATAGCGTGATGCGGCCGCGCGCGACTTGCACGTTCACCGCGTGAGGGGGGACGCTGGCATCCCACGCGAGCCGGCGAAGCGCTTCGGCGGCGATATGCGCGTCGCTCAGGCGGGCGGCCGGCCGGGGGGCGGGCGCGCGGCGCGGGGGGTCGAAGCGCATGAATCCTCCAGATAAGCAGACGCTGATGCAGCAAACACTAGCAGATGTGGCGGATTTTGCGCGCCGGCCGCCCAATGCACGATGCGGGTGCCGCGCGTGTCGAGCGGGTGTGATTGGTCGCGGGTCTGCCGCTGGGCGCCGGCGATCGCGGGTATGCTCACGTGTCATTCAGAACAGCCAGGGCCTGAACCATGTCCGACCTTCCCATCGACTACCCGTTTCTCGAATCGCTCGGCGTGCGTCTCACGCAATGGCGCGATGGCTATGCGGAACTGCTGATGCCGATCGACGCGAGCAAACTCAATCGCCAAGGGGTGCTGCAAGGCGGCGCGATCGCGACCTTGCTCGACGCGGCCGCCGGCTACGCAGGTCTGTATGCGTCAGCCGGACAGCCGGCGCGGCACGGCTTTACGTTGTCATTGACCACCAACTATCTCGACAAGGGCCTCGGTGGCTCAGTCACCGCGAAGGGTTTTCTCGAACGCTCGGGCCGCTCGATTTTCTTCTCGCGCGCCGAGGCGTGGGTGGATGGCAAGCTATTGATCGCAAGCGCGCAGGGCACATTCAAGTATGCGAAGAGTGCGTAACACCGGTAATGCGCGGGAAGAGGGCGGCGAGGGCGGCGAGGGCGGTAGGTGGGTTCGACGCATCGATTGACGCACTGCAACGACCCGGGCCGCTTATCATAGTGCCCAGCCAACCACAGCACGCGCCGTCCCACCCGCCGTCCCACCCGCCGTCCCACCCGCCGTCCCACCATTAACGGCGAACGGCGCGCATCATCCACGAGACCTCGCAATCACCGTCCATGAACACCATCTCCGACGCTTCCTCCCGCCCCTCGATCCGCGAGCTGACGCCGCTCGAAGGGCGCGTGCTCGGCGTGCTCGTCGAAAAGCAGCACACCGTGCCGGACAGCTATCCGCTGTCGCTCAATGCGCTGACGCTCGGCTGTAATCAGAAGACCGGCCGCGCGCCGGTGATCAACGCGACCGAGGCCGAAGTGCTGACCGCCATCGATGGATTGAAGCGCCTGAGCCTCGTGATGGAAGGCAGCAGCAGCCGCGTCCCGCGTTTCGAACACAACATGAACCGGGTGCTCGGGCTGCCGGCGCAGTCGGTCGCGCTGCTGACCACGCTGTTGTTGCGCGGCCCGCAGACCGCGGCCGAATTGCGCCTGAATAGCGCGCGTTTGCATGGCTTTGCCGATATCTCGTCAGTCGAGGCGTTTCTCGATGAATTGGCCGCGAACGATCCGCCGCGCGTCGTCAGGCTGCCGCGCATGGCCGGCGAGCGCGAGCATCGCTGGATGCATCTGCTATGCGGCGAGGTGAGCGTCAATGAAACCGCGCAGCCCGCGGCCGCCGACGACGACAGCGTGCCGCTTTCCGCGTTCGAGGCGCTGAAGGCCGAGCAGAAACGTCTTGCCGACGAGGTGAGCCGCTTGCAGACCGTAGTGCGGCGCATGGCGGCGGAGCTGGGTATCAGCGCGGACGATCTGTGATGCGAGTGTCGTGAGCGGGACAGCGACTCGCGCGCCCTCGGCGGTCGAGTAAAAAACCGCCTTCCATCCGCCGCAGCTCACGTTGTCACGCATCGCGCCGACGCGGCTTGTCCGCGAACAACATGCGCTGCGTGCGATAGAAAACGCGCGGCGGCACGTTCGGCGAATCTTCGGCGAGCCGGTCGAGTTCGGTGCGGATCGTGCTCAGGTAGTGCCCGTCGCGGGCGTCCGCGTCGCCGGCAAACACCGCTTCGAGCCGACGGCGTACCGCGCCATAGCGTGCGCCGGCGGCCCGGTGTTTCTCGGCGCGCTCCGCGTAGCGCAGAAATACGTGCAGTGCGGCGGAGAGAGTCGCCGCCACACTGACGAGCCCGACAAAAATGCGCATCTCGATCGATGCCGGCGGCAGGCTCAGCGACGCGAACACCGCGGTGCCGACGAACGCGGTCAACACGGTTGCGAGCCAGCCCATCCGACGCTCGCGCGCCGACAGCAGATCCGCCATGTCGTAATGACTCATCTGCGATTCGCGCGCGCGGCGAAGCCATTTCAGCAGCAGTTCGTTTTCGTCGACAGGGGGCTCATAGGCAGGCAAGGTCGTCATAGCGCTTGCGCGGGCTGTCCGCGTTTGGGTGCATTGGGTCCGTTCGGGTTGCGGGGTGGTTCAGTGCAGCGGCCGCGCGCGGTATGCCGGGCGCGAATCAGTCGTACGAAAACGCGCCGCCGAATTTCTCGATCCGCTCGAGTGCCATGCCCGAGCCGCGCACCACGCAGGTAAGCGGTGCGTCGGCGACGAACACCGGCAGCCCGGTCTCTTCGGCGAGCAGGCGGTCCAGATCGCGCAGCAGCGCGCCACCGCCCGCCAGCATGATGCCGCGCTCCGCGATATCGGCGCCGAGTTCCGGCGGCGTCTGTTCGAGCGCGATCTTCACCGACGACACGATCTGGTTCAGCGGATCGGTCAGCGCCTCGAGCATCTCATTGCTCGACACCGTGAAGCTGCGCGGAATGCCCTCGGACATGTTGCGGCCTTTCACCTCCATCTCCAGTACTTCGGAGCCAGGAAACGCGGAGCCGATTCCCTTCTTGATCGCCTCGGCCGTCTGCTCGCCGATCAGCATCCCGTAGTTGCGGCGGATGTAGTTGACGATCGCGTCGTCGAACTTGTCGCCGCCGACGCGCACCGAGCCTTTATAGACGATGCCGCCAAGCGAGATCACGCCGACCTCGGTCGTGCCGCCGCCGATATCCACCACCATCGAACCGGTCGCTTCCGACACGGGCAATCCCGCGCCGGTCGCGGCGGCCATCGGTTCTTCGATCAGATAGACCTGTGAGGCGCCCGCGCTATGCGCGGCTTCCTTGATCGCGCGGCGCTCAACCTGGGTCGAGCCGCACGGCACGCAGATGATGATGCGCGGCGACGGCGAAAACATCCTCGACTCGTGCGCCATCTGGATAAAGCGCTTGATCATCTGCTGGGTGATGTTGAAGTCGGCGATCACGCCGTCTTTCATCGGGCGGATCGCCTCGATATTGCCCGGCACCTTGCCGAGCATCTGCTTGGCCTCATGGCCGACGGCCAGGATGACCCGTTTGCCGTTCGGGCCGCCTTCCTGGCGGATCGACACGACCGACGGTTCGTCGAGCACGATGCCCTTGCCGCGCATGTAGATCAGCGTGTTCGACGTGCCGAGGTCGATCGCGAGGTCGTTGGAGAAGTAGCCGCGCAAAAAACCGAACATGCGTATTCCTGGGTTGGGGAAGTCGGGCGCGCGAGCGCCGCGGATGCTGTCGCGGTCTGCCGCATGCTCGCGGCGGGCGGGCGGCCGGAGCGGCCGCGCGACAGGAAGAATAGCAGCTTCGGTCCTGTATGTGAGCGGGGATTGGGTAAGGCGACTGGCGCAGGCGCCGTAGCGGATGAACCACCGATAAGCTGCGTGCGATTACCGCGCGCTGCCCGGCCCGAGTCGCGCCGCAATGGTCTTGCATGCGGCGAGCAGCGGCTCGATGTAGCAGACGCGCGCGTCGTCGCGACGGCGAAACGTCGGCATGCTGATGCTCACGCAGCCGACTGCGCGGCCGTCCGGAGCGCGAATCGCCGCGCCGTAGCAACAGATCGACGCTTCGTTTTCTTCGCGGTCTTCCGCGTAGCCGCGTTGCGCGGTCGCGTCGAACTCCTGGCGAACCGCATCGAGATCGGTCAGCGTGTGCTCGGTGAAACGTTCGAGCGGCGCGTTCTTCAGCAGCGCTTCGCGTTCCACCGCCCCGAGCGTCGCCATATACGCCTTGCCGACCGAACTCGACGTCAGCGACACCCGGGTGCCGATGCGCGACGCCATGCGCACCGCGTGCGGACTTTCGAGCTTCTCGATGTACACCATCTCGCCCTGGCTCGGCACCGCGAGATGGATCGTCTCTGATGTGATGTCGCGCAGTGCCATTAATGCATCGCTGGCCGCGACACGCAGATCGGAGCGCTCCCAGCTATGGCTGGCGAGATTGATCAGACGCGGGCCGAGGCCGAAGGTGTTGCCGCTGCCGGTCGCGATGACCAGACCTTCGGCCTGCAACGCGGCCACGATGCGGTGCACGGTCGGGCGCGGATAACCGCTCGCCGCGCTCAGTTTCGCGACGTTGGGCGGGCTCTGCGCATCGGCGATCAGTTGTAGTACCGCGATGAATTTCGAGAATGCGGCAGCGCCGGCGACCGCGCCGGTATCGGGCTTGCTGCCGGTGTGAAGGTGCTTTTTCGCGGCGGGGTCGGCCGCAGCGGGTGCGGTTTCGGCAGCGGTATCGCTGGCCGCGCGCACGCGCAGGCCGGCCGTGGTCGCGGCGTTCGAGGGTGCCTTTGAAACGGACGCGGGAGCGGATTTTGAAGCGGGCATCGAGGCGGACTTTGAAACGGACTCTAAAGCAGGTTGGGAAGCGGAATTGCGCATCGCATACGGACAGCGCATCGGTAGGCGATTATGCGTTCCTCCGCGGCGCGCAATGGCTGCCACACCGCTTCACGCGGTGATGGCCTCACGCGACCAGATAACCGCCATCGACCGGGACGATCGCACCGGTCATGAACGACGCGGCCGGCGTGCATAGAAACACCGCGACCTGCGCGACTTCGTCCGGCATGCCCCAGCGCCGCAGCGGCGTGCGCTCGAGGATCGCCTGCGAACGGTCATCGTCGCTCTGCAATGCCTGCGTGAGCGGCGTGGCGATCCAGCCGGGCGCAATCGCGTTGACACGAATTCCGTCGGCCGCATACGCGAGCGCGAGCGACTTCGTCAGTTGCGCGACCGCGCCCTTGCTCGCGCTGTACGCGGGCACCAGCGCGCCGCCGAAAAAGCTCAGCATCGATGCGGTATTGACGATGCAGCCCGCCGACGCCGAGAGCAATCCGCGCGCGGCGGCGCACACCCGCATCGTGCCATTCAGGTTGATGTCCATCACGCGTTCGAACACGTCCAGCCGATGTTCTTCGCCGCGGCTGATCACGCCCGCGCAGTTGACCACGATGTCCAGACGCTCGAAAGCGTTCACCGCGGCGCTGACGTCGTCGCCCGAACGCACGTCAAGCGTGACGCGGCGGACTTGGGGATTCAGCGTATCCGGCGCGCCTTCGGGCAGCGGCAAACCGGCGGCGACGGTATGCGCGCCCAGTTGCGCGAGCGCATTCGCTATCGCCGCGCCGATGCCTGAAAAACCGCCGGTCACGAGTGCGTTCTTGCCTTCGAGTAGCTGGTTCTGGAATGTCATGTGAGCCGCCGCATCAGGTGGGTTGCGTCAGGATTGCATCAGGGGTTGCGTTCAGGTGGGTTGCGCCTCGGCCGGGCGCGCGAGTGGCGCGGGCGCGACTTCCTTGACGACGAACAGATAAACGAGCGCCGCGGCGAACGCGACCGCTGCGCTGATCAGCAGCGCATCGACGAACGAATGCGTGTGATCGACGACGATGCCGGTGATCACCGGTGCGAACGAGCCGCCCAGATAGCCGCCGAAGTTCTGCATGCTGCCGAGCGATGCCACCAGATGCCGCGGTGCGGCGACACTGACGAGCGCCCACGCGCTGCCGCTCGACAGATTGACGAACAGCATCGCGACCGATACGTACGTGATGGCAAGCGCCGTGCTCGGCGTGTAGGCGGCCGGGACGGTGAACGCGGCGGCGCCGACGAGCCCGACGCAAAGCGGCCACTTGCGGCTACGAATCGGCGCCATTCCGCGCTTGAGCAGATAGTCGGCGATAACGCCACTGCTCAGCATGCCGATCGTGCCGAACACATACGGAATCGCGACGAGCCAGCCGGTGTGCGCGATGCTCAGGTGCCGTTCCCTTTCCAGGTAGCCGGGCAGCCACGTGAGGTACAGCCACACCATGTAGATCACGCCCATGAAACCGAAGATCATGCCCCATGTGTTGCGCAGCTTGAAGAGCGCGCCCCATTCGGCCCAGCTCAGGCCCTGCGGGTTTTCCTGAACGGTCGCACCTTCGTTCAGATGCGCGGTCTCCTGTTCCGTCAGCGCGATGTCGTTGCGATTGCGATAGACCATGTACCACGCGAGCGCGACGATGACCCCGAGCACGCCCATGATGACGAACATCGTGCGCCAGCCGAAAGCGAGCATCAGCACGGTAAGCAGCGGCGGCGCGATCATCGGCGCGATGGTCGACGACGAAATGAACGTGCCGATCGGCGCGCCGCGTTCGCGCACCGCGAACCATTCGTTGACGACTTTCGCGCCGGCCGGGAAGAGCGGCGCTTCGGCCACGCCGAGCACGACCCGCGCGGTCAGAAATTGATTGAGCGTCTGGATGAAGCCGCCCGCGACCTGGGCGACGGACCACACCAGCATGCCGAGCCCGAGCATCACGCGCGAGCCGAACCGATCGAGCAGCGCGCCGACCGGAAGCTGCGCGAACGCATACGACAACGAAAACGCGGACAGCAGCAACCCCATCTGCGACGCCGACAGATGCAACTCTTCGCTGACCAGATGATTTGCGATCGACAGCGTGCTGCGATCGAGATAGTTGACGATGCCCGCGACCGTCAGGAAAGCAACCGCGACCACCTGTATACGTTTTAGACGCTGTGACTTCTGGAGCATTTTTGTCTCCTGCGCAATGTGTGGTGCTGGTATGGGAGTCGTGCTGCCGTGTTGTGCCGTGTGGGCGGCGTAGTGCTGGTTAGTGCCGCCGGCCGCGCCCGTGATGACGAGCGCGACGTGTGCGGGAAATCGTATCCGCCGACTGGCGCGCTTACCGGATGAACTGGTCCACGTAGTCTTCACCGAGACCGACCGACGCATAGTGCTTGCGGCACATGTCGATCTTCGTGAATACGTCCTCATAGCCGGTGTAGTTGCCGTACGGATCGCAATAGAACATCACGCCGTTGACCTGGAAGTACGTGATCATTTCCTCGACGTCTTCGGGCACGTACAGCGTATGCGTTTCTCCCGGCGGCTCATACACGTAGCTGCCTTCGGTGGCGACCCAGTCGTGCTCGAGATACCGCCAGCGGCCCTTGAGCACCATCCCGTGCACGCTCTGCGGATGACGATGACGGCTCAGCACGCCCGCTTTGCGCACTCGCAGCAGATTCATCCAGTAACCCTGCGACGCATTCAGACACAACGGGCGGAACGACACGTTTTCCGCCTGCGGAACCCACACGCGTTCGTCGTCCGGAATCGCGAAAGGCACGACGATTTCCTTTTGCGCCTCCTTCGGGAATGGCAACTGATACGGCGTCAGGTCGGATTGCTTGGCCTCGGGCATGGATAGTCCTCGCGAGATGTCCGGAAATCTGTTTGTCCACATTGTGAATGATGAGTCCACCATATGGCTATTATCGGAACTGCTTCCGGCGCGGTCAATCCTGGGGAAATCACGGGTCAGCCAACGTATCGCGCGCGTCAGTGAACGCTTTTGGCCGGATCTGCCGAACGCGATGCTCGCGCCGCGGATCGCTTGCGATCGTCGTTGAAGCGAGAAAGCGATGTCCGTGCGAAGGTCCCCAAAAAGACGCGCGAGATGCGGAAAACCCCTGCAAATAAGGGCTCGCGCGAGCTTTCTGATCGCACACCTTCTTTAAGCGTGCTTTAAGTGGTGGCCTCTACATTACGCGTCCACCACGTAACCCTTCCCAAAAATTCCCGACTATGACCACCCAAAAATATTGGCGCGGCAGCGCTGCCGTTTGCGTACTTCTCGCAATCGGTGGCGCTTACGCGCTCAGCCATCGCAATGCCGATGCGTCCGTGAGTGAATCGCAGGGTCCCGTGTCCGCGCTGCGCGCGGCAGCCGATATCGTCGGCACGCGTTCGTCGGCGCCGGACTTCTCCGGCATCGTGTCGCGCTATGGCCCGGCGGTCGTGCATATCGGCGTGAAAGAAGCGGCCTCCGTCGATGAAAACGGTCAGCGCAAGAGCGGCGGTGAAGCGCTCGGCTCGGGTTTCATCATCAGCCAGGACGGATACATTCTGACCAACAATCACGTCGTCGATGGCGCGAGCAGCCTGAGCGTAAAGCTCACCGACGGCCGCGAATTCCACGCGCGCGTGATCGGCAAGGACAAGACCACCGACGTGGCGGTGATAAAGATCGACGCGTCGAATCTGCCGACCGTGAAGATTGGCAATCCCGACAGCAGTAAAGTGGGTGAATGGGTCGTGGCGATCGGCTCGCCGTATGGCTTCGACAGCACGGTGACCTCAGGCATCATCAGCGCGAAATCGCGCTCCTTCTCCGACGATAGCCCGATCCCATTCATCCAGACGGACGTGCCGGTCAACCCCGGCAATTCCGGCGGCCCGCTGTTCAATCTGAACGGCGAAGTGATCGGCATCAACTCGATGATCTATTCCCGCACCGGCGGCTTTCAGGGTTTGTCGTTCGCGATCCCGATCGATGCCGCGATGCACGTGAAAGACCAACTGGTGCGCACCGGCCATGTGACCCGCGGCCGTATCGGCGTAGGCGTGCAGCCGGTCAGCGCCGACCAGGCGAAGGCGCTCGGTCTCGAGCCGGCGGGCGGGGCGCTGGTCGGCTCGGTCGATCCGAGCGGCCCCGCACAGGCGGCGGGTCTGCGTCGGGGCGACGTGATCATCGGCGTGAACGACAAGCGCATCGGCAGCACCACGGAATTGATCGGGCAGCTCGCGCAACTGTCACCGGGCAGCAACGCGACGATCAGTGTGTGGCGCGATGGCGGCGAGCACAAGCTGTCGGTCACGATCGGTGCGCAGCAATCGAGCGGCGTGGCATCGGTTTCCCCGCGGGAGCAACAGCAGGAACAACCGCAGGAACAACCGCGGCAGCAGAACCGTCCGCGTCTGGGCGTCGCCGTGCGGGCGCTGACTCAGGACGAGCAACAGGACGCATCGCTGCCGGGCGGCGTGCTCGTGCAGCAGGCCACCGGTCCGGCCGCCGAGGCGGGCATCCAGGCCGGCGACATCATCGTTGCGGTCGACGGCAAGGTGATTCACGGCGTCGAGCAACTGCGCCGCATCATCGCTCAGTCCGACGATAGCGTGTCCGTCACCCTGGTGCGCGATGGCGAGGAAGCGTCGGTCAACGTGACGCTGGGCTGATGAGTCGGACCCGCCGGTGCAACGCCGGCGGCGAGCGGGGCGCGCAATCGATGCTGCGCCCCGTTTCAGTTCGCAGGGTGCATCCCGTTTGCCTGCGATGTCGTTTGCGGCGTGTTTCGCGACATCTCGTCAGGGCCATCCGGTCCGCCACCCAGCGCGACGTAAAGCGATACCCCGTTCTGTAATGCCGTCGCACGCAGTTGGATCAACTGCTGCTCGGCGGCGAACAGATTGCGTCGCGCATCCACCACTTCGAGATAGATCGAGATCCCGTTTTCGTAGCGCAGTTCGGCCGTTTCGGCGAGCTGACGCTGCGCTTGCACTGCCTGTTCCTGCGCCGCAATCTGTTCCTTGTAGCGTTGCCGCCCGACCAAGCCATCGGACACTTCACGAAACGCGTTCTGCACCGTGCTCTGGTAACTGGCCACCAGTTCGTCGCGCCGCGCGCGCGCCTGTGAAAGCTGCGCCTGGCGCTGCCCGCCATCGAAAATCGGCATGCCGACCAGCGCGCCGACCGACCACGCCTGCTTGCCCGGCACGAACAGATCGCCCAGTTCCGGCGAGATATAACCGAAGCTGCCCGTCAGCGCGATGCGCGGGAAGAAGTCCGCGCGCGCGGCGCCGATGTCGGCATCGGCCGCGCGTAGCTGCTGCTCGGCCTGCTGGATGTCCGGCCGATGGACCAGCAGCGCGGACGGCAAGCCAGGGTCCAGCGCGCCGAACTGCGCGGCGTCGGCGATCGGCGGCGCCTGAGGTAGCGAGTCCCGCAGCGTGTCGCCGAGCGGTCCGCCGATCAGCACCTCCAGCAGATTGCGCTGCTGCGCGGTAGTCCGTTGCAATTCGGCAAGCTGGGTCTGCGCCTGCGTGACGAGAATCGCGGCCTGTTCGTAATCGACCATCGACGTGACGCCCGCATCGAGCCGCAGCTTCGCGATGTCGAGCGCATAGCGGCGGCTTTCCAGCGTGCGCTGCGCCAGTTCGATCCCTTCGTCGCCCGAGCGGATCGCGTAGTAGTTCGACGCGACATTGCCGATCAGCGATAAACGGAACGCACGTTGCCCGTCGACGCTCGCGAGATAGCGGCGCCGCGCGGCTTCACTCGTATTGCGCACGCGCCCCCAGAAATCCAGTTCGAACGACGTCACCGCGGCCTGCACGTTGTACTGGTTGAACTGGAGCGAGATGTCGGTGTTGTCGAACTCCGGGTCGATCGAACCGAGCGGCGCTTTGGTGCGCGTCGCGCCTGCGTTCGCGTTGACCTGCGGCAAACGCGCGGCGTTCTGGATGCGATAGAACGCGTGCGCCTGTTCGATGCGCGCGATCGACGCGGCGAGATCGCGGTTATGCGCGAGCGCGGTCTCGATCAGCAGCTTCAGTTGCGGATCGGCGAAGAAGGTCTGCCAGTCGATTTCGCTCGCGAGTTGCGCGTCCGCCGGGTTGCCGTTCTCCGTCGTGTCGAAGTGATCGGCGATCGGCAGTTCGGGCTGGTGATACGGCGGCGCGAAATTGCACGCGGCAAGCGAGCAGCAAACCAGCGGCATCAACAGGTGCTTACGCATCGTGCCGTCCTCCGCCGGTTTCGCCGGCCTCGGGTGCGAGCGGCGGCAGATCGTCGACATCGATGCTGCGTTTCTTGCGGCTCAGCCAGCGGCGCGCGGCCACATAGAACAGCGGCGTAAAGAAGATCCCGAACAATGTCGCGGTCAACATGCTGCCCATCACGCCGGTGCCGACCGCGCGCCGGCTCGCCGCGCCCGCACCGGTTGCGAGCACCAGCGGCAGCATACCGAGCACGAACGTCACGCTCGTCATCAGAATAGGGCGCAGGCGCTGCTGCGCGCCGTTCTTCGCGGCGGTGATTGCGTCCTTGCCCTCAGACTCTTCCTTGATCGCAAACTCGACGATCAGGATTGCGTTCTTCGCCGCCAGCCCGATGATCGTCACGAGGCCGATGTTGAAATAGACGTCGGCGGACAAGCCACGCATCATCGTCAGCAGCACTGCGCCGATCACGCCGAACGGAATGATCATCAACACCGCGACCGGAATCGCCCAGCTCTCATACAGCGCCGCGAGCAGCAGGAACACGACCACCAGCGACAAACCGAGCAGCATGCCGATCTGCCCGCTCGCCTGTTTTTCCTCGAATGCGGTGCCAGTCCATTCGTACGTGAGATTGCCGGTCAGCACATGCGACGCGATGCGCTCCATCTCCGCGATCGCCGCGCCGCTCGAACGGCCGGGTGCGGCCTGGCCCGACAATGTCGCGGACGGAAAGCCGTTATAGCGTTCGAGCTGCTGCGGACCAGAAATCCAGCGCACTCGCGTGAACGCCGAGAATGGCACCATCTCGCCGCGATTGTTACGCAGGCGCAGCGAGCTCACGTCTTCGGCGCGCATCCGCTGCTCGGCGTCGGCTTGCAACAGCACGCGCAACACATTGCCCTCGAACACGAAATCGTTCACGTAGTTCGAGCCGAACGTCAGCGCGAGCGCCTGATTGACCTGGCCGATCTGCAAGCCCAACGCGCGCGCTTTTACGCGGTCGATCTCGACATACAGTTGTGGCGCCTCCGGCATGCCCTCGGTGCGCACGCCCGTGAGCATGCTGCTTTGCGATGCCTCGATCATCATGCGCCGCGCGGCCTGTTGCAGCGCTTCGCCACCGACGCCGCTGCGATCCTGAATCTTCATCGTAAAGCCGGTCGCGTTACCGAGCGACGGGATCGCGGGCGGATCGAGCGCGAAAATAAACGCTTCGGGAATCTGCCGGAACGCGGCATTCGCGCGACGCACCAGCGCGCTCGCCGAGTTTGCTTCGCCGGGCCGTTCGTTCCACGGCTTCAGATCGACGAACGACAGCGCCGCCGATTGCCCCTGCCCGAAGAAGCTGAAACCGGTGACCGAAGCCACGTTGCGCACCTGTGGCTGCTGCCGCAAAAACGCCTCGACCTGATCGATCGCATGCTGCGTGCGTTGCTCGGTCGAACCCGGCGCGCCGGTATACGTGATGAAAATATGCCCTTGGTCTTCTGTCGGCAGAAAGCCGCTCGGCAGACGCATAAAGAAAAACACCGTGATCGCGCAGGCCGCGACGAACGCGAGCAACCAGCGCAGCGGTGAGCGCAGCATCGCACCGACTCCGCCGATGTAGCGCGCGGTGCCCGCGTTGAGCCCGTTATTGAAGCCGTCGAACGCGCGGTGCATCAGCCGCGAAGCCGCGTTTGCCGGCCGCTTGCGCCCGGCGCTTTCGCTTTTGAGCAGCGCCGCGCACAAGGCCGCGCCGAGCGTCAGCGCCAGCAGCGTCGACAGCAGGATCGACACGGCCAGCGTGACCGAGAACTGCCGGTAGATGCCGCCCGTCGAGCCCGGGAAAAACGCCATCGGAATGAACACCGCGACCAGCACGAGCGTGCTCGCGATCGCCGCGCCGGCAATCTGGCCGACCGCCTTGACGGTCGCGCGCGGCGCGCTGAGGCCTTCCTCGCGCATGATCCGCGCGACGTTTTCGACCACGACGATCGCATCGTCGTTGAGGATACCGATTGCGACCACCATGCCGAACAGCGACAGGATGTTGATCGACAGTCCGAACAGATAGAGCCCCGCGCAGGTGCCGATCAGCGCGACCGGCACGACGATCGTGGGGATCACCGTCGCGCGCCAGTCCTGCAGGAACAGAAACACGACGACCGTGACGAGCAGCAAGGCCTCGATCATCGTCTGGATCACGCCGTGTACCGACGTGGTGATGAACGGCGTCGTGTCGAACGGCACGGCCCAGCTGACGCCGCGCGGGAAGGTCGGCTGCAATTCGGTCATGCGCTGGCGCACCGCGTTGGCGACTGCGAGCGCGTTCGCGCCGCTCGCGAGCTGGATCGCGATACCGGCCGACGCCTTGCCGTTGACGGTTAGGCGGTTGCCGTAGCTGTCGTTGCCGAGTTCGACGCGAGCGACGTCGCCGAGGCGCACGGTCGAGCCATCCGGGTTCGCGCGCACGATGATTTCGCGGAACTGCTCGGGCGTCGAAAAGCGGCTTTGCGTGACGATCTGCGCGGTGAATTCGGAACCCGGCGCGATCGGCTGATCGCCGAGGCCGCCGCCCGCGGTCTGACTGTTCTGCTCCTGGACCGCCTGCAACACCTCGCTTGCCGACAGCCCGAAGCCCGTCAGCTTGTGCGGATCGAGCCAGATCCGCATCGCGTATGACGAGCCGAACAGTTGCACGTCGCCGACGCCATCGATGCGGCGCAACTCGTTGACGATATTGTTCGACGCGAAATTGCCCATCGCGACCGCGTTGGTGCTGCCGTCGGTCGCCTGCAGCGCGAGCAGCATCAGAAAGCCGGAGGACGCTTTCGTCACGCGCACGCCGATTTGCCGCACTTCGAGCGGCAGGCGCGGCTCGACGCGGCTGAGCCGGTCCTGCACCTGGGTGCGCGCGATGTCGAGATTGGTGCCGGGCTTGAGCACGACGGTGATCTGCATCGTGCCGTTCGATCGGCTCACCGACGACATGTACAGAAAGTTCTCGATGCCGTTCATCTCGTCTTCGATGATCGACGTGACGGTGCGCTCGAGCGTGCGCGCGTCGGCGCCGCTGAAGGCGGCGGTGATGCTCAGCGAGGGCGGCGCCACATCGGGATACTGCTCGACCGGCAGCAGCGCGACCGCGATCGCGCCGAACAACACGATGAAAAGGGCGATGACCCACGCAAAGACCGGACGGGCGACGAAGAAGCGGTTCATCGGCGAGCCCGTCAACGCGCGGCGGAAGCTGGCGCCGCGGCCGACTGCGACGGCATGGCTGGCGTCGCCAACGCCCCGGTTGACGCCCCCGCGGACGCGCCTTCGGGCACGGGCCGCGCGTCGACCCGCTGGCCGGGCTGGACCTTCTGCCAGCCGTCGACGATCACGCGCTCGCCGGGCTTGAGCCCATCGCGCACGGTCCAGCGTCCTTCGCCTTGTTCGCCCAGATCGATGTTGCGGTGGACCACGGTGCCATCGTCGGCGACCAGCGCGACGCTCGCCACACCGTTATCGAGCTGCACCGCGCGCTCCGGGATACGGATGCCTTGCAGATTGCCGGCCGCGATGATGCGCCCCCGCACGAACTGCCCAGGCAGCAGCGTGCGGTCCGGATTCGCGAACTGCGCGCGCACCGTTTGCGTGCCGGTGGACGGATCGACGACGAGGTCCGCGAAGTCCAGAAAGCCGCGCTCGTTATAGACCTGGCCGTTGGCGAGAACCAATTGGACCTCGATGTGCTTCATGCTGGCCGGCTTGCGCGTGCCCGACTGGATCTGCTGTTCGATGTCGAGCATCGCCGTGTTCGACTGCGTGAACACCGCGTTGATCGGCGTGAGTTGATTGACCTGCGTGAGCAGGGTGGCCGCGCCGGCGCTGACCAACGCGCCTTCGGTGACGAGCGCGCGACCGGCGCGTCCCGCGATCGGCGTGCGCACGATGCAGCGATCGAGCCGCAACTGCGCGAGCGAGACGGCGGCATGCGCATCGGCGACATTGGCCTGGGCCTGCTGCATGGTCGCGAGCGCAGCGTCGTATTCCTGCGCGCTGACCGCGTGGCGGCCGACCAGCGGCCTGAAGCGCTCGACGACGGAAGCGGCGTTGTCGCGCACGGCGCTCGCGCGTGCGAGCGCCGCCTGCGCCTGCTGCAACTGCGCGCGATAGTCGCTTGCGTCGATCTGGAATAGCGGGGCGTTGGCGGGCAGGTCGGTGCCTTCCCGATACAGCGTACGCTCGACGATGCCGTCGACACGTGCGCGAATCTCGGCGCTGCGTACGGCCTCGATGCGGCCCGGCAACTCGACGACGTCGGGCACCGCGGAGGTGGCGACTGTTTCGACCAGGACGGGAACCGGCGGCATCGACGCCGCGGTGGGTGTGGCCTGCTGGTCGTGGCAGGCGGCGAGCAGGATTGGCAAACCAGTGATCAGCAGCAATGCGGCACGACTACGCAGGCGGGATGCGGAGCAGAGCAAGAGAAACTCCTTGGTCAAGGCACTCTTAATTGCGTGTGAGATCGGCTATTGAATGGTTTGCGGCCCGAACGAAGATTGAATGGACGGCGTGATATAGCCAGAAAGCCAGAAATGATTTCCGTTGATCGTACCGTGTCTGCGAGGCTTGTCAATTTGTTCTTGGCCGTTGTGGCGGAAACACGCGCATGCCGGGCAACGGTCGCGGTATCGCGAAAAATATGCGTTTAGATTGGCTTTTGTGAAGTTTTTCTCACCCGAAGGTGGCGCAGCCCCCGAGCACCAGCGCACAGAAGGGCGCCAACCATCAGCGCGGACAGTGTCCAGTAGAAAAGCAAGGCAAGTACTTCCATATCATCGGGATTCACCAGATCGTCATTTCCTGTTGCTGACAAACAGAGACGGATAAACATCTCGACCGGCTCCGGCATATTGAAAGGCAACAAATCGATTACGTACGTCAGTTGCCATCCGACGATCACTGATGTCGCAACGAGCATTACGGCAATTAGAATCCGTATGGCGACTTTTTTCATATTGTTTTACCAATTGGGAACACGCATGTCAGTCGATCGCACAGCGGATCATCGCGCGATACCGGCGACAGCCAGCTTTTCAGCAGCCGGCAGATCGAAGCGGAACGCGGCGCCGGTTTCCGTGCGTTCGAGCAGAGATATCTGACTGTGATGCAGTTGCAGCATGCGCTGCACGATCACCAGACCGAGCCCGCCGCTGTGAGCGCGCCCCGCACTGAACGGACGTTCGAACAGCCCCTCGCGCTGCGCCGCGGGAATGCCGGGGCCCGTATCGCTGACGGTGACCGACACCTTGCCGTCCTGATGCGCGAGATCGACAGCGATCTCGCCGTGTGCCGGCGTATGGCGAACCGCGTTGTCGAGCAGGTTCGTCAGCACGCGCTCGATCATGCCGAGATCGGCGCAGACGTTCGGAAGCCGGGCCGGAATGCTGGCGCGCAGCCGGATATGCCGTGCCTCGGCCGGCAACTCGAATTTCTGGAATACATCCTGCACCAGGTCGGCCAGCGAGAACTGTTCGAGCGCGAGTTGCACGTTGCCGTGTTCGAGCCGCGCCAGTTCGAATAAAGCCTGCGCGAGTCGCCCGACCTTCACGCTTTGGGCGAGCGCGATCGCCAAGTAGCGTTTGCGTTCGGATTCGCTCAGCGTGTCGGCTTTGAGCGACAGCATCTCCAGATAGCCGTGCAGCGAAGTAAGCGGTGTACGCAGGTCGTGCGAGATATTGGCGATCAGTTCGCGCCGTTGCTGATCCTGTCTCGTCAGTGCGCGCCATTGCTCGCCGATGCGGGTCGCCATCTGCGCGAAGGTGGTTTCGAGTACGGCAATGTCGTCGCGTCGCCCGGCCGATGCCGAACGCGGCACGGCCGGCTGCGTGTCGGGCTCGCCGTCGGCGTCGAAACGGCGCATCGCTTCGGTGAGGCGGCGCAGCGGCCGCGTGATCAGGTCGAACGCGAACAGGCCCGCGAGCAAACCGAGCAGCGCGACCAGGCCCATCGACCACAACGTGGTGCGCAGCACCGAACTGGCCGCCACACGCGCGGCCAGCGCATCGTGCTCTTCGCCGAGCAGCACGACATAGATATAGCCGGAGGGCTGCGCGCCGTTCGATCGTAACGGTGCGGCGCTGAACACTTTTTTCCCGGCGACGCTGCGCGGATCGTCGCCGAGAATCGGTAACGCGTGGCCGGCGATGAATTGCCGGATCGGCGCGAGATCGACGTTGTCGCGCTTGACGTGGCCGGCAGGCGCGTCGTCGCCCTGAATATGCCCCTGACTGTCGAGCAAATACACTTCGACGCTCGGATTGACCATCATCAACTGGCTGAATAGCTGACGCACCGCGTCAGGGCGCAGACCATTCGCGTCCATCAGCGTGGTGTGGTGAGCAATGTGATCGGCGAGGTCGCGCGACAGGCTTTGCACGACTTCCATCTGGTGCAGATCGCTCGAACGGATCTGCAGCCAGGCGGACGCGCCGCAGCATGCGAGCAGCAAAGCGGAAAACGCGAGCGATAGCCGCTGCGTCAGGGTCAGGTTCACGGCGCGTCCTTGTGTGCGTCGGCGGCGGCTGGCGGGTCGCCTGGCGCGGCCAGTTTGTAGCCGCGCCCCCATACGGTCAGGATGCGCTCGGGCTGTGCGGGATCGATTTCGATCTTCGCGCGCAACCGGTTGATATGCGTATTGACCGTATGTTCGTAGCCCTCGTGCTGATAGCCCCATACCGCGTCGAGCAGGTCGATCCGCGAAAACACTTTGCCGGGGTGCCGCGCGAAGAAATACAGCAGATCGAATTCACGCGGCGTCAGTTCGATCGGCTTGCCGTTCACCGCCGCTTCGCGTGTCAGTGGATCGATGGTGATACCCGCGATCGACAGACTGCCCGCGTCGATCCGGGAATCCCTGGCCAGCGCTTCGACGCGTCGCAGCAACGCCTTCACGCGTGCGACCAGTTCGAGGACCGAGAACGGCTTGGCGAGGTAGTCGTCGGCGCCCAGTTCGAGGCCGAGAATCCGGTGCACTTCGCTCGAACGCGCACTGGTGATGATGATCGGCGTGTAGCGGGTCATCGCGCGGGCACGCCGGCAGATTTCGAGACCGTCGACACCAGGCAGCATCAGGTCGAGGATCAACGCGTCCCAGCCGCCTTGCTCAAGCAGTCGAAGTCCTTCGTTGCCGTCGGCGCTGTGCACGACCTGATAGTGCTCGTCGCGCAGATGAATGCTCAGCACGTTGGCGATGTCGACGTCGTCTTCGACGATCAGGATGCGTTTCGGATGTTCCATGTGGGCTTCGGACGCGCGCTCGGACTGGGTTCATGCGATTGCACAAGCCGCATGCCGGCAGGAAGCCGGCCGTTGCGTCATTGTGCGCAATTTCTGGGCGGCGAGTTATCACATTTAATTTAAGTTTTCGTGAGGACTTCGATACCGCTTGCGCCGTAGCATGTCCGTACTTGCCGCGGATTCAGACCAAGGAGCGCACATCATGCAAGGCAGAAGGCGATTTCTGTTCAGCGGCGCGGCCGCCGTGGCGGCGCTGACGGCCGCAAGCCGTTGGCGTCTGGGAAAAGCCGCGCCGGTGGCGTCCCGCGACGCGGACGAGCACTTCGAAGTCGTCCGCACCGACGAACAATGGCGCGCGTTGCTGAGCCCGTCGCAGTATGCGGTACTGCGCCGCGAGAGCACCGAGCGTCCTTACAGTAGTCCGTTGAACGACGAGCATCGGGCCGGCGTATTCGGCTGCGCCGGGTGCCAGCGTGCGCTCTTCGCGTCGCGGACGAAGTTTGACAGCCACACCGGCTGGCCGAGCTTCTGGGCGCCGCTCGACGATGCGGTGGCGACGCGCGAAGACCGTTCGTTCGGCGTATCGCGCACCGAGGTTCACTGCGGGCGCTGCGGCGGTCATCTCGGTCACGTGTTCGACGATGGACCGCGGCCAACCGGCCTGCGCTATTGCATGAATGGCGTCGCATTGAGCTTCACACCGGCCGCCGCCTGAGCCCAGGCTACCACGACGAACCGCTTACAACAGCGGCGCCGTCAATCAATCACTTTCAGAAGGAATCGCATCATGCACTCGAGTTCTGTCGGTCGGACTACCCGCAGCAGGCGTTCGATCCTCGTGAAGTTCGCCGGCTGCGTCGCCGTCGCGGCCAGTGTGTTTGCCGTGCAGCGCTTCGCGAATTCAGCGGAAGCAGCGGTCAAGGTCCCCGCGGCTGTCCAGGACGAAAAGATCGGCGCGACCCATAGCGAGACCGCCGTATTCGCGGGCGGCTGCTTCTGGGGCGTGCAAGGTGTTTTCCAGCACGTGCGCGGCGTCGAACAGGTCGCCGCCGGCTATACGGGCGGCGCGGCCGGCACCGCGCAATACGAGACCGTCAGCGACGGCGATACCGGACACGCGGAATCTGTGCAGATCACTTACGACCCGACGCAGATCACTTACGGCCAGCTGTTGCAGATTTTCTTCTCGGTCGTGCAGGATCCGACCGAGTTGAACTACCAGGGACCCGATCACGGCACGCAGTACCGCTCGGCGATTTTTCCGGCCAATCCGCAGCAGCGCGCCATCGCGCAGGCCTACATCACGCAGCTGGACAACGCGCACGTATTTTCAGCGCCGATCGTCACGCGCGTGGAAGCGTTCAAAGGCTTTTACCCCGCGGAGGGTTATCACCAGAATTTCCTCGCGCTGCATCCGGACTACCCATACATTGTCGTCAACGATCTGCCGAAGGTGAAGGCACTCCAGCGCATGTATCCGAACCGGTATCTGACCGATCCCGTGCTGCTCAAGACGGGGACCTAGCGGGGGGCTTCGTGCGCTGCCGCCCGTCATCCATTCACGTGCGCCGGCGCTCCGGATGACGCAGCACCGAATGGTGGCGCCCGTACGTGAGATAAATCACCATGCCGATCACCAGCCAAACCAGCAGCCGCAGCCAGGTGACGAGCGGCAGGCCCACCATCAGCAGCAGGCAGAACAGGATGCCGAGTATCGGCACGACCGGCACGCCGGGCACGCGAAACGGCCTCATGACTTGCGAGTCGCTGCGCCGCAGATACATCACCGCGCCGCATACGAGCACGAACGCGAACAGCGTGCCGATGCTGACCATCTCGCCGAGCACGCCGATCGGCGTCAACGCGGCCACGATGGCGACGACCGCGCCGATCAGCATCTGGCTCAGATAAGGCGTATGCAGGCGGTCATGCACGCGCGCGAAAAACGGCGGCAGCAAGCCGTCCTGCGACATCGTGAAAAAGATGCGGCTTTGTCCATACAGCAGCACGAGGATCACCGTGGTCAGCCCGGTTAGCGCTCCGATCTTGATCAGGATCGAGAACCAGTTCATGCCGATCGCATCGACGCCCCGCGCGATTGGGTCGGGCACGTTCAGTTCGGTGTACGGCACGAGCCCGGTGAGCACGCCCGCGACGAGGATATAGAGCACCGTGCAGATGATCAGCGAGCCGAGAATGCCGATCGGCATGTCGCGTTGCGGCTTTCGTGCTTCCTGCGCGGCGGTGGACACCGCATCGAAGCCGATGAACGCGAAAAACACCACCGCCGAGCCGCGCAGAATCCCGCTCATCCCATAGCTGCCGAAGTGCCCGGTGTTGGCCGGGATAAACGGATACCAGTTGGCCGGCTTGATAAAGAAGAAGCCGATCGCGATAAAGGCGGCGACCACGACCAGCTTGATCGCGACCATCACGTTGTTGATCCGCGCGGATTCCTTCGTGCCGAGCACGAGCATCGCGGTCAGCAACGCGACGATGACGATTGCCGGCAGATTGACGAGCCCGGTGACCGTGGTGCCGTCGGCGAGCTTGACGATGGTGCCGGGCGCGGCGGAGAGGGTAGGGGGAATATCGATGCCGACGTTGTGCAACAGGCTGACGATATAGCCGGACCAGCCGACCGCGACGGTCGCCGCGCCCATCGCGTATTCGAGGATCAGGTCCCAGCCGATGATCCACGCGAAGATCTCGCCGAGCGTCGCATACGTGTACGTGTAGCTGCTGCCGCACACCGGCAGCATCGCCGCGAGTTCCGAATAGCACAGACCGACGAACGCGCACGCGATACCGCCCAGCACGAACGACAGCGTGATGCTCGGCCCCGCGAACTGCGCGGCGGCCGTGCCGGTCAGCACGAAGATGCCGGCGCCGATAATCGCGCCGATGCCCATCGCGGTGATGCTGGCCGCGCCGAGGGTTTTCGACAGCTTGTGACCTTCGTCCACATCGGCGCTGCCGACGATATCGGCAACGGTCTTGCGTGCCGTGTAACTCGTATCAGCCATGATGAGTCGTCCCGTTCGAATGTTGATTGGGCGCGAACCGGCTCGCGTTGTGTCGGCTCGCGAAGCGCGACAGACAGCACCCGTTGCCGCAGCGGCGCAACGGTAAAGCGCAAAGGTTTTGGCGGACGAAAGTCTGAATCCAGTCTAGGCCGGATCAATAGGAAAGTGAATAACAGGCTGACTGACCGGTGCCGCCCCGCGGCTTGCTCGCAAAGGGTTTTCCCCGATCGAATCGGGGTGACGGGTGGTCAGGCAGCCAGGCCGCGCCGAAACCGCAGTCCAGCCTGCTGTGAAACGCGGACTCAGCTGTCGATCGCTCAGGTATCGCTCAGGTATCGCTCAGGTATCGCCCAGGTATCGCCCAGGTATCACCGGGGTATCACTCAGGCATCGATCACGCAGCGAGCGAACTGCTCCAGATAGTCCATCAGCAGCCCCGCATGCCGAGCCGCCTCGGCTTCGTTGCCGCTCGCGATCGCCTCGGCCATCTGCTGATGCGCGCGCGCGGCCATCGCGGTGTCGCCCTCGTGCTGGTACGCATACCAGAAGCGCCGGCATTGCACGACCAGCGGCACCACCGCCTTGACCGCCGAGCGGTTGCGGCAGGCGTTGTGCACGACGTGATCCAGTGCCTGGTCGGCTTCCATGTAATCGTCCAGATTGTCGCGCGACGCCGCTTCGACCATCCGCTGCGAGCAGGCCAGCATGGTCTTGCGCTGTTCGGCGGTGGCCCGGCGCGCGGCGTTCGCGGCGATCAGCTGTTCGAGCACGCGGCGGGTCTGGATCACGTCCAGATGGTCGGCCACGTTGATCGCCGAGACCATCAGGCCGCGCCGCGGCTGCTGCACGATCAGCCCGATCGAGACCATCCGCATCAGCGATTCGCGCACCGGCGTGCGGCCGAGTCCGGTCAGTACCGCCAGTTCCGCTTCGACGATCGGACTGCCGGGTTCGATCACGAGCTTGGAAATCAGCGTTTCGATCTTGTCATACGCGATGTCGGCTGCACGGCGCTTCGACGGTGCGGTCCGGGACAGGCCGATGGCTTGTTGGTTCGTGATGACAGTCCTCATCAAACGGTTCAAGAGGTTCAAACATCCGGACGCGGCAAGCGCACGTGGCCGGACGTCGGATCGAATCGATTAGCGGGCGAGCGCGTAGCTCTGCATATGCCGCGGCGTGGCCGCTGCCCGCAACATGCTTTCGCTGCGCTGTACCGCGCAGACCCGGCCCAATGACCAGTCCTCCATCACGCTCACCTTGTGACCTCGCTCGCGCAGGCGCTCGATCACGCTCGGGTCGAAGCGGCCCTCGATCAGCAGGCGACCCGGCTCATAGTCGCGCGGGTAGAACGAAGTCGGGCAATGGCGGTTGTGGAACATCGGCGCGTCGATCGAGCGCTGCAGCCCGTAACCGTGCCACAGATGGCGCAGGAACACGGACAACGGCCACTGGTCCTGCTGGTCGCCGCCGGGGGTGCCGATCGCGAGCCAAGGGGCGCCGTCGCGCGTCATCAGTGTTGGCGTGAGGGTAGTGCGAGGGCGCGTGCGCGGACGCAGGCTGGACGGCAGTCCTTCGTCGAGCCAGAACATCTGTCCGCGCGTGGTGACCGGAAAGCCCAGTTCGGGGATGACCGGCGAACTTTGCAGCCAGCCACCGCTCGGAGTGGCCGATACCACGTTGCCGAAGCGGTCGGCCACATCCAGGTGCACCGTATCGCCTTCGACCGCCGGGATCGGCGCGAACGTGACTTCGCCGCCGCCCGCACCTTGCGGCGTTTCGGAACCGGCGCGGCGGCAGATCGTAGCGAGCCGCTCGCTCGCGCCGGCCAGGTGGCTGGCGGTCACCGTCATCGATGCGCGCGCGTCGATCAGCTTGACCCGGTGCGCGTTGTACTCGGCCGACAGCAGCAGTTCCAGCGGTATCTCCGACGTAGCGGGGTCGCCATAGAACGCCTCGCGGTCCGCGATGGCGAGTTTCGCGCACTCGGTGACGGTATGCACGAACTCGTCGCCCAACGGATCCATCGCGGCGAGGTCGAAGTGCCTCAGCAACGCCAGCTGCTGGAGCATGACCGGGCCTTGCCCCCAAGGGCCGGTCTTGTGTACGCGCACGCCGCCATATTCGAGCGACACGGTAGGCTCGTAGGTCGCTTGCCAGCTCGCCATATCGTCGCCGCGCAGCAGGCCGGCGTGCGCGTGGCCCGACGTATCGACGAGAGACTGCGTACGGTAAAAGCGGTCGATCGCGTCGGCGACAAAGCCCTGATAGAAGACCTTGCGGGCCGCCTCGATCTGTTCCGCGCGGTCGCGGCTCGCTGCTTTCGCTTCTTCGACGATGCGCTTGTAGGTCGCGGCAACGCCCGGATTGCGGAACAGCGCGCCAGGCTTCGGCAGGTTGCCGCCGGGCAGCCAGACGGCGGCCGAAGTCGGCCAGTCCTCGCGAAACATCTGCTCGACCGGCACGATCGACGCGACCGCGCGGCTCAGCAACGGATAGCCGTTTTCCGCGTAGCCGATCGCATAGCCGAGGATGTCCTCCAGCGGCATCGTGCCGTGGTCGCGCAGCATCAGCATCCATGCATCGAATGCGCCGGGCACCACCGCGGGCAGCAGCCCGGTGCCGGGCACCATCTCCAGACCCTGCGCGCGGAACGCGTCGATGGTTGCCAACGCGGGGCTCACACCCTGCCCGCAGATCACGGTCGGTTCGGCGGCACCGGCGCGGTGGAAGATGATCGGAACTTCGCCGCCTGGGCCGTTCAGATGAGGCTCGACGATCTGCAGCGCGAAGCCGCAGGCCGCCGCCGCGTCGAACGCATTGCCGCCGCGTTCGAGCACCGCCATGCCGACGGCAGTGGCGATCCAGTGCGTGCTGCTGATCGCGCCGAAAGTGCCACGCAACTCGGGCCGGGTAGTGAAGCTCATGTTGTGTGCCTCTGCCTTTGAAAGTGTGTGACGGATTCAGCCCTGGTCAGCGCGAACCATGTTCCTGGCACCCAATGCCTGCTGCGCGATCAGCAGGAACAGCACGACCACGCCGACCTGCAACGCCGAGGCCGCGGCCACCACCAGTTGATCGCCCTGGAACTGCAGGTAGCTGAAGATTTCCAGCGGCAGCGTCGTGACGCCGGGGCCGGACAGGAACAGCACGACGTTGGCCTCGCCGAACGACACGATGAACGCGAACATCCACCCGACCATGATGCTTGGCCAGATGATCGGTACGACGACCAGCGTGAACACGCGCCACGGGTTCGCGCCGAGGCTCAGCGCCGCTTCGTCGAGCGACCAGTCGAACGATTGCAGTGCCGCGTAGATCGAGCGCAGCGCATAGGGGAAGCACACCACCACGTGCGCTATCGCGAGACCCGCCACCAGCGGCATCCCGAACGTGCGGTAGAGCAGCAGCAACGCGAGGCCCAGGATGATCGCCGGAAATACCAGCGGCGCGATGAACAGCGTCTCCAGCAGCGTGGCGAGGCGGCCGCGCTGACGCGCGAGGTAAGTCGCACCGAGCAACGCCAGCGCGGTCGATACGGTGGCCGCCAGCAGCGCGAGCCAGAAGCTCATCATGAACGCGCCTCGCATTTCGTCGGAATCCAGAAAAGCCCGGAACCAGCGCAGCGACAGCGACTGCGGTGGAAAGGCGATCGTGTCGCCGCCATTGAAGGACAGCAGGAGCACGACCAGGATTGGCGCGAAGATCAGCAGCAGCGCGACTAACGCGGTGCCGCCGAGCAGCCATTTGCTTGCACGCATGATTCACGCCCTCCCTTGGACGCGCTGCGGGCGCAGCAGAAGCTGGATGATCCTGGCCATCAGCAGCGCCACCGCCAGCAGCACGAACGACAGTGCCGCCGCCTTCGGCCATTGCGCGGTCGACGCCGCATCGAACACCATGCTGACCAGCAGCTTGTAGCGCGCGCCGCCGAGCAGCGAGATCGATACATACGCGCTCAGCGCGAGGAAGGTCACCAGCAACAGACCGGAGGTCACGCCCGGCGTCGACAGCGGGAAGGTGACTTCGCGAAACACGCGCAGAGGGCTCGCGCCCAACGACTCCGCTGCTTCGTAGTAGCGGCGGTCGATCGCCGCCAGCGAATTGGTGATCGAGATGATCATGAACGGCAGCAGAATCGTCATCAGGCCGACCGTGAGCGCGCCGACCGAATACAGATACTGCTTCGGATAGTCGAGCAGCCCGACGTGCTGCAGCGTGCTGCTCAGCACGCCGTTGCGGCTGAGGATGCTGACCCAGCCATACGCGCGCACGACGTTACTGACCATCATCGGGAACATCAGCACCAGCATCGCCATTACCCGGCGCTTGACCGGCATTCTGACCAGGTAGAGCGCGACCGGATAGCCGAGCAGCAAACACAGTGCAAGCACCAGCACGGTGATCAGCAGCGTGCGTTCGATGATGCCCAGGTAGAACGGATCGGCGAGCACCGCGGTGTAGTTGGCGATCGTCATCGGCCATGCGTACAGATCGGTGCCCGAATTGCTCATCACGCTGATGAACAGCAGGTACGCGAGCGGCAGCGCGAAGAAGGCGAGCAGCAACGCGACCGGCGGAATCGCCACTGTCCACGCCAGGCTGCGGCGGGTCACGCGCAGACGCGCAGCGCCCGCGCGGCTGCCGCGTGAGCGCTGCGACAGCGCGCTCTCCGGCGCGGCTTTCCCGGGCTCCGCCGGCGAGCGGACAGGGGCGGTCATGCTAGCGCTCCGTGCAGTGGCACCAGATGTTTCGGGTCCCAACCGACGTGCACGCGCTGGCCGGGCACGAGGTCGCCGCTCAGCTTCTGGGTCGGCAGATCCATCACGATCGCCTGGCCGGCGATGTCGGTGAAGATCTGCGTCTGCGCGCCCTTGTAGACGACGTTGGTCAGCGTGGCGGGCACGCCCGAAGCCGCGTCGCTCAGGAACAGGTTCTCGGGCCGCAATGCGAGTTTGAGTGTCGCGCCCGCGCTTCTCGCTTCGCCGTTCGACGGCACCGCACAGGTGCAGCCGAACACGTCGACCAGATCCGCGCCGGCTTCGCGCCCTGACAGACGGCCTTCGATCACATTCGCCGCACCGAGAAAATTGGCGACGAACTCGTTGGCCGGCCGTTCATAGACGTCGCGCGGCGCGCCGATCTGTTGAATGCGCCCGGCCTGCATCACGGCGATGGAATCCGACATCGTCATCGCTTCTTCCTGGTCGTGCGTGACGAAGATCGTGGTCATCCCGAGCCGCCGCTGCAGCGTGCGCAGCTCGACCTGCATCTGTTCGCGCAGCACTTTATCCAGCGCCGACAGCGATTCGTCGAGCAACAGCACGTCCGGTTCAAAGACGATCGCGCGGGCGATCGCGACGCGCTGCTGCTGGCCGCCCGACAGCTCGCGCGGATAACGCTTGCCGAAGCCTTGCAGCGACACCAGCTCCAGCGCCGCTTCGACCTTGCGAGCCGCGGCTGCCGCGTCGACCCGGCGCATCTTCAGTCCGAACGCGACGTTCTGCGTGATGGTCAGGTGCGGAAACAGCGCGAAGTTCTGGAACACCATCCCGAAGTTGCGCTGGTACGGCGGCAACGCGGTGACGTCGCGCTGGCGGATCGCAACCGAACCGGCGGTCGGTTGCTCGAAGCCCGCGACGATGCGCAGCGTGGTCGTCTTGCCGCAGCCGCTCGGCCCCAGTAGTGAGAAGAACTCGCCCTCGTGCACTTGCAGATCGAGTCGGTCGATCGCAATCGAATCACCGAAACGTTTGACGATGCCCTTCAGTTCGACGCCGATCTCGCCTGACGCCTGACGGTGTTGCAGTGTGCTCATTTCACGGTCCTTATCGCTCGGTCATGCTCGGCGATGCGTTTGCAGGCCGCTGCGACGCGCAGCGGCAATTCCAGCAACGTCAGTTGCTCGACCGGGCGCTGGCCGCTCTGAGCCCAGCTCGGGATGGCCTCGGTGAGAACGTTCGTCAATTCGGCGGCGATCGCGGGCGTCGCATCGTTGCCAGGACGCGACCACCATTCGTTCAGCGCGTCCCATTCGTCGCGGTGCCTCGCCAGTTCGTTATCGAGCAGATTGGCGAACCCGGGCTCCTCAGTTTCCGCGATGTGTATGGCGATGCGGTCCGCGGCGGTGCGCCATGCGTGGTCGATCTGTTGCCAGCGTGCGAAGTCGATCCCGCCGGCGGCGGATGCCTGTGGCGAGTCGTCGCCCGCCGCGGGGCCAGCATCCCGCGCATGAATGTCGAGGTAGGTCACCGCATTGAGGATCAGCCGGAACGCAAGGCAATCCTCGCGTTCGTAGAAGCGCAGCGTCTGTTCCATCACCTTGTCGCCACGGATCGGCAGGAAATGCCGTACGTAGCTATCGGTCGCCATCCCCTTGCGCACGAACTCGCCCATTTCCGGATGCGGCGAGAACAGCACCACGCGCCGGCCTTGCTCACGCGTCGCGACGATGGCCACCTGGCCTTGCTGCGCTGCGCGGTAGTGTCCGGCATCGATCGCGTTGTCGATGAAGAGCCGGCTCGGCATCACGAGAGCGCCGAAAAAGGCCGGGGTGTCGCAGCCATCGGGGCTCGCCGAGGAAAAAATCGGCCCGTGGTAATAGGGCAGCTCGATCCGGTCGGGCAGTCCGGCGCACAGCGGGTGGCCTGCGGCGAGATCCACATTGACGAGACCCACGCCGGGCTGCAGGTACTCGTGCGAATACAGCGGCTTGCGCGGAATCACGCCGAGCCAGCCGGGGCGACCGCTCGCCAGATAGAACGCGCCGCCGCATGAACCGATATACGCACCGCCCGCGTCGATGAAGCGGGCTATCGCCGCGTCGACGCCCACCTGACTTTCCGCGCGGTCGAGTCCCCACGTCGCGAAGCCGCCGGGCATGATCAGCAGGTCGGTGTGGTCCAGCGCGCCATCGACGATTTCCGCCGCGGTGACGCGGCGATGCTCGATGCCGAGCGACCACAGCGCGTGCGCGTAGTACGCGTGATACGGATAACCGACGGCGGCATCCGCATATATCAGCACGCGCGGATGCCGCAGACGCTGGCCGCGCGCGGCGCCCGGTTGCGCCGTCAGGCCCAGTTGCGGCAGCGCGTTGGCGAGCCGGCTATCGAGCGTGACAGCGTCCGGGGCGAGGTATGCGGCAAGCCCATGCGCGGCAGCGCGGTGCGCGAGGACCACCGGTGCCAACCGGTGCGGCTGCCGTTGCAGATCGATCTCGAGTGGCATGGTCGCGTCAGCCCGAGACGATGCGGTTCCACTGATCGGTCCAGCGCGATCGGTTCGCGGCAATCGACTTCTGGTCCAGATCGATGATCCGTTTGGCCTGCTCGGGTGTGAACTCCACCCGTGCGCGCAGCTCGGGCGGCAGCAGCGCCAATGCGGCGGGATTGGTCGGCGCGTAGTTGAATACCTTCGCGACCCACACCTGATACTGCGGGTTCAGCGTCATGTTCACGTACTGCTCGGCGATCGCCTTGTGCTTCGTGTTCTTGCCGATGCCGGTGCCGGACGTATAGGTGATCGCGCCTTCGGCCGGCAACACCCATTGCACCTTCGCGCCCTTGTCCATGATCGTGTAGGTCTGCGAGCGGTACAGCAGGCCGACCAGCGCTTCGCCGGTTTGCAGCGTGCTCATCATCGTATCGGTGTCCTTGGCCCAGATCGGG
>NZ_DASXHN010000384.1:0-26548 GCF_036488505.1 Paraburkholderia sp. | reverse complement strand
ATGCAGCCATAACTGCGGTAGCTGCAATGAACGCGAGCTTTGAAAGTTTATTCATATTTCTCCTCTCGAAATTGAGATTACCGCAGGTTTACTGCGAGCCTGTTGACGAAGACAAGTCATACATTGCTCGAAGTATAACATTGGTGCGGAACAAAAACCGTTTGTATAGACTTCGATCGGCGTCTGCCTCTTTGTGCGTTGGCATTTTGCCATATCGTTCCCTTCCGACGAAAAAAAAATCCGTCCCCGATCAAATCCCTCGCCAATTGTGGTGCGTCCGCAACAGCTGTGTTGGCTTCGCAGGTCCGCCAGCTCTGGCTGAGCGGCGAATCGCTGCACGCACGAATCGAGCCTGGCTGACGGAAACGGGGGCGCCGGGAAAAAGCGGCCGGGCGTCCCGTCTAATATGTATACGTACCGTGTCCGGGGGGCTATGGCGCCCATGTTAGAATCGTGTGATGCGTTGCGCCTGCAATGCTTACGCGAAGGCGACGGTCCGTCCGTCGCCTTGGCATGTAAAAGATACGGATAATGGATAAATTCGCCAAAGAGACTCTGCCAATCTCCCTCGAGGAGGAAATGCGCCGTTCGTATCTCGATTACGCGATGAGCGTGATCGTAGGGCGAGCGCTTCCCGATGTCCGCGATGGCCTGAAGCCGGTGCACCGGCGCGTGCTGTACGCGATGCACGAATTGAACAACGACTGGAACCGCGCGTACAAGAAGTCGGCGCGTATCGTCGGCGACGTCATCGGTAAGTACCATCCGCACGGCGATACGGCTGTGTACGACACGATCGTCCGCATGGCACAGGATTTCTCGCTGCGCTACATGCTGGTGGACGGCCAGGGCAATTTCGGGTCGGTCGACGGCGACAACGCCGCGGCAATGCGCTACACCGAAATCCGCATGGCGAAGATCGGCCACGAACTGCTGGCCGACATCGACAAGGAAACGGTCGACTTCGTGCCGAACTACGACGGCAGCGAAAATGAACCGGCGATCCTGCCCGCGCGCATACCGAATCTGCTGATCAACGGTTCGTCCGGTATCGCGGTCGGCATGGCGACCAACATCCCGCCGCACAATCTCAACGAAGTCGTCGACGCCTGCCAGCATCTGCTGAAGAACCCCGAGGCGACGATCGATGAACTGATCGAAATCGTTCCCGCGCCCGATTTCCCAACCGCCGGCATCATCTATGGCGTGGCCGGCGTGCGCGACGGCTACCGCACCGGTCGTGGCCGCGTCGTGATGCGCGCGCTGACTCACTTCGAGGAGATCGACCGCGGCCAGCGCATGGCGATCATCGTCGACGAGCTGCCGTACCAGGTGAACAAGCGCTCGCTGCTCGAGCGCATCGCCGAGCTCGTCAACGAGAAGAAGCTCGAAGGCATTTCCGATATCCGCGACGAGTCCGACAAGAGTGGTATGCGCGTCGTGATCGAGTTGAAGCGCGGCGAAGTGCCCGAAGTCGTGCTGAATAATCTGTACAAGGCCACCCAGCTTCAGGATACGTTCGGCATGAACATGGTCGCGCTCGTCGACGGCCAGCCGAAGCTGCTGAATCTGAAGGAAATGCTGTCGTGCTTCCTGTCGCATCGACGGGAAGTACTGACGCGGCGAACCGTCTACGAACTGCGCAAGGCGCGCGAGCGCGGCCACGTGCTCGAAGGCCTCGCGGTTGCGTTGGCCAACATCGACGAATTCATCGCGCTCATCAAGGCCGCGCCGACTCCGCCAATCGCCAAGCAGGAACTGATGGCGCGCGCGTGGGATTCGTCGCTCGTGCGCGAGATGCTGTCGCGCGCCGAGACCGAAAACTCGGCAGCGGGTGGTCGCGAAGCCTATCGTCCGGAAGGCCTGAACCCCTCATTCGGCATGCAGACCGACGGCCTCTACCGTCTGTCCGACACCCAGTCGCAGGAAATCCTGCAGATGCGTCTGCAGCGCCTGACCGGTCTCGAGCAGGACAAGATCATCGGTGAGTATCGCGACGTGATGGCGCAAATCGCCGACCTGCTCGACATCCTCGCTCGCCCGGACCGTATTTCGGCGATCATCGTCGACGAACTCACGTCGATCAAGGCCGAATTCGGCGACGCGCGCCGCTCGAAGATCGAGCTGAACGCGACCGAGCTGAACACCGAAGACCTGATCACGCCGCAGGAAATGGTCGTGACGATGTCGCATACCGGCTACGTGAAATCGCAGCCGTTGTCCGAATATCGCGCGCAAAAGCGCGGTGGCCGCGGCAAGCAGGCGACTTCCATGAAGGAAGACGACTGGATCGACACGCTCTTCATCGCCAATACCCACGACCACATCCTGTGCTTCTCGAATCGCGGGCGCGTGTACTGGGTCAAGGTGTACGAGGTCCCGCAGGGCTCGCGTAACTCGCGCGGCCGGCCGATCGTCAATATGTTCCCGCTGCAGGAAGGCGAAAAAATCACGGTCGTGCTACCGGTCAAGGAATTCTCAGCCGACAAGTTCGTGTTTATGGCGACTGCGTTAGGCACGGTAAAAAAGACCCCGCTGGAAGCATTCAGCCGCCCGCTGCGCAAGGGCATCATTGCGGTCGGTCTCGATGAGGGCGACTACCTGATCGGTGCGGCCATCACGGATGGTCAGCACGACGTGATGCTGTTCTCGGATTCGGGCAAGGCGGTGCGCTTCGACGAGAACGACGTCCGTCCGATGGGCCGTGAGGCGCGCGGTGTGCGCGGTATGCAGCTTGATGACGGACAGAGCGTGATCGCGTTGCTGGTGGCCGGCGACGAGCAGCAGTCGGTGCTCACCGCGACTGAAAACGGCTTCGGCAAGCGTACGCCGATCACTGAATACACGCGTCATGGCCGCGGCACGAAGGGCATGATTGCGATCCAGACGTCGGAGCGTAACGGCAAGGTGGTCGCCGCGACGCTGGTGGATCAGGAAGCCCAGATCATGCTGATCACCACGACTGGCGTGCTGATCCGCACGCGTGTGTCGGAGATCCGTGAAATGGGGCGCGCAACCCAAGGTGTTACACTCATCAGCCTTGACGAAGGGACCAAGCTGTCCGGTCTGCAACAGGTAGCTGAGGCCGAAGTCGAGACGGAAGGCGATCTCGATAGCCCCTCCGACGGAGATGTCGACGGCGAGAGCGGCGGCACGGCCTGATCCGTGTCGGCTCTGTTCGGTCTCGGTTAATAAGTTGATAAGTTGAAGCTACGCGGCGAAGCTTTGCGTATCGGGCCGATACGCTTTCGCGCGCAGCGGGCGGTTCAAGTTAATTTCTCTTAGGGAGTAATGATGCAAAAACGATTTAAACAACTGATGTTGCTGGCTGCCCTCGTGCCGACCTTCGCTATGGCTCAAGCGCTGCAAAACCAGGCGCCGGCGGCTCCGGCTGCCGCAGCAGCACCGGTTGACCCGGCCAAGCAGGCTGCCATTAAGGACCTGCTCGACGCCATCGACGCGCAAAAGCTGGTTGGGGCAATTGGCAACAGCGCGCAGATGCAGGCCAAGCAACTCGTGCCGGCGATCCTGTCGGACGCGCTGAGCGAAAACAAGACGATGACGGACAAGCAAAAGCAGGCTTCCGTGCCGTCGCTGCAGCAGAACGCAGTACCGAAGCTGGTTGACAGCGCAGGCCAGGTGTTTGCAACCGACGCATTCCGTCAGGACGCAATGCAGGCCCAGTACGACGCATACGCGAAGTACTACAGCACGTCGGAAATCAAGGACCTGACGGCGTTCTACAAGAGCCCGACCGGCCGCAAGTTCATCCAGGTGCAAGACCAGGTTGGCCGCGACGTCGTGAACGGCCTGATGCAGAAGTACATGCCGGAATCGATCAAGGCAACCCGTGCGCAGGCCGACAAGGAAGTCGCATCGGTCAAGCCGGCTGCCGCCAAGTAATTTGGCTCGCAAGCCTGCGCTGAGTTTGGCGCCTGCAGCTTTGCGGGCCGGCTCTCGAAGGCGCACCCGCTGAGCCGTACGGCGTGGCGGGTTGGCGGCGACAATGCCATAATGGCCGTTTGCGCACTGGCGCAGACGGCCATTTCTTTTTCGGCGGGCAGTTTTGCGGATCTTTTCGCCGATTTCGCGCGATCCCATGCTTCGCGCCCGCTTCCAGGATCTCACATGCGCGTCTTTAATTTCTCCGCCGGCCCGGCGGCCATGCCAGAAGAAGTGCTGCGCCAGGCAGCCGACGAGATGTTGAACTGGCATGGCAGTGGCATGAGCGTGATGGAAATGAGTCATCGCGGCAAGGAATTCATGTCGATCCACGAAGAAGCGCTGACCGACCTGCGTGAACTGTTGCAGGTGCCCGCAAGCCACCGCATCCTGTTTTTGCAGGGCGGTGGTCTCGGCGAGAACGCGATCGTGCCGATGAACCTGCTCGGCGCAAAACCGCGCGCGGATTTCGTCATCACCGGTTCGTGGTCGCAAAAGTCGTTCAACGAGGCACAGAAGTACGGCAGCGCGCGCCTGGCCGCGACCGGCCGGACCGCGGAAGGCTTCACGCGCGCGCCGGCGCGCGCGGAATGGCAGTTGTCGGACGATCCGGCGTACGTTCACCTGTGCACGAACGAAACCATCCACGGCGTCGAGACCTTCGAGATTCCCGATCTGGGCGATATTCCGCTTGTTGCGGACGCGTCGTCGCACATCCTGTCGCGCCCGATGGACATCGCCAAATACGGCGTCCTGTTCGGCGGCGCGCAGAAGAACATCGGCATGGCCGGAGTGACGGTCGTCATCCTGCGTGAGGACATGCTGGATCGCGCGATGCCGATTTGTCCGTCGGCTTTCGAATGGAAGACCGTCGCCGAGAACAATTCGATGTACAACACGCCGCCCACCTACGCGATCTATATTGCCGGGCTCGTGTTCAAGTGGTTGAAGAAGCAGGGCGGCCTCGCGGCGATGGAAGCGCGCAATCTCGAAAAGTCGACATTGCTGTACGACACGATCGACGCGAGCAGCTTCTATCTGAACAAAGTCGAGCGCGGCTCGCGTTCGCGGATGAACGTACCGTTTTTCCTCGCCGACGAGTCGCGCAACGAAGATTTCCTGTCCGGCGCGAAAGCGCGGGGATTGGTGCAGCTCAAGGGCCACAAGTCCGTCGGCGGCATGCGGGCGTCAATCTATAACGCCGTCCCGCTCGAAGGCGTCAAAGCGCTCGTCGAATACATGAAGGAATTCGAGCAGCGCAGCGCCTGAGTCCGTCGACTCGCAAGCGTGCGCATCTTTTCCAGCAGCTACCCGGCAGGGCCGTTTCACGAATGGACGACGAACTCAATACCCGACTCAAACCTCTGCGCGATCGCATCGATGCCCTCGACGCGCAGTTGATCGCGCTGCTCAATCAGCGTGCGTCTGTCGCGCTCGAAGTGGGCGAGGTCAAAAAGCATCTCAATGCGCCAGTGTTCCGGCCCGAGCGCGAACAGCAAGTGATAACGCGCTTGCAGCAAATGAGCGAAGGGCCGCTCGCGCGCGAGCACATCAATGCAATCTGGCGCGAGATCATGGCCGCAAGCCGCGCGCTCGAGAAGACCATCAAGGCCGCCTATCTCGGGCCGGTCGGCACCTATAGCGAACAGGCGATGCACGAGTACTTCGGTCAGTCGATCGAAGGATTGCCGTGCCCGTCGATCGACGAGGTGTTCCGCTCGGTCGAAGCGGGCGCCGCCGAATACGGTGTCGTGCCGGTCGAGAATTCGGCCGAAGGGGCCGTGTCGCGTACGCTGGATTTGCTGCTGCAAACGCAACTGACCATCGGCGGTGAGCTGGCTCTACCCATCCATCACAATCTGCTCACGCAGAACGGCCTTGCCGGCGTCACGCGCGTGTGCGCGCATGCGCAGGCGCTCGCGCAGTGTCAACGCTGGTTGTCGACGAACGCGCCGCAGTTGCAGCGCCAGGCGGTGTCGAGCAATGCGGAAGCCGCGCGGATGGCGGCCGAAGACCCGACGGTCGCAGCGATTGCCGGTGATCGCGCCGCGATCCACTACGGCCTGCTGGTCACCAACGCGCTGATTCAGGACGATCCGCACAACCGTACCCGCTTCGTGATGATCGGCAAGCAGCCGACTGGCCCGAGCGGTTACGACCAGACATCGCTGATCGTGTCGGTCGCGAACGAGCCGGGCGCGATGGTCAAGCTGTTGGAGCCGCTCGCGCGACACGGGGTGTCGATGACACGTTTCGAGTCGCGACCGGCGCGCGTCGGCACGTGGGAGTACTACTTCTATATCGACGTCGAGGGCCATCGCGACGACGCGGCCGTGGCTGCCGCGCTCGCCGGACTCGGCGAAAAGGCGGCGTTCCTGAAGGTTCTCGGCTCGTATCCGCGCGCCCGCTAACGGGATGCTGCAGTAGCGTTCGGGCGGCGTCCAGCGCGCTGCCCGGCTACCTATTCCATACGTTTCCAATATTGATCGTCGTTCGGAGATTTCCATGACAGCGTCTTTCGGCCCTTCCTATGTGCGTGCGATCGCCCCGTACGTAGCGGGCAAGCCGATTTCGGAAGTGGCCCGCGAATTCGGCCTCGACGAGGCGAGCATCGTGAAGCTTGCCTCGAACGAAAACCCGCTCGGCATGCCGGAATCGGCGCAGCGCGCGATGGCGCGGGCAATCGCCGATCTCGGCCGCTATCCCGATGCGAACGGTTTCGACCTGAAAGCCGCGTTGAGCGCGCGTTATGGCGTGCCGGCCGAGTGGATCACGCTCGGCAACGGCAGCAACGACATCCTGGAACTTGCCGCGCATGCGTACGTGGAGAAGGGTCAGTCGGTGGTGTTCTCCCAGTATTCTTTCGCGGTTTACGCGCTTGCGACGCAAGGCGTCGGCGCGCGCGCGATCGTTGTGCCGGCCGTGCGTTATGGACACGACCTCGACGCGATGCTGGCCGCTATCACAGACGATACGCGCCTCGTCTTCGTTGCGAACCCGAACAATCCGACCGGCACGTTTATCGACGGACCGACGCTCGAGGCGTTTCTCGACAAGGTGCCGCGTCATGTCGCCGTGGTGCTCGACGAGGCATACACCGAGTATCTTTCGGCAGACAAGCGCTACGACTCGATCGCATGGGTAGGCCGCTACCCGAACCTGCTGGTGTCGCGCACGTTCTCGAAGGCGTTCGGCCTCGCGGGTCTGCGCATCGGTTTCGCGATCGCACAGCCGGAATTGACCGACCTCCTGAACCGCGTGCGCCAGCCGTTCAACGTGAACACGCTCGCGCAGGCGGCGGCGATCGCCGCGCTGAGCGACAGCGCGTTTCTCGACAAGAGCGCGGCGCTGAACGCACAAGGCTATCGCCGTCTGACAGCCCGGTTCGACAAGCTCGGCCTCGAATATGTGCCATCCGAAGGCAACTTCGTGCTTGTGCGGGTGGGTACCGACAGCGCGGCCGGCGCCCGCGTAAACCTCGCGTTGCTAAAGCGGGCCGTGATCGTGCGTCCGGTCGGCAATTACGGTTTGCCGCAGTGGCTGCGCGTCACGATCGGCCTGCCGGGAGAGAACGAGGCGTTCCTCGCGGCGCTTGAAGAGGCGCTTGCCGAACCAGCCGCTGCCTGAATATCGACCCTTGACCCGCGCGTCCGGCTGGCAGGAGCGGCGCGCTCATTTTATTGACCGACGTGGCCGCGTTTTCTTTTGACAAGCTGGTGATTTTCGGTGTCGGCCTGATCGGCGGATCGCTCGCGCGCGCATTGCGCGAACGCGGCGAGGTCGGTGGGACACGCACGGTGATCGGCGTGGGGCGAACCTCCGCGTCGAGCGAGCGCGCATTGGCGCTTGGTGTGATCGACGGCGCGGCGGCGCTGAATGACGACGCCGCGTTGCGCGACGCGCTCGCGGGCGCTGATTTTGCGCTGCTCGCGGCCCCGGTCGCGCAGACCCAGCCGCTGCTCGAGCGGATTGCGCCGTATCTCGACGCGGACACGATCGTCACCGATGCGGGCAGCACGAAGTCCAACGTGGTCGCCGCGGCGCGCGCGGCGCTCGGTGCTCGGATCGGCCAGTTCGTTCCGGGCCATCCGATCGCGGGCCGCGAGTCGAGCGGTGTCGATGCCGCATTGCCCGACCTTTACGTGGACCGTAACGTGGTGCTCTGTCCGCTGCCGGAGAACAACCCTGATGCGGTAGAGCGCGTCGCCGCGATGTGGCGCGCCACCGGTGCGCTGGTGCGCGAAATGCCGCCGCCGCAGCATGACCGCGTGTTCGCGTCGGTCAGTCATCTGCCGCACGTATTGTCGTTCGCGCTCGTCGAGCAGATCTTGAATTCGTCCGACGCCGAGCTGAAGTTCTCGTTCGCGGCGGGCGGTTTTCGCGACTTCACCCGCATCGCCGCGTCGAGCCCGGAAATGTGGCGGGACGTGTGCGTCGCGAACCGCGTGGCGCTGCTTGATGAACTCGATGCGTACACCGCCGTGCTCGCGCGTCTGCGCGCGGCGGTCGAAGCCGCCGACGGCGCCGCGCTCGAAGCCGTATTCACCCGCTCGCGCATGGCGCGCAGCCAATGGCACGAACAGCGGGCTGCCGGCGCCGCCAGTGACGGCGCGTCGAAATAACCGGAAACTGGACTCATCATGGAATTCCTCGATCTCGGACCTTTTTCCCGTGCGTCCGGCACGATTCGTCTGCCCGGCTCGAAGAGCATTTCGAACCGCGTGCTGCTGCTCGCGGCGCTTGCCGAGGGCGAGACGACGATCACCAACCTGCTCGACTCCGACGACACCCGCGTGATGCTCGATGCGCTCGAAACGCTCGGCGTACGGCTGAAGCGCGACGGCGATACCTGTGTCGTGACCGGCACGCGCGGCGCGTTCACCGCGCGCACGGCCGATCTGTTTCTCGGCAATGCCGGCACGGCGGTGCGTCCGCTGACCGCGGCGCTCGCTGTCAATGGTGGTGACTACCGGATTCACGGCGTGCCGCGCATGCATGAGCGGCCGATCGGCGATCTGGTCGACGGCTTGCGCCAGATCGGCGCGAAGATCGACTACGAGCAGAACGACGGCTATCCGCCGCTGCGGATCCGCCCCGCGCAGGTCTCCGCCGACGCGCCGATCCGCGTGCGCGGCGACGTATCCAGCCAGTTCCTGACCTCGCTGCTGATGACGCTGCCGCTGTTGCGCACTCCCAGCGGCGTAAGTACCGTGCAGGTCGACGGCGAACTGATCTCCAAGCCCTATGTCGAGATCACGATCAAGCTGATGGAGCGCTTCGGCATCAAGGTCGAGCGCCATGACTGGCACCAGTTCGTCGTGCCGGCGGCGCAGCGCTATCTGTCGCCGGGCACGATCATGGTCGAGGGCGACGCGTCGTCGGCATCCTATTTCCTCGCGGCCGGCGCGCTCGGCGGCGGGCCGCTGAAGGTCGAGGGCGTCGGCCGCGCGAGCATTCAGGGCGATGTCGGTTTTGCCGATGCGCTGATCCGCATGGGCGCGAATCTGCAGATGGGCGAGGACTGGATCGAGGTGCGCGGCATCGGCAACGACCACGGCAAGCTCGATCCGATCGACATGGACTTCAACCTTATTCCCGACGCCGCCATGACGATCGCGGTTGCCGCGTTGTTCGCGGACGGCACGAGCACGCTGCGCAACATCGCGAGCTGGCGGGTAAAGGAAACCGACCGGATCGCCGCGATGGCCACCGAGCTGCGCAAACTCGGCGCGAAAGTGCAGGAAGGCGAAGACTTTCTCGTCGTCACGCCGCCTGAAAAGTTGATCCCGAACGCGTCGATTGACACCTACGACGATCACCGCATGGCGATGTGCTTTTCGCTCGTGAGCCTTGGCGGGGTACCGGTCCGGATCAACGACCCGAAGTGCGTCGGCAAGACGTTCCCCGATTATTTCGAGCGCTTCGTCGCGCTCGCCCAACCCTGATTCGCGTGCGAATCGTCTGACGTGCGACTTTTTCGATGAAACCGACCCGTCCCTTTCACCAGACGCCCGTCATTGCGATCGACGGCCCGAGCGCCTCCGGCAAAGGCACTGTCGCCGCGATGGTCGCCGCGAACCTCGGCTTTCATCTGCTCGATAGCGGCGCGCTGTACCGGCTCGCCGCGCTTGCGAGCCTGCGCTACGACATCGCGGCAGACGACGTCGACGAACTTGTCAAACTGATCGACGATCTCCACATCACGTTTCGCGAGGGGCTTGCGCAACTCGACGGCGCGGACGTGTCGACCGAAATCCGCGCCGAGGAAGTGGGCAGCCGCGCGTCGGCGATTGCGGTGCATGCGCCGGTGCGAGCGGCGCTGGTGGCGCGCCAGCGGGCGTTTCGCAAGGAGCCGGGGCTCGTCGCCGACGGTCGGGACATGGGCACCGTGATCTTCCACGACGCAGTGCTGAAAGTGTTTTTGACGGCGAGCGTCGAGGCTCGTGCTACGCGCCGGCATAACCAATTGATCCAAAAAGGATTTTCTGCTAATATAGATGACTTGCTCCGGGATTTGCGCGAGCGCGACGAGCGTGACAGTCAGCGTTCGGCTGCACCGCTGAAGCCCGCGGCGGATGCAAAGCTGCTTGATACCTCCGCATTGTCGATCGACCAGGCGGTGGACCAGGTGGTGCAATGGTATGAAGCGCTGGTCCCGCATGCGTGACGTCGATATCAGTGGCGCATCAGTGGTCCCGCGCTCAGTCCGTTGTTGGTAGGTGCTTCGCGATCGTCGCGAAGCGTTATGTTTAACCCTTTAACCCCGCGTGGCATTCGCGTGTTTGCCGAAGTTGCTGATCGAACGGCCAGCCAGGCGCTGCGGAAACCATGCAAATTCTGATTTTTATGTCCGACCTGCAAACCTCTACCCCGAATACCGAATCTTTTGCGGCTCTGTTCGAAGAGTCGCTGACCAAGCAGGACATGCGCGCTGGCGAAGTGATTTCCGCCGAAGTCGTGCGTGTCGACCATAACTTCGTGGTCGTCAACGCTGGTCTGAAGTCCGAAGCCTACATCCCGCTCGAAGAGTTTCTGAACGACGCGGGCGAGGTAGAAGTGCAGGCGGGCGACTTCGTTTCCGTCGCGATCGATGCGCTGGAAAACGGCTACGGCGACACGATCCTGTCGCGTGACAAGGCGAAGCGTCTGGCTTCGTGGCTGTCGCTGGAAAAAGCGCTCGACAACAACGAACTCGTGACGGGCACGATCACGGGCAAGGTTAAGGGCGGCATGACTGTGATGGTCAACGGCATCCGCGCGTTCCTGCCGGGCTCGCTGGTCGATACGCGTCCGGTCAAGGACACGACCCCGTACGAAGGCAAGACCCTCGAATTCCGCGTCATCAAGCTCGACCGCAAGCGCAACAACGTCGTGCTGTCGCGCCGCGCAGTAATCGAAGCGACCCAGGGCGAAGAACGCGCGAAGCTGCTGGAAACGTTGAAGGAAGGCGCGATCGTCGAAGGCGTGGTCAAGAACATCACCGACTACGGCGCATTCGTTGACCTCGGCGGTATCGACGGCCTGCTGCACATCACCGACATCGCGTGGCGTCGCGTGCGTCACCCGAGCGAAGTTCTGTCGGTTGGCCAGGAAGTTACCGCGAAGATCCTCAAGTTCGACCAGGAAAAGAACCGCGTTTCGCTCGGTATCAAGCAGCTGGGCGACGATCCGTGGGAAGGCATCTCGCGTCGTTATCCGTCGGGCACGCGCCTGTTCGGTAAGGTCACCAACATCACCGACTACGGCGCGTTTGTCGAAGTGGAATCGGGCATCGAAGGCCTCGTTCACGTGTCGGAAATGGACTGGACCAACAAGAACGTTGCTCCGTCGAAGGTTGTGCAGCTTGGCGACGAAGTCGAAGTCATGGTTCTCGAAATCGACGAAGACCGCCGTCGTATCAGCCTCGGCATGAAGCAGTGCAAGCCGAACCCCTGGGACGACTTCAGCCGTAACTTCAAGAAGGGCGACAAGATCAGCGGCGCCATCAAGTCGATCACCGACTTCGGCGTGTTCATCGGTCTGCCGGGCGGCATCGACGGTCTGGTTCACCTGTCGGACCTGTCATGGAGCGAAACCGGCGAAGAAGCTGTTCGCAAGTACAAGAAGGGCGACGAAGTCGAAGCGATCGTTCTCGGCATCGACGTCGAGAAAGAGCGCATTTCGCTGGGTATCAAGCAACTCGAAGGCGACCCGTTCAGCAACTTTGTTGCAATGAACGACAAGGGTTCGATCGTCGACGGTACCGTCAAGTCGGTAGATGCGAAGGGCGCTGTTGTTCAGCTGTCGGGTGAAGTCGAAGGCTATCTGCGCGCTTCGGAAATCGCTCAAGACCGCGTGGAAGACGCTCGCAACGTGGTGAAGGAAGGCGATAAGGTCAACGCGATGATCATCAACATCGATCGCAAGTCGCGCGGCATCAACCTGTCGATCAAGGCGAAGGATTCGGCTGAACAGCAGGAAGCCATCCGTGGTCTCGCTGCGTCGGATTCGAACGCTGCTGCTACCGGCACGACGAACCTCGGCGCGCTGCTGAAGGCCAAGCTCGACGGCCAGAACCAGTAAGCCTGAGAGGTCTGCTGCAGTATGACCAAATCGGAATTGGTCGCCCAGCTGGCTACGCGATTTCCGCAGCTTGTTCTCAAAGATGCGGACCTCGCGGTGAAGACGATGCTCGATGCGATGTCGGAGGCGCTTGCCAAGGGTCATCGCATTGAAATCCGCGGCTTCGGCAGCTTCGGCCTCAACCGCCGCCCATCCCGCGTCGGACGCAATCCGAAGTCGGGCGAAAAGGTGCTGGTACCTGAGAAATACGTACCGCACTTCAAGCCCGGCAAGGAGTTGCGTGAGCGGGTGGATCGCCGCGCGGGCGAGCCGCTCAAGGCCGACGAGCCGGATGACGACCTGTAAATGCCCCGCTATGCATCTTGCAGCGTGGCAAAGCCAGCGTCAGTGGCCAAAGCCAATCGGCAAAAGACCAGAAAAAGCGCCTTCGGGCGTTTTTTTTTCGTCCGAGCCTGGCGGGCGACAGGCTAGGCGCCGTCGTGCGCCGGCTTCTCCACCGTACGGGCTAGCCGAACTGGCGCCCGACGCAATCCCATTCGCGTTCGCGATCACACAGTCACCGATAAGCCCCAATCCGCCATGTCCTGCCCAGCCGCGAGGGCTTCAATTACAATACGGGTCACTTCGGCGCGGGCAACACCGTGGCGCGACGCGTCATCAAGCCGGCGTCCCCGCAACTGCCGTCAAGAGATCTATTCATGAAATTTATCGTCTGGCTGATCCGTGTTCTGGTGTTCGTGCTGCTGCTGGTGCTGGCGCTTTCCAACACGCAACCCGCTACGTTGAATTTCCTCGCCGGTTACGCGTGGTCGGCGCCTTTGATTCTGATCGGCCTCGCGTTCTTCGTGATCGGCTTGGTGGCCGGGCTGGTGTCGGCGATGCCGGCTGTGGTCCGCTTGCGCATGGAAAATGGCCGCCTCAGGCGCGAGTTGCGCGTGGCGCGCGAGACTCCGGCCGTCGTCGAACAGCCGCCGATGCCGCCGCTGATCTGAGTTGTCCCGTGCCGCGCGCCTGAGCGCGGCTTTTCGTTTCCGCTGTCGCGCACATTCCCACTAATCGCATGGATCTAGACTTCTGGTGGCTGCTCGTCATACCTGTCGCCTTTGCGTTCGGCTGGATGGCCGCGCGCTACGACCTCAAGACGCTGCTCTCCGAAAGCGCCAATCTGCCCCGTTCGTATTTTCGCGGTCTGAATTTCCTGCTCAATGAGCAGCCTGACCAGGCGATCGACGCGTTCATCGAAGTGGTCAAGCTCGACCCCGAGACCGTCGAGTTGCATTTCGCGCTCGGCAACCTGTTCCGGCGCCGCGGCGAAACGGACCGCGCGATTCGAGTGCATCAGAATCTGCTGAGCCGGGCGGATTTGCCGGTCAGCGAGCGCGATCATGCGCTGTACGAACTCGGGCAAGACTTTTTGAAGGCAGGGCTGCTCGACCGCGCGGAGGAAACCTTCCAGTCGCTGCAGGCGGGCGACTACGCATTGGGCGCACAACGCGCGCTGCTCACCATTTACGAAATCGAGAAGGACTGGGTCAAGTCGATCGACACCGCGCGTCATCTCGAAACGATGGGCGCCCCGTCGCTAGACAAGGAAATCGGGCAGTTCCATTGCGAACTCGCGCAGGAAGCGCTGCAGCAGAAAAAGCCGGACGACGCCCGCCGTCAGCTCGGCCTCGCGCTGAAGGCGAACCCGACCAACGTCCGCGCAACGATCCTGTTTGGCGACGTCGACGCGGCCGGTGGTGCCCCGGAAGCCGCGATCGAGCAATGGCGCCGCGTCGAGGAGCAGAACCCGGCGTATTTGCCGCTCGTTGCCGAGAAAATCATGAAGGCGTACGAGGCGCTCGGCCGGGCGCAGGAGGGGGCCGATCTGCTCATCAGTTGGGTCGACGCCCATCCGAGCAACGATCTGCTCGACGTCGCGTATCAGCACGTCGCGTCGCTGCGCGGCACCGACGCCGCTCATGCACTCGCGCGTGCGCAGATGCAGAAGTCGCCAAATCTGGCCGGCATGACGCGTCTGCTCGAAGCGCAGCAAGCCGTGGCTGAAGAGCCACGGCGCAGCGAGCTTGAACTGATGCGCGCGCTGATCCGCCAGCGCACCAAAAATCTGCCGCGTTATACATGCCAGAATTGCGGCTTCCGGGCGCGGCTTTTCTACTGGCAGTGCCCGGGTTGCAGCGGTTGGGAAACGTATGCGCCGCGTCGCGTCGAGCCAATCGCGGCGGCGAGCTGATGCTGCGCCCGGCCGGCGCCGTTGCGGCGATGAAGGCGGCTCCGCGATGTCGCGTGGATGCAGGCCGCGCCCGCGCGGGCGACTCGTAAAGCGAATCCGTCGCTGACCACGCGAGCGACGGCCATCAACAGAACCTTCCACCGGAAAGCGTATGAAAATCACCATTATCGGTACCGGTTATGTGGGCCTCGTCACGGGCGCATGTCTCGCCGAAATCGGCAACGACGTGTTTTGTCTCGACGTGGATCCGCGCAAAATCGACATCCTGAATAACGGCGGCGTACCGATTCACGAACCGGGTCTGAAGGAAATCATCGCCCGTACCAGAGCGGCGGGCCGTATCATGTTTTCGACCGATGTCGCGGCCAGCGTCGCGCACGGCGACGTGCAGTTCATCGCGGTCGGCACGCCGCCGGACGAGGACGGCTCGGCCGACCTTCAATACGTGCTCGAGGCCGCGCGCAACATCGGTCGCACGATGAGCGGCTTCAAGGTGATCGTCGATAAATCGACGGTGCCGGTCGGCACCGCGCAGCGTGTGCGCGCGGTGATCGACGAAGAGCTCGCCAAGCGCGGGCTCGCGGACAGCGGGGAGCGCCGCTTCTCGGTCGTGTCGAATCCCGAGTTCCTGAAAGAAGGCGCGGCCGTCGACGACTTCATGCGCCCCGACCGCATCGTGATCGGCATCGACGACGACGCGCCGGGGCAGCGCGCGCGCGAACTGATGAAGCGTCTGTACGCACCATTCAACCGCAATCACGAACGCACGCTGTACATGGACGTACGCTCGGCCGAATTTACGAAATACGCGGCCAACGCGATGCTCGCCACGCGCATTTCGTTCATGAACGAGATGTCGAATCTCGCGGACAAGGTCGGCGCCGATATCGAAGCAGTGCGCCGCGGCATCGGCTCGGACCCGCGCATCGGCTATCACTTCCTGTACGCGGGCTGCGGCTACGGTGGCTCGTGCTTCCCGAAGGACGTGCAGGCGCTGATCCGCGCCGGGAGCCAGAGCGGCCACAATCTGCGCATTCTCGAAGCGGTCGAACAGGTGAACCACGAGCAGAAGGACGTGCTGGTGCGCAAGATCGCCGCGAAGCTCGGTGACGATCTGAGTGGACGCACATTCGCGGTATGGGGCCTCGCGTTCAAGCCGAATACCGACGACATGCGCGAGGCGCCGAGCCGTCGTGTGATCGGCGAGCTGCTCGCACGCGGTGCGACGGTGCGCGCTTACGATCCGGTCGCGGTCGACGAAGCCCGTCGGGTATTCGCGCTCGATCTGGATGCAGCGCCCGAGCAGCTCGCGCGCCTCTCGTTCGAAAGCACGCAGAACGAAACGCTAGCCGGTGCCGACGCGCTCGTGATCGTGACCGAATGGAAAGAATTCAAGAGTCCGGATTTCGCGCATCTGAAATCGGTGCTGAAGACGCCACTGATTTTCGACGGCCGCAATCTTTACGAGCCAGACGCGATGATCGAACTCGGCATCGACTATCAAGCCATTGGACGCCCCTATGCCCAAGCCTCCGAATTTCCGGCCGATAGCTGACACCGTGCCGGCCGCTTCCGTATCCACCACGTCAGCGCCGCCGCTCACGATCGTGCCGCGCGCACAGCTCAACGCGGCGCGCGTGCTGGTCGTCGGGGATGTGATGCTCGACCGCTACTGGTTCGGCGACGTGAACCGTATTTCGCCGGAAGCACCCGTGCCGGTCGTGCATGTGCAGCGTCAGGAAGATCGCCTCGGCGGCGCGGCGAACGTTGCACGCAACGCGGTCGCGCTCGGCGCGCAGGCAGGTCTGCTGTGCGTGGTCGGCCACGACGAACCCGGCGAGCGGATCGTGCAACTGCTCGGCGAAAGCGGTGTGACGCCGCATCTCGAACGCGATCCGGCTCTCCTCACGACGATCAAGCTGCGCGTGCTATCGCGCCAACAGCAACTGCTGCGCGTCGACTTCGAAAACTCGCCGGCGCACGAGGTGCTGCTCGCGGGCCTCGCGCGTTTCGACGAACTGCTGCCGTCGCACGACGTGATCCTGATGTCCGATTACGCGAAGGGCGGCCTCACGCACGTCACGCAAATGATCGCCAAGGCGCATGCGGCCGGCAAACCGGTGCTCGTCGATCCGAAGGGCGACGACTGGGACCGCTATCGCGGCGCGACGCTGATCACGCCGAATCGCGCGGAGCTGCGCGAGGTCGTCGGCCAGTGGAAGTCGGAGGAAGATCTGATCGCACGCGTGACCAAGTTGCGCGCGCAATTGGAATTCAACGCGCTGCTGCTCACGCGCTCGGAAGAGGGGATGACGCTGTTCTCCAACGACGGCATCCTGCACGCATCGGCCGTTGCACGCGAAGTGTATGATGTGTCGGGCGCGGGCGACACCGTGATCGCGACGCTCGCGGCGATGCTTGGCGCGGGTCTTTCTCTCGTCGACGCGGTCGGGCTCGCGAATCGCGCGGCCGGTATCGTGGTCGGCAAGCTCGGCACCGCCACCGTCGATTACGACGAACTCTTTTCCTGATACAGCCCGCGCAGTCCCGCCGTCCACACGGACTAGCGGGCCTGCGCGCGGCGACGACCGAACCTGTCGATCGAAGTGAACGCTTCCACGCGCTGACCTCGATCTCATGCAACGCTCACTATCGCAGAATCATCATGACCGTCATCGTCACCGGCGCGGCCGGATTTATCGGCAGCAATCTAGTGAAGGCGCTCAACGAGCGCGGCGAACAACGCATCATCGCCGTCGACAACCTGACACGCGCGGACAAATTCAAGAATCTGGTCGACTGCGACATCGACGACTATCTCGACAAGACCGAGTTCGTCGAGCGCTTCAGGCGTGGCGACTTCGGCAAGGTGCGCGCGATCTTCCACGAAGGCGCCTGCTCGGACACGATGGAAACCGACGGCCGCTACATGATGGACAACAACTACCGCTACAGCCGAGACGTGCTCGACGTCTGCCTCGCGCAGAACGTCCAGTTCCTGTATGCGTCGTCGGCGGCAACCTATGGCGGCTCGAGCCGTTTCGTCGAGGAGCGCGAGGTCGAGCAGCCGCTGAATGTGTATGGCTATTCGAAGTTTCTGTTCGATCAGGTGATCCGCCGCGTGCTGCCCACCGCGAAAAGCCAGATCGCGGGCTTTCGCTATTTCAACGTGTACGGTCCGCGCGAAACGCACAAGGCACGCATGGCGTCGGTCGCGTTTCACAACTTCAACCAGTTCCGCGCCGAGGGCAAGGTCAAGCTGTTTGGCGAATACAACGGCTATGCGGCCGGCGAGCAGACGCGCGATTTCGTATCGGTCGAGGACGTGGTGAAGGTGAACCTGTTCTTCTTCGACAATCCGGATAAGTCGGGCATCTTCAACCTGGGCAGCGGCCGCGCGCAACCGTTCAACGACATCGCGAGCACGGTGGTCAACACGCTGCGCGCGCTGAACAACGAGCCGGCGTTGTCGCTTGCTGAGCTCGTGCAGCGCGGGCTGATCGAATACATTCCGTTCCCCGATGCGCTGCGCGGCAAATACCAATGCTTTACGCAGGCCGATCAGTCGAAGCTGCGCGCGGCCGGTTACGATGCGCCGTTCCTCAGCGTGCAGGAAGGTGTCGATCGCTACGTACGTTGGCTATTCGGCCAGGTGTAAATATTTGGCCAGCCTCTTTAAACTGGAATCTCCTGGCCGGTGATGGTCGCCGGCCAGTGGCAACAGGGAGATTCCAATATGTTTCGAAAAGTACTCGTTACCGCGGCGATGCTCGCCGCTTTCGGCCACGCGTATGCGGCGGTCGACGTCAACACTGCTAACGAGGATGCGCTGCGCGGCATCCGGGGCATCGGTCCCGCGAAAGCGAAAGCCATTCTCGACGAGCGCAGCGCGCACGGTCCGTTCAAGGACGCGGCCGATCTCGGCAAGCGCGTCAAGGGCATGGGCGGGCATACCATCGAGCGCCTGCAGGCGGAGGGTCTCGCTGTCGGTCCGGCTGGCGCGACTGCTGGCGCGCAGGTTGCGGCGGCTGCACCGACCAGTGACGCGGCCGTTGCGGCCGCCGCGCCGAAAAGCGGTGCGACAGTGGCGGTGAAGAAGTAACTCGACGCGGGCCCGTGCGTGCGTAATCGCGCCACGCTTCCCCGAGTGGGGCTTGCAGGTGCGCACGGTCCGCTTACTTTTGCCCTTTAATCCCCCGCTTTGTTTTCTCCTTCGTGGTCGGAGTGTGCTCGCACTCCTTCAGCTGTCATTCGTGACTGGCTCCCGCGGTCTTCGGCCGCGGGCTTTTTGCAAGCGCATCACGTACATCCATGCAGGTAGCAGGGCTGCGCGGCAGCGTCGGAGACGGTGGTTTAGAATCAACCCACTGAACCCCATCCTGCATTGACAGCTTCTGAGCCCGAGATATGGCATACAAAACGATCGAAGACACGATTGGCGATACGCCGCTCGTGCAACTCGTCCGCCTCGTCGACGACGAGATCCGCGGCCGCAACAACGTGGTCCTTGCGAAACTCGAAGGTAACAATCCCGCGGGATCGGTCAAGGACCGGCCGGCGTTGTCGATGATCAAAAAAGCGGAAGCACGCGGACGTATCAAGCCGGGCGATACGCTGATCGAATCGACAAGCGGCAACACCGGCATCGCACTGGCCATGGCGGCCGCGGTGCGCGGCTACAAGATGGTGCTGATCATGCCGGAAGATCTGTCGGTCGAGCGCCGGCAGAGCATGGCCGCCTACGGTGCGCAGATTGTCCTCACGCCGGTGAAGGGCGGGATGGAATATGCGCGCGACCTGGCCGAGCAGATGCAGCGCGAAGGCAAGGGCATCATCCTCGATCAATTCGCCAACCCGGACAATCCGGCCGCGCATATCGAAGGCACCGGCCCGGAAATCTGGCGCGACACCGAAGGGCGCATCACCCATTTTGTGTCGTCGATGGGCACGACCGGCACGATCATGGGCGTGTCGACGTATCTGAAAACGCAGAACCAGCAGATCGAGATCATCGGCGCGCAACCGGAAGAGGGCTCACGTATCCCGGGCATCCGCAAGTGGCCCGAAGCCTATCTGCCGAAGATTTTCGACCGCAGCCGCGTCGACCGCGTCGAGAACGTGAGTCAGGCCGCGGCCGAGGCGATGGCGCGCCGGCTGGCGTCGGTCGAAGGCATCTTTGCCGGCATTTCGTCGGGGGGCGCATGTGAAGTCGCGCTGCGTATCGCGCGTCAGGTCGAGAATGCGACGATCGTTTTCATCGTTTGCGATCGCGGCGACCGTTATTTGTCGACCGGTGTCTTTCCCGCGTAAGCACGATAGCGAGCGCGCTGCCGCGATCGCATGAACCAATGAAAAGCGCCGGTCGAACCAGCGCTTTTTTTATGTCGTTCAATCTTCAACTTCACAATGCAAGGCACGCCCTTGGCGCCTTGCGGCGCATTCATTGCGAGTCGGAATCCGGCTGATTCGCCGGGCCTTGCGACCCGGCGCCACTGCTGACCGCCTTCGCGGCATTCGCCGCATCGATCGCTTCCATCTGGGCCTTGACCTTCTGGCCGAGCTGATACACCGCAAGCGCGTAGAAAAAGCTGCGGTTGTAGCGCGTGAGCACATAGAAGTTTTTCAGCCCCAGCACGAACTCGGTGCCGCGTCCCGGCGACGGCAGATCCACCACGGTCACCGGTGTACTCGCTTCAGCGGCGATATCGACGTTCGGCTCGTTCAGCACGAGCCCCGCGCGCAACAATTGATCGAGTGGCCAGTGCGGCTCCGGCTGACCGTTTGCGGCTGCCTGTGCAACGCCGAGACTGCCGATGTCCGAGCCGATGCGCCACACCACCGGCCGGCCGCTTTCCCAGCCGTTCTGACGCAGATAGTTCGCGACGCTGCCGATCGCATCCGCCTCGCTCGTGCGCAGATCGATACCCTTGTTGCCGTCGTAGCTCACCGCATACTGCGTGATGCTGCTTGGCAGGAACTGCGGAATGCCGATCGCGCCGGTGTACGAACCGAGCACCGTGGTGGGATCGATCTGCGCGTCGCGCGTCCATACCAGGTAGTCTTCGAGATTCTTGCGGAAGGTGGCCTGGCGGTCCGCGCGATTCGCGGTGTTCGGATAGTCGAAGCTGAGCGTGGTCAGCGCATCGAGCACGCGGAAGTTGCCCATGTAGCGGCCGTAGATCGTCTCCACGCCGATAATGCCGACGATGACCTCTGGCGGCACGCCGAATTCCTGATACGCGCGCTGCAGCGTGGCCTGATTTTCGCGCCAGAACTGCACGCCGGCATTGACCCGCACCGGATCCAGAAAGCGTGCCTGATACGCGCGCCAGTTCTTGACCGTCGGCGAAGGCGACGGCGTGACCAGCTTCACCGCGGTCGTCGAGTAGCTGACGCGGGTAAAGAGCGCATGCAGCGCCGCTTCGTCGAAGTCGTAGCGCGCCACCATCTCGTTGATGAACGCATCGACATTCGCGTTGTTCGCATAGCGCTGCGGGATGATTTCTTCCTCGAAGGTCTGCCCTTGCGGCACCGCCTGCTGCGGCTGGCCCTGCGCGACCAGCACCGGTGGCCTCCGGGTCGTGCTTTGCGCGCTCGCCGGAGCGCTTGCGATGAACATGCACGATGCGACGGACAGGGTGGCGGCGACGGTGCCGAGGCGCCGCCGGTTGCGTGGGGATCGTGCGGACAGAGCAGGCTTGACGGTCATGGTGAGCAGTGAGCGCGATGCGTGAAAGACGAGAAGAGCCGGAAACAGACAGCGGGCAACGACGAGTAATGGAGTGACGGCACGAACAAACGGAAAATGGGTCGGGGCAGTATACCCGACGCCTTTTGCGAATCCGTGCCGAATGTGCGACAGCGGCGCCCTGTGGTAACTTGATAAATATTGACGCGCCGCACGGCGCGCCTCGACGGAGACACGCCGCGCGCATCGATTCCCGCGCCGGATAACAGAAGCACAATCGAACTATGGCAACAGGCTTTTATTCCCACGCCGACTGTCTGCTGCACGACATGGGGCAGTGGCATCCCGAATGTCCGGCGCGCCTGCAGGCGATCGAGGATCAGCTGATCGCAAGCCGCATCGACGCGCTGATCGAGCGCGAGTCGCCGCCGCTCGCCGACGAAGCCGCGCTGCTGCGCGTGCATACCCAGGCACACGTCGACTACATCCGCAACCGCGCACCGACCACCGGCACCGCGGAAATCGATCCGGACACGACGATGAACCCGCATACGCTGCAGGCCGCATTGCGCGCCGCCGGCGCGGCGATCGCGGCGACCGACGCGGTGATCGACGGTCGTTACGACAACGCATTCTGCAGCGTGCGTCCGCCTGGCCACCACGCGGAGCCGGCGCGCGCCATGGGCTTCTGCTTTTTCAACAACGTCGCGATCGCCGCGCGTCATGCGCTCGACGGGCACGGCCTCGCGCGCGTCGCGATCATCGACTTCGACGTGCATCACGGCAACGGCACCGAGGCCGCGTTTAGCGGCGACCCGCGCGTACTGATGTGCAGCATCTTCCAGCATCCGTTCTATCCGTTCAGCGGCGCCGGCAACCAGGCGCCCAACATGTGCAACGTGCCGATGCCGGCGCGCTCGAACGGGATGGCCGTGCGCGAGGCCGTCGATATGCTGTGGCTGCCGCGTCTGCATGACTTCAAGCCGGAGATGCTGTTCATCTCGGCGGGCTTCGACGCGCATCGCGAGGACGATCTCGGCAATATGGGCCTCGTCGAGGACGACTATGCGTGGATCACCGAGCAGATGCGCGAAGTGGCGAAGCGCTACGCGCGCGGGCGTATCGTCAGTTGTCTCGAGGGTGGCTACAACCTGTCGGCGCTAGGGCGCAGCGTGGTTGCGCATGTGCGGGCGCTAGCGGGAATCTGAATTCCGCGTGCCGATCGACGCACGTGCGTCGGTCGGTGGCAATGGTCGGTGGCCGGTAATCGTCTTCAACAAAGCGCAACGAGGAGCGAGCCATGAACGCCAGTCCCGCCAACAGCGGCAACGCATCGCTGGTCGAGATCGAGCCTGATGCGTATCGGCTGCCGGGCGTCGTGCGTGTGACCATGAACCGGCCGGACGCGTTCAACGCGCTGTCCGAAGCATTGCTCGATGAGTTGCAACAGGCCTTGAACGGCATCGCGACGACCGACGCGCGCGTGGTCGTGATCGCCGGCGCGGGGCGGGCGTTTTGCGCGGGCCACGACCTGAAGGAGATGCGCGCCGCGCCGTCGCTCGATTACTACCAGCAGTTGTTCGCCCGCTGCACGAAGCTGATGATGACGATCCAGCGCATGCCGCAACCGGTGATCGCGCGCGTGCACGGCATCGCGACCGCGGCCGGTTGTCAGCTCGTCGCAATGTGCGATCTCGCGGTCGCTGCGGAGCTCGCGCGCTTCGCGGTGTCGGGCGTGAACCTGGGGCTCTTCTGCGCGACACCGTCGGTGCCGCTGTCGCGCAACCTGTCGCGCAAGGCCGCGCTCGAAATGCTGCTGACCGGCGACTTCATCGACGCGGCGCAGGCGCAGCAGCAGGGGCTCGTGAACCGGGTGGTTCCGGCCGATGCGCTCGACGACGAGCTCACGCGGCTAGCCGCCAGCATTTGCGCAAAACCGGCCGAAGCGGTGAGCGCGGGCAAGGGGCTCTTCTATCGCCAGCTCGAAATGGGCATCGAGGCCGCGTACCAGCTTGCCGGGCAGACAATGGCGTGCAACATGATGGACGACTCTGCGCTCGAGGGCGTGCAGGCGTTCATCGACAAACGCGCGCCGCGCTGGAAGCGATAAGCGCTGGCAGGTATCGGCGCATCACGGCTTGGGCGGCGCGCCGTTCGTCCAGGCGTTCGCAGCGAAGTCGCCGGGCAACGGCTCGAAGCGCGCGCGCAGTCTTCACGCAAGTTCTCAAAGCATCGCGAACCACCGGCTTGCAACCGCAGCCCGCGCGATCAACTCCGTCCCGCCGCCCGCTTTTCGATCCACTCGACCAACCCACCGATCACCCGGTCGCGGTCGAGGTCGTTCATCGTCTCGTGATAGCTGCCCTCGTGCATGACCAGCGTCTTGTCCGGCGAGCCCGCATGCGCGGCGAATTGCCGACTCCCTTCCGGTTCGGTGAGTTTGTCGGCGGTGCCATGAAAGACCAGCAGCGGCATGCGCAGTCCCGCGCGGCCGCGTTCGATTCGCGCCATCGCGAGCAGCAACTCCGCGCCGGTGCGCGCGGGAATCGCGCCGTGATGGACGAGCGAATCGTTGCGGTTGGCATTCACGACCGGCGCGAGCCGCGACAGCAGCGCGGCGTCGATCTTCATCGCCGGGAACGACGGGTAGAGCCGGCTGATCAGCTGGCTCAGGCCAAGCATCCACTTCGGCACGTCGCGGCCCGGCGCGAGCGCGGGGCTCGACAGGATCAGCCCCGCGACGCGCCGGCTGCTCGCATCGACGCATTCGATCGCATACAGCGCGGCCACCGCGCCGCCCATGCTGTGACCCATCACGAAGAGGGGCGCGCAGCTTTGCGCGGCGGCGGCGAGTAACGCCTGCGCATCGAGCAGGTAGTCGTCGAAGCGCTTGACATAGGCACGCTGGCCGGGCGCATGGCCGTGGCCGCGCAGATCGATTGCGACCAGCTCGATGGCCGCCGAGTTGAGCCGGCCGGCCAGCGCCGCATAGCGGCCCGCGTGCTCGGCAAGGCCGTGCAGCAGTGCGACCGTCGCGCGCGGCGGCCCGTGCGGCTGCCAGCGGTACAACGGCAATACGACGCCGTCGGCGGTCGTGACCGACGTGCGCTGCGGCGCGTCGTTACGGCCGCTGGGGCGTGCGCGCAGGGTATGGCTCTGAGGGGTCGGCATCACGGTGTTTGCGGTGAAGATAAGGAGCGTGGCCTCATCATAGTCGCAGCGGAGCAGCCCACACGAGCTTGGCCTCGCGCATGATCTTCTAATGCATTGCGGTTATGAAAACATCGGAATTGATTATTAAAGAGTATGTCGGCGCCGCGATAGAATGGCGGCCTCAAATCCCAACCAAGCAATGGCGGCCGCCTGCCGGGAGCAGTTTGCTCGTCGGCAGTCACCGCCGTTTCGTTTTTCCATGATCGAAATTCGTAATGTCTGCCAGCGGTTTGCTGGGCCCCGGGGCTGGGTCGAGGCGCTGCACAACGTCAATCTGTCGGTTCCCGCGGGCGAGGTGTTTGGCATCATCGGCCGCAGCGGCGCGGGCAAGAGCACGCTAGTGCGCACGATCAACCTGCTTGCCCGGCCGTCCGAAGGCAGCATCGTCGTCAATGGCCGTGATCTGACGACGCTGCCCACCGCGCATCTGCGCGACGCGCGCCGCGAGATCGGCATGATCTTCCAGCACTTCAATCTTCTGTCCTCGCGCACCGTGTACGGCAACGTCGCGTTGCCGCTCGAGCTTGTCGGCATGAAGCGCGACGAAATCGACGCGAACGTGCTGCCGCTGCTCGAGCTGGTCGGACTGTCGGCGCAGAAGGACCGCTATCCCGCACAGATTAGCGGCGGACAGAAGCAGCGCGTGGGCATTGCGCGCGCGCTCGCGAGCAAGCCGAAGGTGCTGCTCTCGGATGAGGCGACCTCCGCGCTCGATCCCGAAACGACCCGCGCGATCCTTGATCTGCTCAAGCGCATCAACCGCGAACTGAACCTCACGATCGTCCTGATCACGCACCAGATGGACGTGATCAAGCAGGTCTGCGATCGCGTCGCGGTGCTCGACGCGGGCCGCGTCGTCGAACAGGGCAAGGTGATCGACGTCTTTCTGCAGCCACATCACGAAGTGACGCGCGCGCTGATCGGCGACGTCATTGCGCAGGAGCTGCCGCCGGCAATGAAGGCGCGCGTCGCGCAACGCCTGAAGACCGGCAGCGGCCATCTGCTGCGCCTCGCGTTCACGGGTTCAGGCGTCGATCAGCCCATCCTGTCGGAAACGATTCGCCGCTACGAACTCGACTTCAACATCCTGCACGGCCAGATCGCCGAGATCCAGGGTCAGGCGTTCGGCTCCCTCGCGGTGCTCGCGGGCGGCGAACCGGCCAAGGTGGCACAGGCGCTGACGTTCCTGCGCGAACAGGGTGTGGTGGTGGAGGAGCTGTCGCATGTTGAGTGAAATGTTCGATATGTTCGTGCAGTCGTTCTGGGAGACGCTCGTGATGGTCGGCGTATCCGGACTGATCGGCGCAGTGGTAGGCGTGCCGCTCGGCGTGCTGCTGTATCTGACCGACCGCCACGGTGTGCTCGAGAACGTCGCGGTGAATCGCGCGATGGGCGTGATCGTCAATGCGGTGCGCTCGACGCCGTTCATCATCCTGCTGGTTGCCGTGATTCCGTTCACGCGGCTCGTCGTCGGTTCGTCGATCGGTACCGCGGCTGCCATCGTGCCGCTGACGATCGCCGCCGCGCCGTTCATCGCGCGTCTGGTCGAAACCGCGCTGCGCGAGGTCGATCGCGGGCTGATCGAGGCCGCCCAGGCGATGGGCGCGACCACCGGCCAGATCGTCTTCAAGGTGCTGCTGCCGGAGTCGCTACCAGGGGTGATCGCGGGGCTCACGATCACCTTCGTGTCGCTGGTCGGCTATTCGGCGATGGCCGGCGCGATCGGCGGCGGCGGTCTCGGCGATTTGGGCATCCGCTACGGTTATCAGCGTTTCCTGCCGGAGGTGATGCTCGCGGTCGTGCTGATCCTGATCGTGTTCGTGCAGTTGGTGCAGTCGTTTGGAGATTGGCTCGTGCGTCGTCTGAGCCACAAATAAACACAGGCGAGGGTCGGCCCACCAGGGTTG
>NZ_DASXHN010000346.1:0-8349 GCF_036488505.1 Paraburkholderia sp. | reverse complement strand
TCATCGCGTGATGCAGCTTGCCCATCGACATCGCGCGCACCAGCAAGTCGACGTCGCTCGCGCGCACCGCCTTGCCGCTCGACGCGACGTAGTCGGCCGGCCTCGCGACGAACGCGATCTTCGGCGTGTGCTGGCGCGTCGCGATCTGATCGAGATGCTCGATCAGCCCCATGCGCAACGCGCCGTGCACGCGAATCGTCTCGAACCTCGCCAGCGCTTTCTCGTCGCTATTGATCGCGTCCTGCAACTCGGTGCCGGTATAGCCGAGTGCCTCGGCGTCGATAAAGATCGTCGGAATGCCCGCGTTGATCATCGTCGCCTTGAAGGTGCCGATGCCGGGCACGTCGAGGTCGTCGACGAGCTTGCCGGTCGGGAACATCGCGCCGCCCGCGCCCTCTTCGTCGGCCGCCGGGTCCATGAATTCGAGCGGCACTTCGGCGGCCGCGAACGTCACGCCGTCGAGTTCGAAGTCGCCGGTTTCCTGCACCGCACCGCCGCTCATCGGCACGTGCGCGATGATCGTCTTGCCGATATTGGCCTGCCAGATGCGCACGATCGCGACGCCGTCGCGCGGAACGCGACTCGCGTCGACGAGCCCCGCGCTGATCGCGAACGGTCCGACCGCCGCGGACAGATTGCCGCAATTGCCGCTCCAGTCGACGAACGCGTTGTCGATCGACACCTGGCCGAACAGGTAATCGACGTCGTGATCGGGCCGGCTGCTGCGCGCGATGATCACCGTTTTGCTGGTGCTCGATGTCGCACCGCCCATGCCGTCGATCTGCTTGCCGTACGGGTCGGGGCTGCCGATCACGCGCATCAGTAGCGCGTCGCGCGCGGCGCCCGGTGTTTGCGCCGCTGCGGGCAGGTCCTGCAGGCGAAAGAACACGCCTTTGCTGGTGCCGCCGCGCATATAGATGGCCGGAATCTTGATCTGGGGTAGGTGGGCCATGAAAGTGTCCTGAGATGACGTCGTCATAAGTTGGGCGATGCGGCTCGAAAAACCGCATCGCCCTGTTCTGTTCAGATACGCGGTAAACGCGCGGCTTCAGCCATCACGCCGCCGCTTTCGTCGATTCGAGAAAGTCCTGCGCGAAACGCTGCAATACACCGCCGGCTTCGTAAATCGACACCTCTTCGGCCGTATCGAGCCGGCAGGTGACCGGCACGTCGACGCGCTCGCCGTTGCTGCGATGAATCACCAGCGTGAGATCCGCGCGCGGCTTGCGCTCGCCGAGCACATCGAAGGTTTCGGTGCCGTCGATGCCGAGCGTCAGTCGATTCACGCCGGGCTTGAATTCGAGCGGCAACACGCCCATGCCGACCAGGTTCGTGCGGTGAATCCGCTCGAACCCTTCCGCGACGATCGCTTCGGTCCCGGCAAGCCGGACCCCTTTGGCGGCCCAGTCGCGCGACGACCCCTGGCCGTAGTCGGCGCCGGCGATCACGATCAGCGGCTGCTTGCGCTGCATGTAGGTTTCGATCGCTTCCCACATCCGCGTGACCTTGCCTTCGGGCTCGATGCGCGCGAACGAACCGGCCTTCACGTTGCCGTTCTCGAGCACCATCTCGTTTTTCAACGTCGGGTTCGCGAAGGTCGCGCGCTGCGCGGTCAAATGGTCGCCACGATGCGTCGCATAGGAATTGAAGTCCTCTTCCGGCAGGCCCATCTTCGTCAGGTACTCGCCGGCCGCGCTGTCCGCCAGGATCGCATTCGACGGCGACAGGTGATCGGTCGTGATGTTGTCGCCGAGTACGGCCAACGCACGCATGCCCTTCAGCGTGCGTTCGCCGGCCAGCGCGCCTTCCCAATACGGCGGACGGCGAATATAGGTGCTTTGCGCGCGCCAGTCGTACAACGGCTGCGCCTTTTCGCCGCTCTCGGCGGCGAGCGCGAACATCGGTTCATACACCTTGCGGAACTGCTCGGGCTTCACGCTCGACGCGACGATCGCATCGATCTCGGCATCCGACGGCCACAGGTCTTTGAGCATCACCGGATGGCCATCGGCATCGAGCCCGAGCACGTCCTTCTCGATATCGAAACGGATCGTGCCCGCAATCGCATACGCGACGACGAGTGGCGGCGACGCGAGAAACGCCTGCTTCGCGTACGGATGAATGCGCCCGTCGAAGTTGCGGTTGCCCGACAATACCGCGGTCGCATACAGGTCGCGTTCGATCACTTCCTTCTGGATCGCCGGGTCCAACGCGCCGGACATGCCGTTGCACGACGTGCACGCATACGCGACCACGCCGAAGCCGAGTTTTTCGAGCTCCGGCAGGAGCCCCGCCGCTTCCATATACAACGTCACTGCCTTCGAGCCCGGCGCGAGCGAGCTCTTCACCCACGGCTTGCGCGCGAGCCCGTGCCGGTTCGCATTGCGCGCTAGCAGACCGGCCGCGATCATGTTGCGCGGATTGTTCGTGTTGGTGCAACTGGTAATCGCGGCGATGATGACCGCGCCATCCGGCATCAGCCCCGGCTCGTTCTCGACCTTGCCGCTGATGCCGCGCGCGGCCAGCTCCGACACCGGCAAGCGGCGATGCGGATTCGACGGCCCGGCGAGCGTGCGTACTACTGTACCGAGATCGAACTTGAGCACGCGTTCGTATTGCGCATGCTTGAGCGTGTCGGCCCACAAACCGGTTTCCTTCGCATATGTCTCGACCAGTTTGACCAGCTCGTCGTCGCGGCCGGTGAGCGTCAGATAGCGGATCGTCTGCTCGTCGATATAGAACATCGCGGCCGTCGCGCCGAACTCGGGCGCCATATTGGCGATCGTCGCGCGGTCTCCCAACGTCAGGTTCGCCGCGCCGTCGCCGTAAAATTCGAGATACGCGCCGACCACCTTCTCCTTGCGCAAAAATTCGGTCAGCGACAAAACGACGTCGGTCGCCGTAATACCCTCGCCCGGTTTGCCGCTCAGCTCGACGCCGACGATATCGGGCAGTCGCATATACGACGCGCGGCCCAGCATCACGCTCTCCGCTTCGAGGCCGCCCACGCCCACCGCGATCACGCCGAGCGCATCGACCATCGGCGTATGCGAGTCGGTGCCGACGAGCGTATCGGGAAACGCGACGCCGTCTTGCACCTGCACGACCGGGCTCATGCGTTCGAGGTTGATCTGATGCAGGATGCCGTTGCCCGGCGGAATCACGTCGACATTGCGGAACGCGCGCTTGGTCCAGTTGATGAAGTCGAAGCGGTCTTCGTTGCGGCGATCCTCGATCGCGCGGTTCTTCGCGAACGCATCCGGATCGAAGCCGCCGCACTCGACCGCCAGCGAGTGATCGACCACGAGCTGGGTCGGCACCACCGGATTGACGAGCGCCGGGTCGCCGCCTTGCGCGGCAATCGCATCGCGGAGGCCGGCCAGATCGACGAGCGCAGTCTGGCCAAGGATGTCGTGACAGACGACGCGCGCCGGAAACCACGGGAAGTCCAGTTCGCGCTTGCGCTCGATGATCTGCTTCAGCGACGCGGTGAGCGTCGCCGGATCGCAGCGGCGCACCAGATTTTCGGCGAGCACGCGCGATGTGTAGGGCAGCTTGTCGTAGGCGCCGGGCTCGATGGCGTCGACCGCGGCGCGCGTGTCGAAGTAGTCGAGCTCGGTGCCCGGAAGGCGTTTGCGGTTGGCAGTATTCATGGCGTAGGGACAGGACGGTTATCGGCCGGCGGCGCGGACGCCGGCGGCGGCCGGTCGCGCACGGCGCGCGTTCTCGAGCGCTGCTCGACGGGCGGACCGGTCAGAAAGTGGATGTAGTGTAGCTCGCTGGTTTGCGGGTGCCCCGGGCAGGCGGCATCAAACTGGCCGGGCGCTTTAAAGCCGCATCGATCGCCATCCAGCTTGCCCGCATTGATCAAGCGCGCTTCGCCAGCGGCACGAACGGCAGGTCGTCCGGTCCGGTGTAATTCGCGCTCGGACGGATGATCTTGTTGTCGACGCGCTGCTCGATGATGTGCGCGCTCCAGCCCGCGGTGCGCGCGATCACGAAGAGCGGCGTGAACATCGCGGTCGGCACGCCCATCATGTGATACGACACCGCGCTGAACCAGTCGAGGTTCGGAAACATCTTCTTCGCGTCCCACATCACCGTTTCCAGCCGCTCGGCGATCGAAAACAGCTTGGTGTCGCCCGCTTCCTTCGACAGCTTCTTCGCGACTTCCTTGATCACCTTGTTGCGCGGATCGGAGATCGTGTACACCGGGTGGCCGAAGCCGATCACCACCTCCTTGTTCTCGACGCGGCGGCGGATATCGGCTTCCGCTTCGTCGGGCGTCTGGTAGCGCGACTGGATCTCGAACGCGACTTCGTTGGCGCCGCCGTGCTTCGGCCCGCGCAGCGCGCCGATCGCGCCGGTGATCGCCGAATACATGTCCGAGCCCGTGCCGGCGATCACCCGGCCGGTGAACGTCGACGCGTTGAATTCATGCTCCGCATACAGGTTCAGCGACACGTGCATCGCGTCGACCCATGACTTCGACGGCGCAACGCCGTGCAGCAGATGCAGGAAGTGGCCGCCGATCGAATCGTCGTCGGTTTCGACCTCGATGCGCTTGCCGTTATGCGAGTAGTGATACCAGTACAGCAGCATCGAGCCGAGCGAGGCCATCAGCTTGTCGGCGATATCGCGCGCCCCCGCCAGGTTGTGGTCGTCCTTCTCGGGCAGCACGGTGCCGAGCGCCGATACGCCGGTGCGCATCACGTCCATCGGATGCGCGGCGGCCGGAATCCATTCGAGCACGGCCTTCACGTTCGCGGGCAGCCCGCGCATCGCTTTCAGCTTCGTTTTATAGGCGCCCAGTTCGGCCTCGTTGGGCAGCTTGCCGTGCACGAGCAGATACGCGACTTCCTCGAATTCGCACGCGCTGGCGATGTCGAGAATGTCGTAGCCGCGGTAATGCAGATCGTTGCCGGTCTTGCCGACCGTGCACAGCGCGGTGTTGCCCGCGGTCACGCCGGACAGCGCGACGGACTTTTTAGGTTTGAATGCGCCCGCGTTCGGCGTGCTGTTGTCTGCTTCGCTCATCGATTGTCTCCAGGTTCCAGGCAGGAATGGGTTCAGTTAGGTCACGGCTTCGGTCATGGGTCCGGCCACGGCGCGGCCACAGTATCGGAGCAGCTTCGCACGGCAGTCCGTACTGCAAAGATCGGGCCAAGCCGGGGGAAGCGCGCTAAGTCCTTGATTTCGCATCTTCGCGCCGCAAGCGCGTGCGAGCCGCGCCGGACATTTCATTTCATAAATGAAATCGCCATTTCAAATCAGCAACGAACGGGTTCATAATCACCGTACCGCACCGCACGCAGAGTTGACCGCCTTGAGCACACCCCTGAACGAACCACCGCAACGCCCGCGCATCTGGGCGTTCTCGATCAGCCGCCTGCGCGATCTGTTCTTCGACATCGCAAGCGAATACGTCGAACGCGCCGAACTGCGCATCGTGTCGCACGGCTTCGAAGACGCGGTGCGCGAAATCGAAAGCGCGGGCGCCGCGCGCCCCGACGTCGTGATCGCCGGCGGTTCGAACGGCGCGTATCTGAAGACCCGCGTCTCGGTGCCAGTCGTGCGGATCAACCCGAGCGGCTACGACATGATGCACGCGCTCGCGCGCGCCCGTCGCGAAGGGGCGCGCGTCGCGCTCGTCACGCACGGCGACACGCCCGACGAAGTGCGCCGCTTCACCGCCGCCTACGGGCTCGACATCACGTTCGCGTCATATCAGTCGGCACAGGACGCTGAAAGCCTGGTGCTCGATCTCAGCGATCGCGGCATTGACGTCGTCGCCGGCCCCGGGCTCGTCACCGATCTCGCCGCGAACGCCGGCATGGGCGCGGTGTTTCTCTATTCGCGCGCCTCCGTGCGCACCGGCTTCGATACCGCGCTCGAAGTCGCGCAGGCGACGCGCCGCGAAACCGTGCGCCGCCAGCGGCTCGATACGCTGCTGCAGCATCTGCGTGACGGCGTCGTCGCGCTCGACGCGCAAGGCCGCGTCGAAGTGATGAATCAGCGGCTTGCGAGCGTGCTCGATATCGATCCGGCGACAGCGGTCGGCCGCGCGCTGCTCGATCTCGCCCCCCATCTCGCCGGCAGCCTGCCCGATACCGATGGCGACAGCTTCTGCACGGTGCGCGGCGCGAGCTACGTCGTGCATCGTGGGCCGCTCGCGAGCAGCGGCGCGGTCGCGGGCACCGTGCTGACGTTCCAGGAATCGCGCGCGGTAGAACGGCTCGACCGCACGCTGCGCTCGCGCCAGCGCGTGCAGCAGTTCACCGCGCGCTACCGGCTCGACGATATCGTCGGCGCGTCCGAGTCGATCGAACGGGTGCGCGCGCTCGTGCGGCGCTATGCGAGGTCGGACGCGACCGTGCTGATTCTCGGCGAGAGCGGCACCGGCAAGGAGATGGTCGCGCAGAGCATGCATCGGCTGAGCGCGCGGCGCGACTTCGCGTTCGTCGCGATCAATTGCGGCGCGTTTCCGGAAGCATTGCTCGAAAGCGAACTGTTCGGCTACGAGGAAGGCGCGTTCACCGGCGCGCGCAAGGGCGGCAAGGCGGGGCTGATCGAAGTCGCGCATCGCGGCACGCTGTTTCTCGATGAAATCGGCGAGATGCCGTTGTCGTTGCAGAGCCGTCTGTTGCGCGTGCTGCAGGAGCGCGAGGTGGTGCGGCTCGGCTCGACGGAACCGACGCGCGTCGATATCCGCGTCGTCGCGGCGACCCATCGCGCGTTGACCGACAGCGTCGCGGCTGGCGGTTTTCGCGCCGATCTGTACTACCGGCTCAATATTCTCAGCATCGCGCTGCCGCCGCTGCGCGAGCGGCCGAACGATCTGGTGCCGCTCGCGGCCGAGCTATTGCGCCAGGCCGCCGCGCGCGAGCCGAGACTCGCCGCGCGCGTGCCCGACGCGCAAGCCGCCGCACGGATGCTCGCGGGTCTTGGTGCATCGTTGCGGCGCTATGCATGGCCGGGAAACGTGCGCGAGTTGCAGAACGTGATCGAGCGCATCGCGGTGGAGCTGGCGGATGTCGAGGCGGATCCGCATGCCGATACGATCACGCTGGCGGCAGACCCCCGCGAAGACGCGGCCATCGTCACGCGCGACATGCTGCGCGCGGTCGCGCCGGAAATCGTCGAGCCCGCCGCCCGCGCGAAACCCGCCGCGCTCACGTTGCGCGAGCGCAGCCGTCATGTGGAAGCCGATCAGATCCGCGCAGCGCTCGCGGCTCATGACGGCGATCGCGACGCGGTGTGCGCGGCGCTCGGCATCAGTAAGACGACGTTGTGGCGCAAGCTGAACGCGGCGCGTTAGGTCATGGCAATGCGCGCATGCTGCCGCGCGCTGCGTCGTGTTGCGTGGCTTTCCCCATCGCTCGTTGCGATCATCCCGCCGCCTGCGCGGTATCGAGCCGCGCGAATTCATCGCTGAGAAAATCCACGCATACCCGCACCTTCGCCGACTGCGCAAGCCGCTCCGGATACACCGCCCACACGTTCGCCGGCTGCGTAACCTCCGGCAGCAGTTGGCGCAACTGGCCGCTGCCGATCAGCGCCTGCACGTCCCACAACGAACGCAATACGATCCCGCGTCCGGCGAGCGCCCATTGCACGGCGACTTCGCCGTGATTGGTCGACAGCGGGCCGGTGACCTTGATCGACGCCGCTTCGCCGCGCACCGTGAGCCGCCACAAACCGAACGGATGATCGCGCTCCTTGATGACCAGGCACGCGTGCGACGACAGATCGGCGAGTTGCCGCGGGGTGCCGTGCCGCGCGAGATAGTCGGGCGACGCGCACAGCACGCGGTGATTCGACGCGAGCCGCCGCGCGATCAGATGCGGCGCGATCTCGTCGCCGATGCGGATATCGAGGTCGAAGCCCTCGCCGCCGACATCGACGAGGCGGTCGAACAGATCGAGCCGCACGCCCAGTTGCGGATAGCGTTCGGTGAAACGCGCGAGCGCCGGCGCGACGAAGCGCCGGCCGAAGCCGAAGCTGCTCGAAATGCGCAGCTTGCCGCCCGGAATGCGACGCGTGGTCGACACGTCTTCGACCAGCTGGTCGACGTCGTCGAGAATCTTTTCGGCCCACGTATACACCCGCTCGCCTGCTTCGGTGATCGCGACGCGGCGCGTCGAGCGATGCAGCAGGCGCGTGCCTAGCGTCGTCTCGAGCACGTTGATGCGCTTGCTCACGTAGGCCGCCGACACCGACAGCGCTTCGGCCGCCGCGCTGAAACTGCACTTGCGCGCGACTTCACAGAACACGCGCAGGTCGCCGAGATCGGGGGACGGGCCGCTATTCATCAGGACGCTCTTTGTGCACGAATCGTGCATAGTGGTT
>NZ_DASXHN010000303.1:0-12933 GCF_036488505.1 Paraburkholderia sp. | reverse complement strand
CAGATCACGCATCTGCTCGACCGCAAGCCGGGTCAACTGTCGGGCGGCCAGCGTCAACGCGTCGCGATGGGCCGCGCTCTCGCGCGCGATCCGGTGATGTTCCTGTTCGACGAGCCGCTGTCGAACCTCGACGCGAAACTGCGCATCGAGATGCGCTCGGAAATCAAGCTGCTGCATCAGCGCCTGGGCACGACGATCGTCTACGTGACGCACGACCAGATCGAAGCGATGACGCTCGGCGACCGCATCGCGGTGATGAAGGACGGCATCGTCCAGCAGTTCGGCGCGCCGCAGGATATCTACGATTCGCCGTCGAACCTGTTCGTCGCGGGCTTCATCGGCGCGCCGCCGATGAACTTCATCGAAGGCAAGCTGGTCGAGCAGGGCACGGGCGTCGGCATCGAACTCGATACGGGCGTCGCGCGCAAGGTGCTGATCCTGCCGTTCGAGTCGTCGAAAGTGCGCTCGCACATCGGCGCGAACGTGGTTCTCGGGCTGCGTCCGGAGCGCATCACCGACGCGCGCGGCGCGCATGGCGACAATTCGCAACTGCAGCAGATCGAAGTGAAGGTCGACGTGATCGAGCCGACCGGTCCGGATACGCTGGTGTTCGCTCAGATCAACGGCAAGCGCGTGGTGAGCCGCGTGCATCCGGCCTCGAACCCGCAGCCGATGATGAACACGACGCTGTTGTTCGATGCGTCGAAGGCAGTGCTGTTTGATCCGAGCAATGAAGAGCGGATTGCGTAAGCGTTAGATCCGTCGCTTCGCAAACGAACAGCCCCATGCGTGGCATCGCGCATGGGGCTTGTTTTTTGCCGCGACGGCTGAAACCGCGAACCGGTTACGCCGCCTCCGGCACACGCAGATCCGGATTGCTGCGCGCGAGCTCGCTGACCCATTCGATGAACGCGCGCAGTCGCGAACTCAGATTGCGGCGATGCGCGTACAGAACCGACAACGGCGTGCCGGGGCTCGTGTAATGACCGAGAATCTCCTGCAACGCCCCTTGCTCGATCAGTTCGGCGACCATGAAACGCGACGGCTGGATGATGCCGTGGCCGAGCACGGCCGCGCCGATGTACACCGAGCCGTCGTTGACCGCGAGCGTGCTCTTCATCTGCACCCGCTCGATCTCGCCGTTGACCTCGTATTCGAACGGGAACGTCTTGCCGGTGCGCGCGGACACGTAGTTCACCGCCCGATGCCCGGCGAGTTCTTCCAGCGTAGCCGGGGTGCCGAACTTTTCCAGATACGCCGGCGATGCGCACGTGACGATCCGCGCGAGGCCGATACGCCGCGCAACGAGGCTCGATTCTTCCGGCGTGCCCATGCGGATCACGCAATCGACGCCGTCCTGGATCAAATCAATGTTGCGATCGGCCAGACCAAGGCGCACGTCGATCTGCGGATACTGGCGGTAGAAATCGTCGAGCGCGGGCAGAAGCAGCGCGCGCGCAAGCGTGCCCGATGTATCCACGCGGATCGTGCCGGCCGGGTTTTCGCGCTTGTTCGATAGCGACGACTCCGCATCGGCGACCTCGGCGAGAATCGTCACGCAGCGTTCGTAGAACGCCGCGCCGTCTTCCGTCACACTGACCTGGCGCGTCGAGCGGTTCAGGAGCCGCACGCCGACGTGTTCCTCGAGCGCCTGGATCGTGCGGCTGACCTTCGCGCGCGGCAGGTCGAGCGATTCGGATACTTTGGTGAAGCTGTTTGCTTCCACCACACGCGTAAATATCTCCATCGCTTCGAAACGGTCCATGGTTTGCCTTATGGGTGGTGAGCCGGGGGGAGCAGGCTTGCGGGGTGAAGTCTACAGCGAGGAAAATCGCTTGTCTCAAGGCGGGCGCAGCCGCCCGCTACCCGCTTGTTGGGTTTGTTGAGCTGTTATGTCCTGCGGCTCGCGCGCCGTTCAGTCCCGGTCCGGTGCGCCGAGCGGAAAGAGCGGCCGGTACGGCCGCGCCTCGTCGACCGCGCGCGCGAAAGACGGCCGCGCCAGCAGCCGTTGCCGGTATGCGCGCACGTGTGCGAAGGCCGGGTCGATCGGATGCGTCCAGTCGGCGTAGAACAGCGCTGGCGCGGCCGCGCAGTCGGCCAGGCTGAAGGTGTCGCCCGCCGCCCATTGGCGCTCTGCCATCAGCGTATCGAGCCACGCGTACGAGGTGTCCAGCATCGCGCGCGCATCCGCGACGCCGCGCGGGTCCCGCTCGGTGGCGGCGCGCAGGCTGTCGTAGACGATGCGTTGCTGCGGCGTCGAAACATAGTTGTCGAAGAAGCGGTCCATCATGCGCACGTCGAGCGCGGCCCGCGCGTCGGCCGGCAATAGCGCGACGGGCCCCGGATAGTGCAGACCCAGATACTCGATGATGATGCTCGCCTCGACGACCGTGCGGGCGCCGTCGACCAGCACCGGAAAGCGCTTGATCGGCCACAACGCGGCGAACTCGGCCATCAGTTGCGGGTTGTCGTGCGCGAGCACACGCATCTGGAACGGTGTGCCGTTTTCGTAGAGCGCGATCAGGGCCTTCTGGCAGTAGGACGAGAACGGGTGGGCATAGAGCTGCAGGGACATCGCGATCACCTTTGACGTTTGCGGAGTGCGCCCGCGGCGCAACGACGGCCACCATGGCCGTTTATCCAACGACGAACAGCGGCGGCGAAAATCGACAGATCGCAATGCGGGTGCGGCGGTGATCGCGCGCAGCCTCGTCACCCCTTCGCCTGCACTCCATGCGCGGGCAACGCCCCCGGCTGCAACAGCACGACTACGGCACCCGCTCCACCGTCGTGCGGGCGCGCCTGACAGAACGCGATGACCTCGGACTTCTGCACGAGCCACGCGCGCACCTTGCCCTTCAATACCGGTTCCTTGCCGATCGATCCCAAACCCTTGCCGTGAATCACGCGCAAACACCGCAAACCGCGCTTCACCGACTCGCGGATGAATTCCGCGAGCGCCTCGCGCGCTTCCTCACGCCGCATTCCGTGGAGGTCGATCTGGGCCTGCACGATCCAGTCGCCGCGCCGCAGCTTGCGCACGACGTCGCGGCTCACGCCGGGGCGGCAGTACGACAGCGTTTCGTCGGTTTCGAGCAGCACTTCGGGATCGAACTCGTCGGAAATCGATTCGTGCAGCACCGCTTCTTCGTCGAGCAGCGTTTGCACCGGCAGCGGGGGTGGCGGATTGCGCGTGAGCGTCGCGCGCGGCGGCACCGCAAGCGGCGCGACTTCGCCGATTTCACGGCGGAACAGATCGGCGTCGGCCGCCGCTTCACGCCGGACTGCCTGCGCGGCCGCCTGTTCGCGCTCGCGCCGCTGCGCATCGCCCTTTAGCGCGTCGCGCAACGCACCGAGGGCGGCGAGTCCGCTCGCGCGCTCGAGCTTCGGCGCGACGGCGGGCGCTGCCGCTTCAGGCGCGGACCGCGCTGCGGCACGTGGGCGTTTCGGTTCGTTCGGATGGGGCTGATTCTTCGGCATATCGGCAATGCATGCGGGAAGGTCGATCGGTCGTACGGGGTTGGCCACCCAGCAAACAAAAAGGCCGCCGGCTTTGCAGCCGCGGCCTTGCGGGTCAAGCGAACAGCCGGGCTTCGCGCCGCCGTCATTTTACCGTCGCGCCCGCCGTCGCGACCTGACGTCGCGAGCGCGCGCGCGATCAGCGCTCCGCTTCCTGGCTCATCGCGTGCTCGCCGGCCATCTCGTTGATGGTCTCGAGGTAGCGCTGTGCATCGAGCGCGGCCATGCAGCCGGTGCCCGCGCTGGTGATCGCCTGACGGTACACGTGATCCTGCACGTCGCCGGCGGCGAACACGCCGGGCACGCTGGTCGCGGTCGCGAAACCGTTCAGGCCGCCCTTCGTGATGATGTAGCCGTTCTTCATCTCGAGCTGGCCCGCGAAGATGTCCGTGTTCGGCTTGTGGCCGATCGCGACGAACAGGCCCTGCAGCGCGATGTCGGTGGTTTCGCCGGTCTGCGTGTGCTTGATGCGCAGGCCGGTCACGCCGGACTGGTCGCCGGTCACTTCGTCGAGCGTGTAGTTCCACTTGATCTCGACGATGCCTTCCTTTTCCTTCGCGAGCAGGCGATCGATCAGGATCGGCTCGGCCCGGAACTTGTCGCGGCGATGGATCACGGTCACTTTTTTCGCGATGCCAGACAGATACAGCGCCTCTTCGACAGCGGTATTGCCGCCGCCGACCACGGCCACATGCTGCTGCTTGTAGAAAAAGCCGTCGCAGGTCGCACAGGCCGACACACCCTTGCCCATGAACGCTTCTTCCGACGGCAGGCCGAGGTACTGCGCCGACGCGCCGGTCGAGATGATCAGCGAATCGCACGTGTATTCGCCGGAGTCGCCGATCAGACGAATCGGCTTTTCATCCAGCCTTGCCGTGTGGATATGGTCGAAGATGATTTCGGTGTTGAAGCGCTCGGCGTGCTCGAGAAAGCGCGCCATCAGTTCCGGGCCTTGCACGCCGTTCGGGTCCGCCGGCCAGTTCTCGACGTCGGTCGTGGTCATCAGCTGGCCGCCTTGCGCGAGACCCGTGACGAGTACCGGCGACAGGTTGGCGCGTGCCGCGTAGACCGCCGCCGTGTATCCGGCCGGACCGGAACCGAGAATCAGAACCTTGGCGTGTTTCGTTGCAGTTGCGGGCATGATGGAATCCTTGTACGGCGCGCGGCTCGCCGTTGCGAGGCCGTGCGTTTTTGAGCTGAAACAGTAGATGGGTGTCAGTGCGGCATTATAAAGGGCGGGGCGCGCGGCTGCGCCATCAAGCTTTCCGATCGCCGCGATAGCGTGGCGGCGCGCGCTGCCGTGACGCTCGCGCGGTTAGCAGCCAAGTTACCGTCATTTACAGCCTTGCGCGAGGCGCAGCGTTTACAATAGGCCGGATAGAAGTTTCCGGTAGCCGGGAGACGAGCCCGCAGCCGCGCGCGGCAACGCTCGGTCCCGCTCCCGGCGGCAGTTCAGCCTGAACCGGCTACCCCAGAACAGGATCAATGGCAAAAGCTCCTTATTCCGCGACCGCGCAGGCATTGCCGCACCGCATGTCGCGCCTTTTCACCGAAATCCGCTGGATTCTGCAGGTCGCGCTCGGCGTGTTCCTGCTGATGTCGCTCGTCAGCTACAGCAGGCACGACCCGAGCTGGACGCACGCCGCGCAGGTCGACCATATCTCCAACTGGGCGGGCCGCGTCGGCGCGTGGACGTCCGATATCCTGCTGCTGCTGTTCGGCCTGTCCGCCTACTGGTGGATCGTGCTGCTCGGCCGCCATATCTCCGCAAACTACAAGCGCATCACCGGCCAGCAAGACGCGCAGGACGACGACGCGCCGCGCGGCGTCAGCTGGCTTGCGGACGCGTTCGCGTTTCTGCTCGTGCTGCTGTCGTGCAACGGCATCGAGGCATTGCGCATGTGGTCGCTCAAAGTGCAGTTGCCGCGCGCGCCGGGCGGCGTCATCGGCGAGGCGGTCGCGCGTGGCGTGTCGCACGCATTCGGTTTTACGGGCGGCACGCTCGCGCTGCTGCTCGGACTGGCCATCGGGCTGTCGCTGTATTTCCGCTTTTCGTGGCTGTCGGTCGCGGAAAGGGTCGGCGAGTCGATCATTTCCGCGGTCACGTTCGCGAAGCTGCGCCGCGAGGCCGGACGCGACCGCAAGCTTGGCGAAGCCGCCGCGGTCAAGCGCGAGGGCAAGGTCGAGAAGGGCCGCGTGCGCATCGAGGAACACGAGCCCGTGGTGATCGTGCCGCCGGTCGTCACGCCGGTGAAGTCGGAACGCGTCGAGAAGGAACGGCAGGTGCCGCTCTTTACCGATCTGCCGGGCGACTCCACGTTGCCGCCGATCTCGCTGCTCGATCCCGCGCCCGCCACGCAGGAAACCATTTCGGCCGACACGCTCGAATTCACGTCGCGTCTGATCGAGAAAAAGCTGAAGGACTTCGGCGTCGATGTCAGCGTGGTCGCCGCGTATCCGGGCCCGGTCGTCACGCGCTACGAAATCGAGCCGGCTACCGGCGTGAAGGGCAGCCAGATCGTCAATCTCGCGAAGGACCTCGCGCGGTCGCTGTCGCTCGTGTCGATCCGCGTGGTCGAAACGATTCCGGGCAAGAACTTCATGGCGCTCGAGCTGCCGAACCAGCGGCGCCAGACGGTGAGCCTGTCCGAGATTCTCGGCTCGGCCGTGTACGTGGATGCCGCGTCGCCTCTCACGATGGGTCTCGGCAAGGACATCGGCGGCAAGCCGGTGTGCGCGGACCTCGCGAAGATGCCGCACCTGCTCGTCGCGGGCACGACCGGTTCGGGCAAGTCGGTCGGTATCAACGCGATGATCCTGTCGCTGCTGTACAAAGCGAGCGCCGAGCAGGTGCGCATGATCCTGATCGATCCGAAGATGCTCGAAATGAGTGTCTACGAAGGGATTCCGCATCTGCTGTGTCCGGTCGTCACCGACATGCGCCAGGCGGGTCATGCGCTGAATTGGGCGGTCGCCGAGATGGAGCGCCGCTACAAGCTGATGAGCAAGCTCGGCGTGCGCAACCTCGCCGGCTACAACAACAAGATCGACGATGCGGCCAAGCGCGAGGAGAAGCTGCCCAATCCGTTCAGCCTGACGCCCGACGATCCTGAACCACTCACGCGCCTGCCCAACATCGTGGTCGTGATCGACGAACTGGCCGACCTGATGATGGTGGTCGGCAAGAAGGTCGAGGAACTGATCGCGCGGATCGCGCAGAAGGCTCGCGCGGCCGGCATCCACCTGATTCTCGCGACCCAGCGTCCGTCGGTCGATGTGATCACCGGCCTCATCAAGGCCAACGTGCCGACGCGCATGGCGTTCCAGGTGTCGTCGAAAATCGACTCGCGCACGATTCTCGACCAGCAGGGCGCGGAATCGCTGCTCGGCATGGGCGACATGCTGTATCTGCCGCCGGGCAGCGGGCTGCCGGTGCGCGTGCATGGCGCGTTCGTGTCGGATGACGAAGTGCATCGCGTCGTCGACAAGCTCAAGGAGCAGGGCGAGCCGAACTACATCGAGGGCATTCTCGAAGGCGGCGTCGGCGGCGAGGGCGACGAAGGCACGCCGGGAACCGGCACGACCGACGGCGAGTCGGATCCGCTATACGATCAGGCGGTCGACGTGGTCCTGAAGAACCGCCGTGCGTCGATTTCGCTGGTGCAGCGGCACCTGCGCATCGGCTATAACCGTGCGGCGCGTCTGCTCGAACAGATGGAGAATTCGGGCGTGGTGTCGGCGATGTCGTCGAACGGCAATCGCGAGATTCTGGCGCCGGCGCGCGAAACGGAATAAGCCGCATACCTCTGCTGCCACCGGGTCGCGCCAAAGCCGCGCGACCTTTCGGGGCGCCGTGCGACGCTGATCAGGCGGCTCGCTGTTCCCGCACGAAGCATGTTGCCCAGGCGCAGCCCTTCACCGCATCCAATCAACGCATCCAATCAACGCATCCAATCAACGGAGGAACCCCATGCACGCATTCGCACAGGATGCTCGAAAGCGTCAATCTGGCGGGCTTGATCAGCTCGTGCGCCGTCTCATGCACGGCGCCGGCAGCATCGCGATAGGCGCGTCACTGCTGATCGCCTCGCACGCATTCGCGAGCGGCACCGAGCAACTGAAGGCATTCGTCGCGCAGGTTCATTCGGCGCGCGGCACCTTCGTACAGCAGGAAGTGCGCGCGCCCAGCAAGGCGCAAGGCGCGAGCGGCGCGCTGCCCACCGCGGGCACGAGCAAGCCGGCCACGTCGAGCGGTTCGTTTACGTTCGCGCGGCCCGGCAAGTTCATCTGGCAATACGAGAAACCGTACGCGCAGCTGTTGCAGGCGGACGGCGACAAGCTCTACGTGTACGACAAGGATCTGAACCAGGTGACGGTGCGTACCCTCGGCAACGCGCTGGGCGCGAGCCCGGCCGCGATCCTGTTCGGCAGTAACGATCTAGACAAGAACTTCACGTTGCACGACGCTGGCGTGAAGGCCGGCATCGACTGGCTCGAACTGACGCCCAAGGCGAAGGACACGCAATTCCAGCGTGTCGGCATTGGCTTCAAGGACGGCAATCTCGAAGCGATGGAATTGCACGACGTATTCGGCAACGTAACGTTGCTGACGTTCTCGAATATTCAGAAGAACCCGCCGCTGCCGGCCGACACATTCAAGTTCACGGTGCCAAAGGGCGCGGATGTGATCAACGGCTAGCGGTGATTGTTGCTGGCGAAAGGGCGCAGGACGCGGCCGGCTGCAAAGCCGGTTGTCCGAGGGCTGTCGTGGGCGACGGCGGGTGCCATGACGGATGCCGGCTGTTTGAGCAGGCATGATCGATTAGTGCGAGACTGCAAAGCAGGCATTGTGAATGGCGTTGGGTCGGTGTAAGCGTTCCGAAACGTTTCAGGCGTGCATCTGCACGGGTTGACAATTTTTTGCTGCGTCGCAACAAAATAGCGCCTACACTGGTCGAAGTCAGTATTGCTTCGAATGTTTGGAAGGGTGAGGCATGTCATGAACTTGTCTTCAGTAAAGGATCCAGGTTTTTCCCCGTCGCTGCATGTTTTCGAGCAGGAAGGCGGCTGGCACTGGGGTATCACCGTTCCTCGGGCGGGTGGCAGCGGCTTCAAGGTCGTCGCGTACAGCGAGGAAACCTTTGACGATGAGGCTGAAGCGCATCGGGAGGGCAATCGTGCGCTCGCGCGTTTCGCGCACGGTCGCTCGGTCGCATATGAGCGCCAATAAAAGCGAATCGGTTTGTTATCGCGACCGGTTTTGCGGCGAAATGTCCAGCGCGTGGGAGCGGTGACAAATCGAATATGCAACTGACTGCATATTATTTTGTTTTCCAAAAGCACTACGGCGACAATAGGGCGATTCCCCTGAGACATTTCCCTTTATCTTGGCTTTTGCAGAATACGAAACCACGCACCCGTTAAGCGTGCAGTTGGACGGCGTCAACTATGTGGGCACCTACCGCGTGATGACGGGCTCCGTCGTTGTCCATTTCGAAAACGAGACGAAATTCGCGTTGTACGCGCCGAACCGTCCAGAGACCGTCGCACGGTGGCTGCTCACGGACCTTTGCCGGAAGGTCGAGTCCCGTACGCGTAAAGCGGCGAAAAAATAAGCGGTCAATCGCTTCAACGAGCGAGTGAAATGCGATCCACAGCGTCCTGCGCCAGCAATATCGACCCTCCGCGAACTAGCGCGTGAGCCGGATTAAAGCTGGCTCGAAAATCCCGCAAATAAAGCACAACGCGCGTGAAGCGCCGACGGCTGCGTCGGCCGACCTGCGTCGGCCAACCTGTCGCTCGCGCGAAGTGCCTTTCGAGGCACTCACGCATACGCGGTCTTGCGCGCCGACACGAACGCGAAGTAGCACACCGCGCCGATCGCGAGCGAAGGCAGCGTCGCGCCGAGATTCGGCAGCCATTGGTTGATCACCTGATATGCGGCGATGCCGATCGCCCATGCGATGAAAGCGCTCAGATGCCAGCCGCCCGAGAAGCCATAGCGGCCGCGCACGTCGGCGAGCACGGCCGCTTCGATGCGGCGCTTGCGCACGACGAAGTGATCCATCAGCACCACGCCGAACAGCGGCGCGAATACCGAGCCGATCAGCAGCAGGAAGTTCTGATACTTCGCCATCGGCACGACCAGTGCGATCAGCGTGCACAGCGCGCCGAATCCCGCCGACAGCAGCGGCACGCTCGCGCGTGTCCAGAACGTGCCGGTCGAAACCGCGGCCGAGTGAATGTCGGCGAATGCGTTGTCGATTTCGTCGATCAGGATCAGCAGCAGTGCGAGACCGCCGCCGGCCTGGGCGAGCGCGCCGGTCAATAGCGCATCGCCGCCGCCTGCCGCAAGACCGTAGATCGCGCCGATCGCGTAGAACCAGACGTTCGCGATGCCGTAGCCCGCGAGCGTGCCGCGGAACGTCTCGCCCGCGCGGCGGCCGAAGCGGGTGTAGTCGGCGATCAGCGGCAGCCACGACAGCGGCATCGCAACCACGAGGTCGACCGCGCCGCCGAACGGCATCTCGCCGGTGCCCGGACGACGCATCATGTCCGCCAGGTTGTGGCGTGCGAGCAGGTTCCACGTGAGCCATAGCGCGCCGGCGAGCAGCAGCCAGATGCCCCAGGTGCGCAGAAAGCGCCGCACGAACGACAGCGGACCGCTGATCGCGAGCAGCGTCGCGAGCACGCCGAAGATTACGGTCCACACCAGCGGCATCGACAGGCCGAACGCCTGCTTCGCGAGTGCGTCGGCGGAATCGCGCATCACGATCACCTCGAACGAGCCCCAGCCGACCAGTTGGACCATGTTCAGCACCGCCGGCACAGACGCGCCGCGCACGCCGAGCGTCGGACGCAGCGACGACATCGCCGCGAGCCCGGTGTCCGTGCCGATCACGCCCGCGAGCGCGAGCAGCAGCACGCCGATTACGCTGCCGAGCACGATCGCGACGAGCGCGTGCGGCAGCGACAGCCCCGGCACCAGCAGCGCGCCCGCCTGCGCGACGAGCAGACCGATGCCGAGGGAGAACCAGAGCGCGAACGCGTCGCCGGTGCGAAACGCGCGCCGCGCTTCGGGCACCGGCGTGAGCGGCGCGTAGGTGGAGCCGGTTTCGCCGGCGACTGAATCTTGTGCCATCTGATGTCGTTCCTGTTGGTGTTGCTGTGAGTCTTTGCTGTGGACCTTGAGGCCGGCTACACAGCCACGACGCGTTGCCACGGCTTCTCGCCGAGGGTTTTCCGCGTCCGCGCGGTGCAGCCGTTATGGGACAACGCGCGCCCCGCCAGCAGCGTGCGGCGATCATCCGCGCGCGGTCACTGTCATAATGCAGGACGTTGCCCGCGCCTTCACCTGGGCTTTGCCTGTGCCTCGCCTTCGCCCGCAACGCTTTGCCATCGTCCGGCCGCCCGCCGCGTTCCCCCGCGGCGCCCGCGAATCACCGGAAAAGCCGAGATTATCCCCAAAACGTCATGTTTGAAGAAACCCGTGCCAATGTTCCGCTCGCCGAACGCCTGCGGCCGCGCAATATCGACGAAGTGATCGGCCAGAAGCACCTGCTCGGCCCGAACAAGCCGCTCAGGGTCGCGTTCGAATCCGGCGAAGCCCATTCGATGATCCTCTGGGGGCCGCCCGGCGTCGGCAAGACCACGCTCGCGCGGCTGATGGCCGATGCATTTCACGCGCAGTTCATCGCGCTGTCGGCGGTGTTGTCCGGCGTGAAGGATATTCGCGAGGCGGTCGAGACCGCGCAGATCCATCGCGCGAACGGTCATCAGACGCTGGTGTTCGTCGACGAAGTGCATCGCTTCAACAAGAGCCAGCAAGACGCATTCTTGCCGCACGTCGAGTCGGGCCTGTTCGTGTTCGTCGGCGCGACGACCGAGAATCCGTCGTTCGAGGTAAATAGCGCATTGTTGTCGCGCGCGGCGGTCTACGTGCTCAAGAGTCTCACCGACGACGAGCAGCGCGAACTGCTCGAACGCGCGCAACAGGAACTCGGCGGCCTCACGTTCACCGACGAAGCACGCGCCGCGCTGATCGGATCCGCCGACGGCGACGGCCGCAAGCTGCTGAACAACCTCGAAATCGTCGCGCGCGCGGCCGCGCAGCAACAAACCACCGACATCGACGGCACGCTGCTTGGCAGCGCGCTTGCCGAAAACCTGCGCCGCTTCGACAAGGGCGGCGACGCGTTCTACGACCAGATCAGCGCGCTGCATAAATCGGTGCGCGGCAGCAACCCGGACGGCGCGTTGTACTGGTTCTGCCGGATGCTCGACGGCGGCGCGGACCCGCGTTACCTCGCGCGCCGTATCGTACGGATGGCGTGGGAAGACATCGGCCTCGCCGACCCGCGCGCCGCGCGTATCACGCTCGATGCCGCCGAGACCTACGAGCGCCTCGGCTCGCCCGAAGGCGAACTCGCGCTGGCGCAGGCCATCATTTACCTTGCGGTCGCGCCGAAATCGAACGCGGGATACCACGCGTACAACGAGGCGCGGCGCTTCGTCGGCAAGGACCAGTCGCGCGCGGTGCCGGTGCATCTGCGCAACGCGCCGACGAAGTTGATGAAGGAACTCGGCTACGGCCACGACTACCGCTATGCGCACGACGAGCCGGATGCGTACGCGGCTGGCGAGACGTACCTGCCGGACGGGATGCGCGAGCCGCACTGGTACGCGCCGACGCCGCGCGGGCTCGAAGGCAAGATCGGCGAGAAGCTGGCGCGGCTCGCCGAGATGGATACGCAGTGGCGCGCGGCGAACCAGCCCAAGAAGGGCTGAGCTTTGGCGGCGCGCCGGTGCGCTAAAATCGCGCTTTCATACAACGAACACCCGCCCCTTCCATGCTCGACATCCAGCTGCTGCGCAAAGACCTCGACGGCGTCGCGAAGCGCCTCGCCGACCGCGGCTATACCCTCGACGTCGCGGCCTTCACCGCGCTCGAAGCGGAACGCCGCGATACCCAGACCCGTACCGAAGAAATGCAGGCGCGCCGCAACAGCCTGTCCAAGCAGATCGGCGCGATGAAAGGGCGCGGCGAAGACACGTCGGCGGTGATGGCCGAGGTCAGCGGTATCGGCGACGAAATGAAGGCGTCGGCGCTGAAGCTCGACGAGATCCAGAAGCGTCTGTCGGATCTGCTGCTCGGCGTGCCGAATCTGCCGCACGAGAGCGTGCCCGTCGGCCGCGAGGAAGCGGACAACGTCGAGGTGCGCCGCTGGGGCACGCCGCGTCAGTTCGACTTCGAGGTGAAAGATCACGTCGACGTCGGGGCGCCGCTCGGCCTCGATTTCGAGACCGGCGCGAAGCTCTCGGGCGCGCGTTTCACGCTGCTGCGCGGACAGATTGCGCGGCTGCATCGCGCGCTCGCGCAGTTCATGATCGACACGCACACGCAGCAGCACGGCT
>NZ_DASXHN010000300.1:0-4018 GCF_036488505.1 Paraburkholderia sp. | reverse complement strand
CGATCTGCTGCAGTTCGGCGCGCCGCTCGCGGTCGGCAGTACGCTGCGTTGCCGCCGTTGCCATGCCGAGCTGAGACGCTCGCGCCCGAACGGTCCCGAGTACGCGCTCGCGTTCACGGTAGCGTCGGCCGTGCTGCTGGTGATCTCGAACCTGTATCCGATCGTCGGGCTGTCGTTGAACGGCAATCTGGTGCAAACGACGCTCGCCGGCGCGGTGCGCTTACTGTACGAACACGGCACCTGGCCGCTCGCGCTGCTGGTCGCGCTGACGACGATCGTCACGCCGGTGCTGCAGATCGTCGCGATGCTGTGGCTGCTGCTGCCGCTGCGCTTTGGCCGGGTGCCGTGGCGCGCGGCCGCTGGTTTTCGGCTGTTTCAACTGGCGCGGCCATGGGGGATGACCGAGGTGCTGATCCTTGGGCTGCTGGTCGCGCTCGTCAAGCTCGCGCATATCGCGAAGGTGGTGCCCGGCACCGCGCTGTGGTCGTTTATCGCGTTGATGCTGCTGCTGGCGGCGGCGTCGGCCGCGTTCGATCCGCGCGAAGCATGGGCGCGCATCACCGAGCGGCGGCACAACGCCGGCGCGTGGCGGATGCCGCCGCTGCGGCGGCGCCACGGCGCGCTCACGGCGGCCGCGCACGGACTCGCGCTGTGCGAGGAGTGCGGGCTGCTGAGCCGCCCGCCGGCCAGTGGCGGCAAGCATAGCTGCCCGCGCTGTCACGCGCCGTTGCATCTGCGCAAGCCGGCGAGCCTGTCGCGCACGTGGGCCTATCTGGTCGCCGCGATGGTGCTCTACATTCCGGCCAACGTGCTGCCCGTGATGGATACGAGTTCGCTGTTCGGCAGCCAGAAGGACACCATCATGAGCGGCGTCGTCTATCTGTGGGTGTCCGGCTCGTGGCTGCTCGCGGTGCTGGTGTTTATCGCGAGCATCGCGGTGCCGATGCTGAAGATCATCGGTCTCGCGTATCTGGCCGTGTCCACGCAGCTTCGTTCGCAATGGCTGCCGGGACAGCGCACCAGCGTCTATCGCGTGATCGAGCTGGTCGGCCGCTGGTCGATGCTCGATATCTACGTGATCACGATGCTCGTTGCGCTGGTGCAATTCCAGGCGCTGGCGACGATCAAGGCGGGACCCGCGTCGATCGCATTCGGCGCGGTGGTGGTGCTGACCTTGCTCGCCGCGATGGCGTTCGATCCGCGTCTGATCTGGGACGCACTGGAGAAGAACCATGTCCGCGCCCAATGAAGATCCGGATCTGCCGGCCGCGCAGCCGGTGCCGCACTCGCGCTGGCGCATGCAACTGGTGTGGCTGGTGCCGATCGTCGCGATCCTGGTGGGCGGCTGGCTCGCGGTCAAAGCGGTGCTGGAGCGCGGCGAGCAGATCAGCATCACCTTCAAGACCGGCGAAGGACTCGAGGCGGGCAAGACCAAGATCAAGTTCAAGGATGTCGATATCGGCGTGGTGGACAGCGTATCGCTGTCGCGCGATCACAAGCGCGTGGTCGCGAAGGCCGAAGTGAGCCGCGACGCCGCGAATCTGATGGTCGACAACACGCGCTTCTGGGTCGTGCGTCCGCGCATTTCCGGCGGCACTGTGTCGGGCCTCGGCACGCTGCTGTCCGGCTCGTATATCGACGTCGACGTCGGAAGTGCGCCCAAAGCGCGGCGCGATTTCGTCGGGCTGGAGGAGCCGCCGGTATTCGCGAGCGACGTGCCGGGCCGCGAATTTACCTTGAAGGGAGCGGGGCTCGGTTCGCTCGACGTGGGCACGCCGATCTATTTCCGCAGGCTGCGGGTGGGCCAGGTCGCGTCATACCAGCTCGATCCGGATGGCCGGGGCGTCACGCTGAAGGTGTTCATCAACGCGCCGTACGACCGCTTCGTCAGAACCGACACGCGCTTCTGGCACGCGAGCGGTGTCGACATGTCGTTCGATACCGGCGGCGTGCGGGTCGAAACGCAGTCGATCGTATCGATCATCATCGGCGGGGTCGCGTTCGAGTCGCCGCCCGATTCGCGCGAAGAGAACGTCGCGGCGGCCAATACGCACTTCGAGCTATACGCGACGCGCGCCGACGCGATGCAGCAGCACGACACGATCGTCGACCGGTATATCGTCGACTTCTCCGACTCGGTGCGCGGGCTGACGGTCGGCGCGCCGATCGATTTCCGCGGGGTCGTGATCGGCGAAGTGACGGCGATCTATACGCGCTTTGACCCTGCGACCCGCCGCTTCAGCATTCCGGTCGCCATCCAGATCTATCCGCAGCGCTTCACGTCGCGCTACCAGGCGGGCCAGAGCGGGCCGGCCGGCGGCAGAATCACCGACGACCCGCGCGGGATGGCGAACTACCTGGTCGAACACGGTTTCCGCTTCCAGTTGAGAAGCGGCAATCCGCTGACCGGGCAGCTCTATCTCGCGCTCGATTATTTCCCGGACGCGCCGAAGGCCAGCATCGACTGGAGCAAGTCGCCGCCGGAATTGCCCGCGATTCCGCGTACGCTGCAGTCGTTGCAGGACTCCGTCACGCGGCTGTTGAGCAAGCTCAACAACTTCCCGGTCGAGGCGATCGGCAACGATGTGCGCACGACGCTGCGTACGACCAATTCGATGCTGTCGCAGCTCAATAAAGACGTCGTGCCGAAGGCGCGCGATACGTTGTCGTCCGCGCAATCCACGCTCGATTCCGCGAACGCGGCGCTGCAGCCCGACTCGTCGTTGCAGCAATCGACCGAGGACGCGATGCAGGAGATGAGCCGCACGGCCGCGTCGCTGCGCGTGCTGTCCGATTATCTGGCGCGGCATCCGGAATCGTTGGTACGCGGCAAGCCGGAGGACAAGCGATGAAACACCTGACGACGAGTGCGACGACGCGCAAGAGAACACCGCTCAACGCATGCTGGGTGCTCGTGCTTGCAGCCGCGTTGCTTGGCGGCTGTAAATCTCCGGCGACGAACTTCTACACGCTCAGCCCCGACGCGTCGCTCGCGAGCTCAGGCGACAGCCGCCCGATCGTCGCGGTGATCGGACCGGTGACGATCCCGGAGATCGTCGACAGGCCGCAGATCGTTACCAGGTTTAACGACAGCGGGGTCGCGGTCCATGAATTCGAGCGCTGGGCACAGCCGCTGAAGGGCGACATCGGCCGCGTGATCGCGGCCGATCTCGGCACGCTGCTGAACTCGCAGCAGATCTCGGTGTTCGACGCGACGCACGATCTACCGAGCGTCTGGCATGTGCGGATCGACGTGATGCGCTTCGATGCCGTGCAGGGTCGCGATGTCGTCGTCGATGTGTTGTGGGCGGTGCGCCCGCCCGGCAAGAGCCGCGTCGTCACCGGCCGCTCGGTCGCGCGTGAAGCGGTATCCGGTCCGGGGTTCGATCCGATCGTCGCCGCGCATGACCGGGCGCTCGCATCGGTGAGCCGCGATATCGCCGCGGCGGTGCAGGCGAACCCGGTGCAGTGACACTGGTTGACGCCGGTCGACGCGGGCGCCACGTCGCGGGAGCGGCCGCTCGCGGCGCCTGCGCGCGGATGACGCGCCGGTTCGATCGTCGACTGCCCCGGTGCGCGAGATCGGCGCGTTGCGCGCGAAGCAACCTTCGAGAGGAACAACCATCATGGCTGAACTGCTGCTTGGCAATGTGGAGGAAAACGTATCCGACGAGGAGATCGGCGAGTTCCTGACCCGCTACGGATTCCCCCGCTACAGTTCGATTCGCCGCATGCCCGGCTCCGGCTCGCGGCCCGCCGCGATCGTGGTGTTCGACGACGTGAGCGCGGACGGCCTGCGCACGCTGCAGCCGCGCATCCACAATCTGTACTGGAAGAACCGCACGATCACCGCGCTGCTGATGCCTGAACGTAGCGAAGATTGACGCGCGAGGGGAGCCACGCATGGGGATTCTGTCGCGATGGTTGAGCAGACGAAGCAGGGTTGAACCTGGCGATCTCCGGCAGTTCAAGGAGATCGTCGAACGCGTCGTCGCGCTTAGTCCGTCACTGCGCTTCG
>NZ_DASXHN010000258.1:0-12902 GCF_036488505.1 Paraburkholderia sp. | reverse complement strand
GGCGGCATGCGAGCCTCCTGGACATCACGGAAGGTTGAGGTGCGCCCAGGCGATTTTGTCCGTCAAGAGCAGGACGCTATCGTCTTCGCGCTCAGGCGCGAACTGGTCAATCGATCCGGCAACGGCGCTTCACGTGAATTGGTGAGTCGCGCGTTCGACCGTCTGTGGTAAAGCTGCAGTTGACGAGCAATCGGCGGACCCAGTGAAGCGTCGGATTCTTCTCATAGATGAACCACGACGACGCCACGTCGCTGTATCGCTGATCGAATGAGCAGGTAATAGGCCTTCGGCACGTCCCGTGCTGCACGACCCCAGCGGCAGCTGACGTATCCCGGTTCGACACTGAAAACGCTCGACGAGCAAGCTGACCTGCCCTCACCGGCAGATCCAAAAAAAGCTCCAGGCTCGTGTCTCCGGAGTCGGGCTGTGCTGCGTCAAACGATGGCCCACTTCTCAGGCCGCATCGATCAGGCTGACATGCGCCGCGACGATGATCCATCCCGCGAATTCACCCGACGGATCGCCGATGCGCGCCCACGTCTGCATCTGACGGCCGACGAGCGGCGTAGCATCGCTCGTGAATCTGGTGCTCACGGTGGCGTAGTCCGTGCCGAAGGTCGTGACCACCGTGTGCTGCAATCGCCGTGAAGGCGGCACGGGCACACAGGACTCCCGCCAGCGGCGAATTTCATCGCCGCCATGCTGCATTTCGGCGATACCGTAGCGCACGGTTTCCGGCGCGTTCCAAAAGAGCTCGTTCATCGTTGCGACATCGTTGTCGACGAGCGCGCGCTCGTATGCGACGAATGCAAGTTCCACCTCGGCCACCGTATCAGGGCGATTCAGTTCGATCGTCATCGGTCAGGCCTCGAGGAGGTCCGCGAGCGTCGCGGTCCATCCGACGATGCCGCCTTGCGAGCGGATCATGTCGATGGTCGCGATCTTGAACGCTGGAATGTAGCTCGCGGTCGCGTCCTCGATCAGCACGCAATCAAAGCCGCGATCGTTGGCTTCCCGCATCGTCGTCTGTACGCAGACTTCGGTCGTCACGCCCGCGAACACTAAATGCGTGACGGCGCGTTGCGCCAGTTCTTGTGCGAGATGCGTCGCGTAGAACGCGCCCTTGCCCGGCTTGTCGACGACGATCTCGCCGGCGACGGGCGCGAGCTCATCGACGATCGCATTGCCCGGTTCGCCGCGCACGAGGATGCGGCCCATCGGGCCTACGTCACCGATGCGCGCGTGCGGTGCGCCGCGCCGCCGCTTCGCATCCGGACAATCCGACAGGTCCGGCGCATGCGACTCGCGCGTATGCACGACGAGCCAGCCGCGCGCGCGCGCGTGCGCGATGAGGCGCGCGACCGTGGGCACGATGGACGCGAGCAGCGACACGTCGTTGCCCAGCGCTTCGCCAAAGCCGCCAGGCTCGATGAAATCCCGCTGCATGTCGATGACGATCAACGCGGTGCGCCGGGCATCGAAGGTGAAGGCAGAAGGTTGTGCGCGGGTCAGGGTGGGCATCGTTCAGCCCTTGTAACGGCGCTCGGGCGCCGGAAAGCCGCACGATGTGCCGTCCTTTACGACGACCTCGTCTTCCCACGGCAACCGATATTCACCGCGCACCATGTCCTGCATGAAAGTGTAAGGGCAGTCTTGCGCGCCTTCCTTCACAGCCACGTATCCGCGATGCCCGAACTGGTAGATGTTGTTTTCCACGCCCCAGTGCACGCGCGCCTCACGTACGAGATCGGGGCGCATTTCACACGTGATGATCTCATCCGGACGATGACTGCCTTCGACCATCACGGTGCCATCGAAATCGCAGAACATGCCTTCGCCCATGGAATCGAAGGTGCCGTCGCTGCCGCACAGGCAGACGCTCGCCGTCTGCGCGAGATTCTGGAACGCGTTGGATTGGTTGGTGATTTTCCAGGCATGGCGAATGGGCGCCGTGTAACCGGCCGTGCGCACGATGATCTCCGCACCCTTGTAAGCGGCTTCGCGCGCCATTTCCGGGAACATGCCGTCGTGACAAATGATCAGCGACAGCTTCGCGCCCTTTGGCCCGACGCATACCGGTACGCCGACATTGCCCGGCTCCCACGGCTCGACCGGTACCCACGGATGCAGCTTGCGGTAGTAAAGCTGCATCTCGCCGTTGTCGTCGATGAGGATGCCGCTGTTATACGGATTGCCGCCCGGATTACGCTCCATGATCGAAAAGCATCCCCAGATGCGATGTTCGATGCACGCGGCCTTGAACGCCGCCACTTCGGGACCGTCGAGCGAACACATGATGGCATCGTCGGTGCGCATCGACAATCCGTGCAGCATGTATTCGGGGAACACGACCAGGTCCATCGCCGGATTATTGCGGCGCGCCTTGCCCACCAGTTCGACGATGCGCTGCGTCTGCGCGTCGAGTTCATCCGGTGTCGCGACATCGGGGTTCTGCAACTGCACGAGGCCGACCACGATGCCTTGTGGCGACTTGTTTAATCCGCCCAGACCACTCGAACTCATTCTTCTCGCTCCTTCATGCATGAACGGTGACGGGTTCCGTCGCATCGCTGTCGATGCTTTCGACGTGTCCCGCCATGTGCCTTCCCAACGCGACGCGATCCGCACCGCTCGCAGCCGTTTCGTGCACGAGCCGCCCTTCCGCGATCACTGCGATGCGATCGGCCAGCTCGAGCAGTTCATCGAGATCCTCGCTGACGAGCAACACCGCCGCGCCAGCATCGCGCGCGGCGAGAATGCGCGCATGGATGTCCGCGACCGAAGCGAAGTCGAGGCCGAACACCGGATTGGCGACGATCAGCACGTCCACCGCCTGTCCGAGTTCGCGCGCGAGCACCGCACGCTGCACATTGCCACCGGACAGTGTGCCGATGGCGCGCGCGGACACCGGCGGTCGGACGTTGAATTCAGCGATGAGTCGTTCGGCGCGCTCGCGCATCGCGCGGCGGTCGAGACGCCAGCCGTGGCGTTTCATCGGCGCGCGATCGAAGTCGCGCAGCGCCAGGTTCTCGGCGATGCTCATCTTTGCGACGCACGCGTTGCGCAGTGGTTCTTCGGGCAACGCGAACACGCGCAGACGCGTCATCTCCTCACGGGTGGCGCGATAGGGCTCGCCATGCATGCGCATTTCGCCGGCCTGCACGCGTCGCTGTCCGACGAGCGCTTCGATCAGTTCCTTCTGCCCATTGCCCGACACGCCCGCAATGCCGAGTATTTCGCCCGACCTGACCGTTAGCGATACGTCGCGCACCGCCGTGTGTCCGCGATCATCGACCACGCTGAGTTTCGACAATGCGAGGCGCACCGGGGCATCCGATGCACAGGATATGCGCGCGGGACGCGCGCCGGCGAGTTCAGGATCGTCGTCTGCGGCATTGCCGCCCATCATCCAGGCGGCGAGCTTGTCGCGGCTCGTGTGCGCCACCGCACTGGTGCCGACGAGTTGTCCCTTGCGCAGCACGGTGACGTCGTCGGCATAGGCCATGACTTCGCGGAACTTGTGCGTGATCATCAGCACAGTCAGTTCGCCCCGGATGGCGAACTCGCGCATCAAACCGAGTACTTCGTCGGCTTCCTGCGGCGTGAGCACGGATGTCGGTTCGTCGAGGATCAGAAAACGCTGCTGCAAATAAAGCTGTTTGAGAATCTCGAGCTTCTGCTTTTCGCCAGCCGCGAGCCCCGATACACGTGCACCGAGCGGCAGGCGGAACGGCATTGCGCGCATGAACGCATCGAGGGCGGCGCGCTCTTTCGGCCAGTCGATCTTCCAAGGCAGACGCCCGCGCGCGAGCAGCAGGTTTTCTTCGACGGACAGGCCCGCGGCCAGCGTGAAATGCTGATACACCATGCCGATACCGAGCGCCTGCGCGTCGCGCGGCGAAGCGATCTTCACCTGTCGCGTATCCGCGATGATCTCGCCCTCGTCGAGCACGCCGTAGCCGACAAGACCTTTCACAAGCGTGCTCTTCCCCGCGCCGTTCTCGCCGAGCAGGGCATGCACGGTGCCGGCGCGAACCTTGAGCGTTACGTCGTCGAGCGCGGTGAACGCGCCGTAGCGCTTGGTTGCACCCAGCACTTCCACACCCATTGCTCCGGTCGTCCTGCTCATGATCGGCTTCCGAGCGTCGCGAGCAGCGCCTTTGAATCCGATACGGTGCCGAACACGCCGCCCTGCATGAGCACCATGTCGAGCGCGGCGTCGTGATTGCTTCGGTCGGTCGCGCCGCAGCAGTCCGCGAGAATCGTGCATTCGAAGCCGCGGTCGTTGGCTTCGCGCATCGTCGTATGCACGCAGACATCGGTCGTGATGCCCGTCAGCACCAGATTGACGATGCCGCGCGTACGCAGAACCATTTCGAGGTCAGTCGCGCAGAACGAACCTTTGCCCGGCTTGTCGACGACGATCTCGCCTTCGATCGGCTTCAGTTCGTCGATGATCTCCCAGCCTGGCTCCCCGCGCACGAGGATCTTGCCGCACGGTCCGTCATCGCCAATACCAATGCCATCGGTCCCCGCGCGACGGCTACGCCAACGCTTGTTGGCGGGCAGATCCGACAGATCCGGACGATGTCCTTCGCGCGTATGGATGATCGTGAAACCGTGTTCGCGCATTAGCGTGAGAACGGTCCTGATCGGCGTGATCGGTGCGCGCGTGAGCGAAAGGTCGTAGCCCATCTTGTCGACGTAGCCGCCGATTCCGCAGAAATCCGTCTGCATGTCGATGATGACGAGCGCGGTGTTGTCCGCACGCAGATTGCCGTCGTAAGGCCACGGATAGGGACGTGCCTCGATGAAGCGGGTCATGGTTTTGCTCCGTGAATGAATCAGCGTGTGAGACTCAGCTCGCCAGGGGCGCCCGCGAGCGTGCGATCGGGGCGGCAGTTGACGATCATGATCGCGAGCGTCAGCACGTACGGGGCGGCGTTGAAGAGGTAGTAGCCGCTCGTTACGCCGATCGCCTGCAATGCAGGCCCGAGCGCCCCAGCCGCGCCGAAGATGAGCGCGGCCCACAGGCATCGCAACGGCTGCCAGCGCGCGAAGATGACGAGCGCGACCGCCATCAAGCCTTGTCCGCTCGACAAGCCTTCGTTCCAGCTTCCGGGGTACACGAGCGACAGATAAGCGCCGCCTACGCCTGCGAAAAAACCGCCGACGGTCGTCGCCAGAACGCGCACGCGTGTGATCGGATAACCCATCGCGCGAGCGCTTTCCGCGTTCTCGCCGACCAGACGCAGCGCCATGCCCCAGCGCGTATGACGCAAGCCGCATTGCAACGTGAACGCCAGCAGCACGCCGATGATGAACAACGGATTGATATGCAGCGCGTTATGCAGTTGCGGCGACGCTGCCCACGCGCCGAGATCGATCGACGGCAGCATCGGCGCCTGCGGCTCGATGAACGGCTTGCCGAGATAAAACGCGAGGCCGGTGCCGATCAGCATCAGCGCAATGCCGAACGCGATGTCCGACACGCGCGGCAGCGAGCACACGAGCCCGTGCAGACAGCCGAGCAGCAGCCCCGCGCATCCGGCAGCCAGCACGCCGAGCCACGCCGAGCCGCTCAAAAACGCGGCCGCGTAGCCTGTCATCGCGCCGCAGACGAGAATGCCTTCGAGACCGAGATTGACGCGGCCACCCTTCTCCGTCAGACATTCGCCGATGCTGACGAACAGATACGGCGTGCTAACGCGAATCGCGCCCGCGAATAGCGACAACAGCAGAACAGCGACGGGTGAATGTGCATCAAACATGAGTGCCCTCCAGCCGGACGGCTGAACGTGCGACCGACATCGCCTGCAACTTCACGCTCCATGCCGTGAGACGTCCGCCCATCGCTTCCCAGGCGAGCAGGTTGGCGAATAGCAGGCCTTGCAGCACGAGCGTCGTTGCATCGGGCAGACCCAGACGGCGTTGCAGCAGCGAACCGCTTGCCTCGATGCCGCCTACGAGCACCGCACAGAGAATGATCGCGAGCGGGTTTTGACGGGCCGCGAACGCGACCAGGATGCCCGCATAGCCATAGCCCGCCAGCAGCGATGCATTCGCGCTGCCCTGCACCGCCGCGACTTCGAACATGCCGGCAAGTCCCGCCGCTGCGCCGCCCAGTGCACAGGCAGCGATCGCGAGGCGATTCACCGGCAGGCCGACGAGTTTCGCCGCGTGATGGTTGCCGCCCGCGACGCGCATCGCGAACCCCTTCGTGCTGTGACGCACGAAGACCCACGCCGCGATGCACGCGAGCGCGCCCCAGAAAAGGCCCCAATGCACGTCGAGGCCCGGCAGCGAGCCGATCCCGAACGCATCGGGGACGGGCGGCGTCGAGGGCTTGTTGAGACTGGCAGGATCGCGTAACGGGCCTTCGACGAGATGCTTGAACAGGGCAATCGCGATGTACGACATCAACAAACTGCTGATGGTCTCGTTCACCCCGCGAAGTTGCCGCAGCGCGCCGACCGCGCCGATCCAGATGCCGCCCGCGAGCATGCCCGAGGCCGCCATCAACGGTGTGGCGATGAACCAGGGCATGGCGGCGGGAACAACTGTGGCCACCACGGCCGCCGCGAGTCCACCGAGCGCGAGCGCGCCTTCACCGCCGATCACGATGAGCCCAACCTGCGCGGGCAGCGCGACGCACAGCGCGGTGAGCATCAGCGGCGCGGCGCGCAATAGCGTGCTCTGCCACGCAAACGACGAACCGAACGCGCCCTGCGCGATCAGTAAAAGCGCGTCGCCGGCGGGCTGACCTTGCACGAGCAGAAAGAGCGAGAACAGCATCAGCGTGCCGATGAGCGCGCACAGCGTCGGCAGCACGGGCAGCGCGCCGAGCAACAGACGCGGTCCGGGATCGAACGGGCGCATGGCAACTCCTTTTGACAATCAGATCTGCCCGACCACACCCGCGACCAGATAGCTCATGCTTTCGAGCTTGATGTCTGTCTGCGCGTAGCTGGTGCCCGAAGCAATTGCGTTGCCACCCTTGTTGTCCTTCACGGGGCCCTTGAAGATCACGTAGTCGCCCGCGACCATCTTCGACTTGATGGCGTCGGCGTTGGCCTTCGCATCGGGCGTGACCTTCGCGCCATACGGCGACATCTTCACGAAGCCTTCCTTCAGACCACCTCGCAGGATATTTGGCTGCGGCTTGCCGCTTTGCGCATCGGTGACGAGTTGCGTGAACGGCGTCGCCCAGTCCCACTCCGCGCCGGTCAGATAACCTTTCGGTGCGAGCGCGGCCTGGCTCGCGTGATAACCGCAACTCATCGCGCCGCGCTTCTCCGCCGTTTCGATCACCACCTTCGGGCCATCGACGTGACAGGTCAGCACATCGCAGCCTTGATCGACGAGACTGTTCGCCGCTTCCGCTTCCTTGACCGGCATCGACCAGTCGCCGGTAAAGATTACGTGCGTCGTGATGGACGGATCGACGGATTGCGCGCCGAGCGTGAACGCGTTGATGTTGCGCAGCACCTGGGGAATCGGCTTGGCGGCGACAAAACCGAGCTTCCTGCTCTTGCTCGCATGCCCCGCGACGACGCCGTTCAGATACTGACATTCATCGATATAGCCGAAGTAGCTCGCGATGTTCGGCGGGTTGCCCTGCTTCCACAAACCGCCGCAATGCGCGAAGCGCACCTTCGGATACTTCGCGGCCATCTTTAGCACGTGCGGATCGAAGTAGCCGAACGAGGTCGCGAAGATCAGGGTCGCGCCGTCCTGCTCGATCATCGCTTCCATGCTCTTTTGCACGGCGACGGTCTCGGGCACGTTCTCTTCCTCGACAACCTTCACGCCTGGCATTTTCTTGATGATCGCCGCGGCCTGCGCTTGCGCCTGGTTATAGCCGTAGTCGCCCTTCGCGCCGACGTAGATCACGCCGACGGTGAGATTGCTCGCGCCGAAGGCCAGCTCGAACGGGAATGCGCTGCCGAGCGCAAGTGCGCTCGCGCCTTTGATGAACTCGCGGCGGTTGGTCATGAGGTGGCTTCCTGTGTGGGTTGATCGTGGGATGTCGATGCAAGGCTGTGTTGAAACCCGCGCCAGCCGAGGCGAGATGTAACGTCGCGCGCGCCGCTTTCCGGCGACAGCGGCAGGCGCGCAGAAGCGACGAACGCGCGCATCGGCATCTCGCATAGCTCGATTGCTATCGCGTGGCCCGATGCGTACGTGCGCACGACGCCTGGCTTGGGCGGCTGCGTGTCAGCGAGCGTGAAGAGCCGGTAACGCGGCGACGTAACGGTCGCTTCGACGAACCGCACGCCCGGCTGCTTTATCTGCCCTTCGAGTGGCATGCCGCTCAGACGCGCTCCGACGACGGCGAGCGTAAAGGTCGCGCTTCCGGCCGATGTCTCGCCGCGATGACCGCAAGCGTCGTCGCGATGACCCGCGACGAATCGAGTTCCCTAGGGCTGTACGCATCGGTTACTACACGACGGTGAACGGCAAGTCTGGATCGGTTGCTTTCATGAGTTCAATCTTGAATACAAGTTGGAACTCGCAACGCACTGTCTATGCCAGCAATAGAATTCGCTTTCCGAACAACGGGTTAGGCGAAACGCCGTTGTCCTGCGCTGGCCGGACCCGGTTCATCGGGGGTCGACTGCAAACGGAGATGGTGCGTGCAATCCCTCAAACGGTGCGCTGGCTACGCGCGAAATCAGCGCCCCGGGCCGCTTGTTATGTGAGCCATTGACGGGCCGTTCAAGCAGTAGCGCATCGCCTTGTTTTCACTGAGCGGATGGGCCTCGGTGAACACCCGTCCCCACCTTTTGTCGTCGCGAGGAGCGGCAGCAGCTCCTCGCACCCGTACAGCGCGGCTCGGCTATGACGCGCGCTACAAGGGGCTGCGTTTCGCCAGGTCAGCCAGCGCTTCGTGAAGCGTTATCGGTTCCTGGTCGAGATCGGCGCGGACGCTTGCGGCAATACTGACACATGATGTCGTATGAGATAGGTTCGCCGCCGGGTAATCGCTTCCTTACGGGAAAATCCCGAGCTGGATGCGGTCACGCGACGCTTGACGCCCGGCCTACCGGCTGGCTATCGTCACGCAGGAAAACGCTTTCTTTGATGGCCGCCTTCTACGCCGGCGGACGGTCGTATGATGTCGTTCGAATTTACCCATTAGAACCGGACAAACCGGAATGGAGACAAGCATGAAACAACGCCCCACCGCCCCCGCCTCTACCCGCCGCCGCACGCTTCTGAAGTTCGCCGGCGCGTCGGCAAGCGCCCCGCTCATCGGCAGCCTCGGCAGCCTGAGCGTGCTCGCCGGCTGCGGCGGCGGGCATCACGATTCGGGGTCCTCCAGCACGCCGGAAGACCCGATCTGGGGCCCGTCCGGCTCCGCGACGCAGATCATCAACGCGCTGAAAAACGTGTCGACGTCAATGGTGCCGAGCCGCCAGTTCCTCGTCACGGACTACGGCGCGAAGCCGTGCACCGTCGTCGCGGCGACGAGCCCGTACACCGATCCGTCCAAGTCGCCGGTCAGCACCGGCTCCGACCAGACGCAGGCGCCCGGCTCCTTCGACTCGCGCAGCGCGTTCCTTGCGGCCATCGCGGCATGCAGCGCGGCGGGCGGCGGGCGCGTGGTCGTGCCTGCGGGCAACTGGTATTGCGCCGGGCCGATCGTCTTGCAGTCCAACGTCGACTTCCATCTGAGCGCGAACTGCGAGATTTTTTTCAGCCCGAACCCGGCGGACTACGCGAAGGATGGCCCGATCGACTGCGGCGCGAACGGCAAGCTCTACTACAGCCGATGGCAGGCCAACGACTGCCTGAACTACGGCCCGCCGGTCTACGCGCGCAATCAGACGAACATCGCGGTCACCGGCGAAGGTGAAACGTCGGTTCTCAATGGCCAGGCCATGACGCCGTTCGCCGGAAGCGGCAACACCGCGACGTGCTGGTGGACATGGAAAGGCAACAGCGGCGCCTACGGCTATGCGGGCTCGTCGACGCCCTCTCAGGCTTTCGCGAATCCGAACAACGTCGATCTGCAAACGGCCGCGCCCGGCATTTCGGATGCGCTCTACGCTAAGCTCACCGACCCCGCCACGCCCTGGCAGCAGGACCAGAACTATCTGCCCGCGCTGTCGGAAGCGGGCGTGGCGATCGAGAAGCGAATCTTCGGCATCGGGCATTATCTGCGGCCGAGCATGGTGGAATTCATCGGTTGCACGAACGTTTTGATGCAGGGCTATCGCACCATCAACACGCCGTTCTGGCAGCATCATCCGACCGACTGCAAGAACGTCGTGATCAGCGGCGTGACGGTGGACAGCATTGGGCCGAACAACGACGGCTTCGATCCCGATGCGTGCGACATGGTGCTGTGCGACAGCGTGACGTTCAACACGGGCGACGATTGCATCGCGATCAAGTCGGGCAAGGACCTCGATACGCAATACGGCCCCGCGCAGAACCACGTCATCCAGAACTGCACGATGAACAGCGGCCACGGCGGCATCACGCTCGGCAGCGAAATGGGCGGCGGCGTGCAGAACATCTACGCGCGCAATCTCCAGATGCTGAACAAGTTCTGGGCGACGAACTCGCTCAACATCGCCATTCGCGTGAAGACGAACATGAATCGCGGCGGCTTCGTGAAGAACTTCTATGTCGACAACGTCACGTTGCCCAACGGCGTGAGTCTGTCGCCGTCGGGCTATGGCAGCAGTCTGCTCGCGGGCAGTCCGATCAACGCGACGGTGCCGCTCGGCGTGGTGACGGCGAGCGCGGCGAATCCATCGGCGGCGCAGGGCGGCATCATCACCTTCGACTGCGACTATCAGCCGTCGAAGGACGCGATCCGCACGCGGCCCGCGCTCGTGCAGAACGTTAATATCTCGAACGTGAAGGCGACTAACGTCACCCTGAACGGCGTCACGGCATCGTGCTTTCAGGCGATCGTCGCGCAAGGACCGGTCGCGTTCGACTACAACGGCCCCGCGCCGACGCCCGCCATTCCCGCGATTGCCGGCGTGACCATCACCAACTGCGATTTCGGCACGCCTGTCGCGGCCGGTCCGGCAACGGCGACAACGCCAGGACCGATCTACGCGTACAACGTGCATGACATCGTGCTCAACAACACGGTGATCGCAGGAAAGACGTTGAATCAGACCGTCACCGACGCGCGGTGAAGGCTCGCGCGTGAGGTTGCGTTGCCGAGCCGCGTCGGACGTGCATGGAAGGCCCCAGCCGGCAAAGCAAAAGGACCGCTCAAAGAGCGGTCCTGTGAGATTGTGTTGAGCCGTTCAGGCTCTCACGTAGCCGGTAGCTTCCAGTTGCCCTGCAAAACGCCGCGATTCACCGTATGGTGCGAACTAACCGGCGTCGCTGAACATGCGCCGGCTGGTTTCCTGGCGATGGGCGCGTCCTGCTACTTTGTCTGCCGCGCTGCGGAGATGATTGCAGCTGCGACCTCTTCAGGCTTCGACAGCATCGGCACGTGACTCGCGTCCACATTGACGACCGTAGCGCCGATGCGTTTCGCCATCTTCATCTGGAAGGCGGGACCGACGATATGGTCTTCCGTCGTCAGAACATACCAGGACGGCTTGTCATGCCATGCTGCGTGACCGATATTTTCGGCGAGACAGCCTGAAAACCACGGCTCCTGTGTCGCCGCGAGCAGACGCGCTCTGTCACGCTCACGGCGGACGGCGAACTGCTGCTGGGTTACGCGCGCGCCATCCTCGCGCTCAACCATGATGCGCAGGCACAACTGCTTCGCGGCCCCAGTGAGGGCGCGATCCGCGTCGGCCTTTCCGAAGACCTCGCCAACGTCAGATTCATGAATGTCATGCAGGCGTTTGCGGTGCGCTATCCGCGCACCGCGTTCAGCGTCAGGGTCGGCATCCCGGGCCAACTGCTGCAGGCGATGGATCAGGGCGAATTTGACCGGGTGATCGGCGGACGCTGCCACGATGCCCGCCTGGGACACGTACTGTGGCGCGAGCCGCTCGTGTGGGCCACGGCGACGTTGGCATCGCCTGCGCCTGGTATGCCGGTGCCGCTCGCACTGTTACCGGAACCGTGCCCGTATCGCGAGGCTGCGCTGGCCGCGCTCGCCCACGCAGGCCGCGACTATCGGATCGTGCTGGTGTGTCCCAGCGGCGCCGGGCTATGTGCCGCCGCGCAAGCAGGCTTTGCGGTGACGCCCATCACGCAGTCGCAACTCGTGCACGGCTTGCATGCGCTCGCGCCGGATGCCGGCCTGCCGGTACTGCCCGATGTCGAGTTCACGATGTTCGCACAGCCGGGCGCATCGGCCAGCGTAGCCGACGAGTTGGGCAACGCGATCATGCTGGCATTCGCGCACAAAGGATAAAGTCATCGGGCAGCGGCGCATCGGAGTCGTCCCAATGCGGATCTTGACCCTTCAGGCCCCCGAACCGGCGAGGCACCTTGGCTCGTTCATTCGAGACCAGCCGCTCGGTCGGGGCGCCGTTTGCTTTCGCGATGCTCGGCTTCTATACAACAGCAGCTGGGGTGCGCTGAATGCGATTTGCGCGACGATCTCGCCGACCGAGATGCGTGCGACCAGCGTGGCCTGGGCGCACGGCGCGTCGAAGGTCGGCGGGATGATCGGCCCGGCGATCGGCGGAGCGATGGTCACGCGCAGTGGCATTTCACCCCGCTCTTCCTGGTGGCGGCGGGGTTCGAACTGGTATCGGCGGCGGCGGTGTTGCTGCCGGTCACGCGCCGGCGGCCGGCGCCAGCGCCGGCACGGGCCTGACCTAGGGGGCGCGCCCAGCGGTCCCGGAAGCACCGCACGGGCGGATCCGCACCGTGCTTCCGACAAGCGACCACCGCTACCGCTAAAACACCGGCTGTTTTATTTCTTCCCGTCGATGACCGCAACCACTTCGTCGCGTGTG
>NZ_DASXHN010000100.1:0-16072 GCF_036488505.1 Paraburkholderia sp. | reverse complement strand
CATCGTGGCGGCGCGGGTCAAGGAAATGAACATCGCGCACGTGTATCAGGGCGTGCAGGACAAGCCGGCGGCATTCGCCGATCTGCTCGAGCAAACCGGCCTGAGCGCAGACGAATGCGGCTACATGGGCGACGACTGGGTTGATCTGGCCGTGATGCTGCGGGTCGGCTTCGCGGCCGCGCCGGCCAATTCGCATCCCGAGGTGATCGCGCGCGCGCACTGGGTCAGCGAAGCGCGCGGCGGTTATGGGGCGGCCCGCGAAGTGTGCGACACGCTGCTGCGCGCGCAGCACAAATATGAAGCACTGCTCGCAGCGGCCTGCAGTGGCGAGCAACGAGGTCTGGTCGGATGAACCAGTTTCGTCTGACTTCGTTGATTCCGCTAATCGCGATGGCGGCGCTCGCCGGCATCACCTGGTGGCTCCTGCAAGCCACGCTGCCGCGCCGGAATGAAGACGTGGCGCGCCCGAAGGAGCACACGCCGGATTACTTCGCGGACAACTTCTCGGTTTCGGAACTCGACCAGTCGGGCGCGACGCAATACCGGCTGACCGCGCAATCGCTGATCCATTACGAGGACGACGAAATGAGCGACCTCGTGAAGCCGGCGATGCGCGCGTTCCAGCCCGGCAAGCCGATCGTCACCGCGACCGGCGACACCGGCACGGTCAACGCGGACGCGTCGCTCGTCAATCTGTACGGCAATGCCCGTATCCTGCGCGCGCCGGGCAACGGCGATCCGCAGATGCAGGCCGATTCCGAGCATTTCAGGGTCCTCGTCAACGACGATGTGATCGAGACTGAAAAGCCAGTTAAACTTCAGCGCGGCACGTCGGTGATGACTGCCAGCGGCATGAAATACAACAACGTCACCCGGGTTATGCAGTTGTTCGGCAATGTAAGAGGCGCCATCGCCGCGACCGACGCCGGCGGCGGCTCGCCCCGCTAACCCGGGCCATTCATTCCAGGCGTGACTGCATGAACGAATCGCTCCCCCGTTTTGATACTGGCCGCTTGCGCGCACTTTCCGCGTGGCGCGCCGGACTTGCTGCGCTCGTCGTCGCGCTTCCGCTCGCCGGTTTCGCGCCGTTCGCGCATGCGGACCGCGCCGACAAGGACAAGCCGCTGAACATCGAAGCGGACAACATGACTTACGACGACCTGCGGCAGGTCAGTATCTTTACCGGCCATGTGGTCGCTACCAAAGGGACGATCCTGATCAAGGCCGATCGGGTCGAAGTGTCGCAGGATCCGCAGGGCTACCAGTACGCGACCGGCATCTCGAGCGGCAGCAACCTGTCGTATTTCCGCCAGAAGCGCGAAGGGCTCGACGAGTACATCGAAGGCACGGCAGTGCGCATCGACTATGACGGCAAGCAGGACCTGACCACGCTCACGACGAATGCGACGGTGCGCCGCCTGCAAAGCATGACGACGCTGCTCGACCAGGTGCACGGCAGCGTCATCACGTACGACGGCCAAAACGACTTCTATACCGCGAAGGCCGGCAAGGACGTCGCCAGCCCGGGCAACCCGACTGGCCGGGTGCGGGCGATGCTCGCGCCGCGCAACGGCTCGGCCGCGCCGCTGACTGGCGCGTCGGCGGCGCTCGCGCCGTCCACCACGATCCAGGGAGCGCCGAACCAGTGAGCATCGCCAGCAACATCACGCCCCTCCCGCATCGCAAGCCGGCCGGTACCAGCAGCTCGCTGGCCGTGCGCAATCTGAAGAAGCGTTATGGCTCGCGCACGGTCGTCAAGGACGTGTCGCTCGACGTGAAAAGCGGCGAAGTGGTCGGGCTGCTCGGTCCGAACGGCGCCGGCAAGACCACCTCGTTCTATATGATCGTCGGTCTCGTGCCGCTCGATGCGGGTGAAATCGATCTGGACGGCAAATCGATCAGCCTGCTACCCATCCACAAGCGCGCGTCGCTCGGCCTGTCGTATCTGCCGCAGGAAGCCTCGGTGTTCCGCAAATTGAGCGTCGAGGAAAACATTCGCGCGGTGCTTCAATTGCAGCACGAAGAAGACGGCAAGCGGCTCAGCAAGGACGCGATCACTTCGCGCACCGAAGCGCTGCTGGACGAACTTCAGATCGCGCATCTGCGCGAGAATCCGGCGCTGTCGCTATCGGGCGGCGAGCGTCGCCGGGTCGAAATCGCCCGCGCATTGGCCACCAACCCGAGTTTCATTCTGCTCGACGAACCGTTCGCGGGGGTTGATCCGATCGCCGTGCTGGAAATTCAGAAGATCGTCAAGTTTCTGAAGCAGCGCAATATCGGCGTCCTGATTACCGACCACAACGTGCGCGAAACGCTCGGCATCTGCGATCACGCATACATCATCAGCGACGGCAGCGTGCTCGCCGCCGGCGCGCCCAGCGAAATCATCGAGAACGAAAGCGTGCGCCGCGTCTATCTCGGCGAACACTTCCGCATGTAAGTACGCGCGAGAGAGTCAGCCGGGCAAGCATGGATGGGCGGATTTCATCGCTGGTCTTTTGCGGCACCGGCACAGCTCGCCGCATCCCTCGCGGCATCGACACCCCCTGCATTCTCGACCGCCATCCGGCTGCCGCTTCGCGGCGCCGGAAAGGGACGTATCCGCAAATTGCGACTGCCGCAAGGTATCGCGCTCGTGGCAAACTCTCTACAATGAATCTCAACTTGCCATGAAAGCCAGCCTCCAACTCCGCCTATCGCAGCATCTCGCGCTGACGCCACAACTGCAGCAGTCCATCCGCCTGCTCCAGTTGTCTACGCTCGAACTGCAGCAGGAAGTCGCAATGGCGATCTCGCAAAATCCGCTCCTCGAAAACGAGGACGACTGGATCGCGAGTCCGTTGCGGGTGGCGGCTGACGGGTCGTTGATCACGCAGACGCCTGGCTCTTCGGCGCCGGCCGATTCGATGACCGGCAACGGTTCCGGCTCGTCCGACTCGAACGGCGAGCGCGCCGACAATGGCGAGCCGCAAAGTGTCGACGAATACAACGGCCTCGCCGGCGACGGCAGCAGCGACTCGTCGCAATGGAACCTCGACGACTATGGCCGCTCCGGCACCGCGTCGGACGACGACGACCTCCCTCCGCTGCAAATCCACGAATCGAGCACGTCGCTACGCGATCACCTGATGGCGCAACTGCGCGTCACCCAGGCCGGCCCGCGCGACCGCGCGCTCATCACATTTCTGATCGAATCGCTCGACGACGACGGCTACCTCGCCGCCAGTTTCGAGGAGGTGCTCGCCGACCTGCCCGAAGAGCTCGAAGTCGATATCGACGAACTCAACGCCGCGCTTGCACTGCTGCATAGCTTCGACCCGGCCGGGGTCGGCGCGCGCTCCGCGTCCGAATGTCTGAAGCTGCAGCTGCTGCGGCTCGACCCATCGCCCACGCGCACGCTCGCGCTAGACATTGTCGGCCATCACCTGGAACTGCTCGCCGCGCGCGACTTCACGCGCCTGCGCAAGCATCTGAAGGCGAGCGACGACGACCTGCGCGACGCGCATCTGCTGATCCGCTCGCTCGAACCATTTCCGGGAGCAGCCTACGGCAAGGCCGAGGCGGACTATGTGGTGCCCGACATCATGGTGCGCAGAACGGCACAGGGCTGGCAAGCCGAGCTGAATCCCGAAGTGGTGCCGAAGCTGCGCATTAACCATCTGTACGCGAATATTCTGCGCAATAACCGGGGCGATCCCGGCAGCGGTTCGTTGCGCCAGCAACTGCAGGAAGCGCGTTGGCTGATCAAGAATATCCAGCAGCGTTTCGAGACAATCCTGCGGGTTGCGCAGGCGATCGTCGAGCGTCAGAAGAGCTTTTTTGTGCACGGCGAAATCGCGATGCGCCCCTTGGTTTTGCGGGAAATTGCTGATACGCTGGGCCTACACGAGTCGACTGTCTCGCGTGTGACAACCGGTAAATACATGCTGACCCCATTCGGGACGCTGGAATTCAAGTATTTCTTCGGCTCGCACGTTTCAACCGACACCGGCGGCGCGGCCTCATCCACGGCCATTCGCGCGCTGATCAAACAACTGATAGGAGCGGAAAACCCGAAATCGCCACTTTCAGACAGTCGCATAGCCGAACTGCTGGCGGAACAGGGCTTCGTGGTCGCACGTCGTACCGTTGCGAAATACCGCGAAGCGCTCAGGATCCCGGCAGTCAACCTGCGCAAGTCTCTGTAGCCCGCCGCCTTTTGCAGCGGGCATTTACCGGCCGCTCCGCGCGTGGCGGACAGGCCGGCCGCTGCGACCTGCCAGATGTCAGTCACCGGGGGGCGACATAGGCAAGCCGTCAGATCGACCGGACCTTTTGTCATCGTGCGGAACAAGCGGCCATTAGCTTGGAGAAGCACTATGAATCTCAAGATCAGTGGACACCACCTCGAAGTAACGCCTGCGTTGCGCGAATACGTGATCACCAAACTGGATAGGGTGCTAAGACATTTCGATCAGGTCATCGACGGCAGTGTGGTCCTCTCGGTCGACAACCATAAGGAAAAGGACAAGCGTCAGAAGGTTGAGATCAACCTCCATCTAAAGGGTAAAGATATCTTCGTCGAGAGTTGTGACAGTGATTTGTACGCTGCCATCGATCTGATGATCGACAAGCTCGACAGACAGGTGATACGGCACAAGGATCGTCTGCAAGGTCATCAGCATGAAGCGATCAAGTATCAGCCGGCACCGCAACAGGACGTGCCTCCGCAATAGGAGAGATCAGAGGGGATTTCTCATTTTCCTCGATCACGCTGAACCGCCCGCAACCGGGCGGTTTTTCGTTTGAGCCGGGACGTTACGCGTATCGCACTCACAGCTCGTCGAGCCGCTTCGCGCAACTTCCCGCCGCGTGGCGCAATGCGGCAAGCACCTATTCGTAACCGGTGAAAAAGCTGATATGCATGAATGGCGCGCCGCACCATCGGCTCTCACCCTGATCTATAATGTTCCGGTTACCATCGGGGTCAAGCCTGCTCTCACCGAACACGGCCGGCCGGAGTCTCGCTTTTCTTGCGACGCTCACCACAGCACGTTTCGCGAGCATCGAACGAATGGAACGCCACTCAACCGCCCCGGTGGGGAGATATCAGGCCACGTTTTCGCCTGTCAACATGAATCGTTTAGCCAAATTTCTTCCCCTCGAGAACGTCGTCATCGGACTATCGGTCACCAGCAAGAAACGCGTGTTCGAGCAAGCGGGCCTGATCTTCGAGAACCAGAACGGCATCGCCCGCAGTACCGTCACTGACAATCTTTTTGCACGAGAACGCCTCGGTTCCACGGGGCTTGGCGAAGGCGTCGCGATTCCGCATGGGCGGATCAAAGGCCTGAAGCAGCCGCTCGCCGCATTCGTCCGCCTTGCCGAACCTATTCCGTTCGAAGCACCGGACGGTCAGCCGGTTTCGCTGCTGATTTTTCTGCTCGTGCCCGAACAGGCCACCCAGCAGCACCTCGAAATCCTTTCCGAGATCGCTCAGTTGCTGTCCGATCGCGACGCCCGCGAGCGTCTGCACACGGAAGAAGACCGCGAATCGTTGCATCGCCTGCTCACTCAGTGGCAACCTTGATACATCCGCGGCGGTAAATTCGCACGCACGCGCATACGCGCAGACGAGGCCCGGCAAGCGGCTCACAGTGGAGTCACTGACTCATGGATACGTCCAGTATCAACGCCCAAAGCATTTTCGACGACAACGCCGCCATGCTGAAGCTCAGCTGGCTGACCGGGCATGAAGGCTGGGAACGCGGGTTTTCTTCGGAGTCGGTCGCCAATGCGACGTCGAGCGCCGACCTGGTTGGCCATTTGAACTTGATCCACCCTAACCGGATCCAGGTGCTCGGCGACGCCGAAATCGACTATTACAAACGCCAGACCGACGAAGACCGCTCGCGCCACATGGCCGAGCTGATCGCGCTGGAGCCGCCGTTTCTGGTCGTCGCGGGCGGCGTCGCGGCGCCGCCGGAACTGGTGCTGCGTTGCACCCGCTCATCCACGCCGCTGTTCACGACGCCGACTTCGGCCGCCGCGGTGATCGACAGCCTGCGTCTATACATGTCACGCATTCTCGCGCCGCGCGCGACGCTGCACGGCGTGTTTCTCGACATCCTCGGCATGGGCGTGCTGCTCACGGGCGACTCCGGCCTCGGCAAGAGCGAACTCGGACTCGAGCTGATCAGCCGTGGCCACGGACTCGTTGCCGACGACGCGGTCGATTTCGTACGCCTCGGCCCGGACTTCGTCGAAGGGCGCTGCCCGCCGCTGCTGCAGAATCTGCTGGAAGTGCGCGGCCTCGGTCTGCTCGACATCAAGACGATCTTCGGTGAAACGGCCGTACGCCGCAAAATGAAATTGAAGCTGATCGTGCAACTGGTGCGCCGCCCGGACGGCGAATTCCAGCGGCTGCCGCTGGAAAGCCAGACCGTCGACGTGCTCGGCCTGCCGATCAGCAAGGTCACGATCCAGGTGGCCGCGGGCCGCAACCTCGCGGTGCTGGTCGAAGCGGCCGTACGCAACACGATCCTGCAACTGCGCGGCATCGATACACTGCGCGATTTCATGGATCGGCAACGGCTCGCGATGCAAGATCCCGACAGCCAGTTTCCCGGCAAATTGATCTAACCGCCGGCGCCAGACGCGGCCGCGGCACAGGGCGGCCCGCGGGTACATGCACGGAGGCCAGATGCTATGATGAAACGTACCGTTTCGACGACTCCATGCGCATAATTCTGATCACCGGTAAATCTGGCTCCGGCAAGTCGGTTGCCCTGAACGCGCTTGAAGACGCGGGCTATTACTGCGTCGACAATCTGCCGCCGCGCTTTCTGCCCCAGCTCGCCACCTATCTCGCCGAAGACGGCCAGGATCGTCTCGCGGTCGCGATCGACGCACGTTCCGGTTCGTCGCTCGACGAGATGCCCGCGATGATCCGCGACCTCAAGCGCTCGCATGACGTGCGCGTACTGTTCCTGAGCGCAAGTACGCAGTCGCTGATTCAACGCTTCTCCGAAACGCGCCGCCGTCATCCGCTGTCCGGCTCCCCCGCGCACGACGCGGACGTTGGCCTGCTCACATCGCTCGCCGAAGCGATCGAACGGGAGCGCGAACTCGTCGCGGGGATGGCCGAATTCGGTCATCAGATCGACACCAGCAATCTGCGCGCGAACGTGCTGCGCGCATGGGTCAAGCGCTTCATCGAGCAGGAGGCCTCCGGGCTCGTGCTGATGTTCGAGTCGTTCGGTTTCAAACGCGGCGTGCCGCTCGACGCGGATTTCGTCTTCGACGTACGCACGCTGCCGAACCCGTACTACGATCATGAATTGAGGCCGCTCACCGGCCTCGACAAACCGGTGATGGATTTTCTCGATGCGCAGCCGGTCGTCCACGAAATGATCGACGACATCGAGAAGTATCTCGCCAAGTGGCTGCCGCATTTTCGCGACGACAATCGCAGCTACCTGACCGTCGCCATTGGTTGCACGGGCGGCCAGCACCGCTCGGTGTTCATCGCAGAGACGCTTGCCGCGCGTCTCGCAACATCGGCGAATGTGATCGTGCGGCACCGCGATGCGCCGATCGACGTCGGCGAATCATCGAAGCTGGTGGCTTAACCGGCCGCATCGCGCGGCCTTAACCCGAAGCGTTGCGCCATGTCCTCTACCGCTACTGTGTACGCCGATTTGCCGCTATTTCCGCTGCATACGGTACTGTTTCCCGATGGCTTGCTGCCGCTGAAGATATTCGAAGCGCGCTACCTCGACATGGCGCGCGAGTGCCTGCGAGAAAAAACCCCGTTCGGTGTCTGCATGCTGAAAAGCGGCGCGGAAGTGGCTCGCGAGGAAGAGCCTTCGGTGCCCGAAGCGATCGGCTGCCTGGCCGAAATCGACGAGTGCGATGTCGAAGCGTTCGGCATGCTGCTGATTCGCGCGCGCGGCACCAGGCGCTTTCGTCTGTTGTCGCATCGCGTCGAAGCGAGCGGTCTGCTGGTCGGCATGGCCGAGCCGCTCGCCGACGACCTGCCGCTCGAAGGCAACGATCTGCTCGCCAAATTCGGCGCCTGCGCGGAAGTGCTCGAACGAATCATCGCGACGATTCGCGAACGCGATCCGGAGGGTTTGCCGTTCGCGGAGCCGTTCAGGCTCGGCGACCCGTCGTGGGTATCGAACCGGCTCGCCGAAGTACTGCCGATCGCGTTGCGCGCCCGCCAGAAACTGATGGAACTGACGGATGCCGGCGCGCGCATCGACATCGTGCATCACTATATGCAGCAGCATCAGCTGCTATGACGGCGCTCGCGCACGCATCGCCCTAGTCACACCCGCCGCGCTAGATCAACGAACCCCGCAGACTGTCGAGCAGCTTGCGCACAGGCGCCGGCACACCGAACGAATCGAGATCGCGAGGCGCGACCCATGCCGTGTCCGCATCGTTGAGCGCCGCCAATGCGCCGGCGCCACGATCGAGTTCCGCGATGCGCGGCTCGATATCGAGCTTGAAATGGGTGAATACGTGCGAAAACGGCGCGAGTGCCGACACCGCGCCATCGCTGCCGAAGGCGCGCGCGCGCTCGACGAGCGACGTTTCGTCGGCGGCTTCGGGCAGGCTCCACAGCCCACCCCAGATACCCGACGGCGGGCGCCGCTCAAGCATCACCGCATCGCCGTCGCGCAACACCAGCATCCACGTGCGGCGCGTCGGCACCGCTTTCTTCGGCCGCGCGGTGGGCAGTTCGCGCTGACGCCCGGTCATGTTGGCGACGCAATCGACGGCGAACGGACAACGCGCGCAGTCCGGCTTGCCGCGCACGCATAGCGTCGCGCCGAGATCCATCAGCCCCTGCGTGTACGCGCTTACGTCGTCGTTCGATGCATTCGACGGCAACAGCGATTCCGCGAGCGTCCACATCGCGTTTTCGACTTTCTTTTCTCCCGTAAATCCTTCAACACCGAATACGCGCGCGAGCACGCGCTTCACGTTGCCGTCGAGAATCGTCGCGCGCGCGCCGAATGCAAACGATGCAATCGCCGCGGCGGTCGAGCGGCCGATGCCCGGCAGCTCCGCGAGCTCGTCGACCGAAGCCGGAAACGCGCCGCCATGCTGCTCGACGACGACCTGCGCGCAGCGATGCAGATTGCGCGCGCGCGTGTAGTAACCGAGACCGGCCCACAGCGCCATCACGTCATCGGATGGCGCGGCGGCGAGCGCGGCGACGTCCGGGAAGCGCGCCAGGAACTTCGCGTAGTACGGAATCACCGTCGACACCTGGGTCTGCTGCAGCATGATTTCCGACAGCCAGATCCGGTATGGATCGCGCGTGTTCTGCCAGGGCAGATCGTGGCGGCCGTGCTGGCGTTGCCACGCGATGAGGCGTGCGGAAAAGTCCGGCAGTGGGGCGAACGCGGGTATGCCGCCGGCCGGGGTGCTGCGTGAGTTCGGGCGCGAACTGGTAGACGGAGTCAGACGGGAGGGCATCGAAAATCTAGCGCTGGCAGGTGGGACAGAAGTACGTGGAGCGTTGCCCCTGCACGATCTGTTTGATTGGCGTTCCGCACACGCGGCATGGCAGGCCCGCGCGATCATAGACGAAGTAGTCGAGCTGGAAATAGCCGCTTTCGCCGTCGCTGCCGACGAAATCGCGCAACGTGCTGCCGCCCTTGTCGATCGCGGCGGCGAGCGTCACGCGCACGGCATCGGCCAGCAGTTCATACCGCACGAGCGACACGCGGCCCGCCGCGGTGGTCGGCCGGATGCCCGCGCGAAAGAGGCTCTCCGACGCGTAAATGTTGCCCACGCCGACCACGAGATCGCCGGCCAGCAGCGCCTGCTTCACCGACACCTTGCGCCCGCGCGTCAACCGGTGCAGCAGCGCGCCCGAAAACGCCGGCGAGAAAGGTTCGACGCCGAGCCCCGCGAGCAGCGGATGAGCAAGGACGTCGCCGGCTTCCCGCGGATGCCACAAGACCGCGCCGAAACGCCGTGGATCGCGGTAGCGCAGCACGAATTCGTCGAAGATCCAGTCGATGTGGTCGTGCTTTGCCGCGGCCGGCGGATTTGGCACGTGACGCAGCACCCGCAGCGTGCCGGTCATACCCAGGTGCACAATGAACCAGCCCGCGTCGGTTTCGAATAGCAGATACTTGCCGCGCCGCGCCACTTTGCGCACCACGTGGCCACGCAAGGTTTTCGCAAGGTCGGCGGGAATCGGCCAGCGCAATGCGGCCGTACGCACGTCGACACGCTCAACTTTGCGCCCGGACACATACGGTTCGATCCCTCGTCGGGTAACCTCGACTTCTGGCAACTCTGGCATTTTTCGAATGGTCCGCTACTTGCGTCAGTGGTTGTGCGCGTATTGTAGCGAGCGCGTTACAATCGACTGAAACATTGAACGGATTTCCATGAACGTGTCCTTCGTGAAGCTGCTTTCAAGGCGCCTCGCGCGCGTGTCCCACGCGCCGCAAACGGTGTCCGCTCGCCGGATGCTTGGTGCCGCAGCGCTCGCATTGTGGGCGCTTGCGGCGATGCCCGCGCATGCGCAGGACCCCGCGCCGGATTCGGACGACACGTCGGTCACGTTGCCGGACCCATTGGGTCCGGCAACGGCTGAAGACGAGAAGTCGCTGCCGGGCGTGCCCCTGTCGAGCCAGATCGTCTTCCAGGTGTTAGCCGCCGAAATCGCGTTGCAACGCGACCAGCCTGCACCCGCCTATCAAACTTACCTTGCGCTTGCGCGTGACACGCACGACCCGCGCATGGCGCAACGTGCCACTGAAATCGCGCTGGCCGCGCAAAGCCCGACGGACGCGCTCGCCGCCGCGCAATTGTGGCAGCAATACGCGCCCAGTTCCGAGCGCGCCGCGCAGCTGGATGCATCGCTGCTCGTGCTGTCGGGCAAGCCCGACGACGCAGCGCCGATCCTGTCGCGTGAACTCGCGAAGGTGCCTGACGAAAATCGCGGCAGCGCAGTCCTCGCGCTGCAACTGCTGCTCTCGCGCGGCCCAAACCGGATCGGCGGCCTGCATGTATTGCAGGATCTGCTGAAGAACGACATGAACCGGCCGGAAGCGCAACTCGCTGTCGCGCGCCAGCAGCTTGTGGCAAACGACGCACCGGGCGCGCGCAAGTCGCTCGAGCAGGCCCTAACGCTGAAGCCCGATTACCTGCCGGCCGCGCTGATGCTGTCGCAGATGGGCCCGGAAGAGCGTCAGGAAGCTATCGCGTCGCTCGAAAAGTACGTGCAGCAGAATCCGAAATCGCATGACGCACGGCTCGCGCTCGCGCAAATGTATCTCGCGAGCGACCGTCTCGACGACGCGCAGAAGCAGTTCGAGCTGATGCGCAAGGCGAACTCGAACGACCTGACGCCGCTGATGGCGCTCGGGCTGATCAAGATCCAGCAGAAGAACTTTGCCGACGCGCAAACGTATCTGATGCAGTACGCGCAGCAGGCGGAAAAAACGCCCGGCGCGGATCCTGGCCAGGCTTACATCTACCTCGCGCAGCTGTCTCTCGAACAGAAGAACGAGATGGCGGCAAGCGACTGGCTGAACAGGATCTCGCCGACAAGCCAGCAATACATTCCCGCGCAGATTACGCGTGCGCAACTGCTCGCGAAGCAAGGCAGGACTGAAGACGCGCGCAAGCTGCTCGCCAATCTACAGGTCTCCGATCCGCGCGACGCAGCGTTGATTGTCCGCACCGACGCGGCGATCCTGTTCGACGCGAAGCACTATCAGGAAGCGGAGCAACGCCTGCAGCAAGCCACGGCAAACTTCCCGGATGACCCCGACCTGACCTACGACTACGCGATGGCCGCCGAAAAAACCGGCCATTTCGACGTCATGGAAGCGCAGCTGCGCAAACTCATCCAGACCCAGCCGGACAATCCGCAGGCTTACAACGCGCTCGGCTATTCGCTCGCCGATCGCAACCAGCGCCTGCCAGAAGCGGACCAGCTGGTCGAGAAGGCGTCGGCGCTTGCGCCGAACGACGCGTTCATCATGGACAGCGTGGGCTGGGTCAAATACCGGATGGGCGACACGGCCGATGCGATCAAGCTGCTGCGCAAGGCGTACAGCATCCAGCCCAACGCCGAAATCGGCGCACACCTCGGCGAAGTGCTGTGGAAGGCCGGTGAGCAGGACCAGGCGCGCGCCGCATTCCGCGACGCGCGCAAGCTCGAACCCAACAACGACACGCTCGTCAAAACGTTACAACGTCTTCAGGTAAACGATCTTTGATGCGTCTTTCCCGTTTCATTTCTTTCTCCCCGGCGCCGCGCGGCATGGCGCTCGGCTTCGCGGCGGCAGCGGTTGTCGCACTGTCCGGCTGTGCTTCGGTGAAACCGGCGGGCCCGTCCACATCGAAAGCCGCAACGGAAGTCACCGCGCAAACCAGCCGCTCCTATCAAGGCCGTTTCGCCGTCCAGTACAACGATCAGAATGGCCAGCAGCGCAACGCTTACGGCAACTTCTCGTGGCAGGAAACAGGCAACACGGTCACGCTTCAACTGCGCAATCCGCTTGGCCAGACGCTCGCGATCGTGACATCGTCGCCGGCGTCGGCCACGCTCGAATTGCCGAACCGTCCGCCACTCACCGCGGACAACGTCTCAACACTGATGCAGAACGCGCTCGGCTTTGCGCTGCCAGTCGAAGGGCTGCGCTACTGGCTACAGCCTTCGCCCGCGCCCACATCCCGCGCGACGACGGAGAAGGATCCCGATCAGCCGTCGCATTTGAAGCAGATCACCCAGGACGGCTGGACGATTGACTATGTCGCGTACGCAGATGCACCGGCCACCGGCGTGAAGCGCGTCAACCTGAGCCGCTCGGAGCCACCGCTCGATATCAAGCTGGTGCTGGACCAGTGACCTGCTTTTGCCGTGGCTTGCGCGCCAGCATCGGTTCGCGCCGCTCTCCCGCAATCCCGTTGCCCGCTTTGTTGCTCGTTTGGCGCTACCTTGGCGCGCCCAGCCTTCACTCATGATCGAAACAACCGATTCCCTGCGCGACTGCCTCGCGCCGGCGAAACTGAATCTCTTCCTGCACATCACCGGCCGCCGGCCGGATGGTTATCACACGCTGCAAACGGTCTTCCAGTTGCTCGACTGGGGCGACGTGCTGCACTTCACGCGACGTAAAGACGGGCTTGTCACGCGCAGCACCGAAATCACCGACGTGCCGCCCGAGCAGGACCTCACCGTGCGCGCCGCGAAGCTGCTGAAAACTCATACGGGTTCGCGCGAAGGTGTCGATATCGAAATCGACAAGCGCCTGCCGATGGGCGCCGGTCTTGGGGGCGGCAGCTCAGACGCGGCAACGACTCTGCTCGCGCTCAATCGCCTATGGAAGCTCGGCCTTCCCCGCGAGGAACTGCAGGATCTTGCGTTGAAACTCGGTGCAGACGTGCCTTTTTTTGTGTTCGGAAAAAATGCGTTTGCAGAGGGTGTCGGGGAAGCTTTGGACGTTGTACAATTGCCGCCGCGTCACTTTCTGATAGTAACGCCGAGGGTGCAGGTCCCAACTGCAGCGATTTTTTCCGAAGAATCGTTGACAAGAGATTCAAAGCCTCTCATAATTACGGACTTTCCTACAGAACTTAGCTGCAACACTGAATGGCCAGAAAGTTTCGGCCGCAATGACATGCAGCAAGTTGTCGTAGAAAAGTATGCGGAAGTAGCGCAAGTGTTGCGATGGTTCGAAAGCGTCGCACCGGCGCGGATGTCCGGGTCCGGTGCAAGTGTTTTTGCAGCGTTCCGTAGTAAAGCTGAAGCAGAAGCGGCGCAAGCCAAACTGCCGGGCGAATGGAACAGCGCAGTTGCCGCCGGTCTTGATAAGCATCCACTCTTTGCCTTCGCGTCATAAGGTTTTGCATCGTCGAACGAAACTCCACGTTCGCCGGAGCTCAGAGTAGCGTAGGGGAGTCGCCAAGCTGGTTAAGGCACCGGATTTTGATTCCGGCATGCAAAGGTTCGAATCCTTTCTCCCCTGCCAAAAATTCTCGCAGTTCGCCGCTGTAACTCACATTCTCCCTCGCCTTAGCCTGAAGTAGGTGCACGATGAGCAGCCATGACGGCCTGATGGTTTTTACTGGCAACGCAAATCCTGCGCTTGCACAGGAAGTCGTCAAAAATCTCGGTATTCCCCTCGGCAAAGCAATGGTCAGCCGTTTCTCGGACGGTGAAATCCAGGTCGAGATTCAGGAAAACGTGCGCGGCAAGGATGTCTTCGTCCTGCAATCCACGTGTGCACCGACGAACGACAATCTGATGGAACTGATGATCATGGTCGATGCGCTCAAGCGCGCATCTGCTGGCCGGATCACCGCAGCCATTCCCTACTTCGGTTATGCCCGTCAGGATCGACGCCCGCGCTCTGCGCGCGTCGCCATCTCGGCGAAGGTCGTCGCGAACATGCTGGAAATTGCCGGCGTCGAGCGGATTATCACGATGGATCTGCACGCCGACCAGATTCAAGGCTTCTTCGACATTCCGGTCGACAATATCTACGCAACGCCGGTGTTGCTCGGTGATTTGCGCAAGCAGAACTACGAGAACCTGTTGGTCGTATCGCCGGACGTCGGCGGCGTGGTGCGCGCCCGTGCACTGGCGAAGCAGCTCAATTGCGATCTCGCGATCATCGACAAGCGTCGCCCGAAGGCGAACGTCGCCGAAGTGATGAACATCATCGGTGAAGTCGAAGGTCGCACCTGCGTGATCATGGACGATATGGTCGACACGGCGGGCACGCTGTGCAAGGCCGCACAAGTTTTGAAGGAGCGCGGTGCGAAGCAGGTATTCGCCTACGCCACTCACCCGGTTCTGTCGGGCGGCGCAGGCGAACGTATCGCAGCCTCAGCGCTCGACGAACTGGTAGTCACGGACACGATCCCGCTCGGCGAAGAAGCCCGGTCTTGCGCGAAGATCCGCTCGCTGACGAGCGCCGGTCTGCTCGCCGAAACTTTCTCGCGCATCCGTCGCGGCGATTCGGTGATGTCGCTATTCGCTGAAAGTTAAGTATTTGCGAAGACGCCGCGTATCGCTTCATGCGACACGCGGCGTTGTTGCACAATCGGCATGAACGGACGAAGGTTCGTGCCGCTATCCCGGGGGCTCAGCCATTCCGGCTTCGAGGCCCCTGTTTCTACTGCCTGGTCGCGGGCAGTGCATTGGAGATTCAACATGAAAGTCATCGCTTTCGAGCGTTCACAGCAAGGTACGGGTGCGAGCCGCCGCCTGCGTAACTCGGGCAAGACCCCGGGTATCGTTTATGGCGCTGGTGCTGACACGCAACTGGTCGAACTCGATCACAACGCGCTGTGGCATGCGCTCAAGAAGGAAGTTTTCCACTCGTCGATCCTCGATCTCGAAGTGGCTGGCAAGTCGCAACAGGTTCTGCTGCGCGACGTGCAATACCATCCGTTCCGTCAGCTCGTGCTGCACGTGGACTTCCAGCGTGTCGACGCATCGAAGAAGCTGCACACCAAGGTGCCGCTGCACTTCATGAACCAGGAATCCAACCCGGCAGTGAAGCTGTCGAGCGCGGTGATCTCGCACGTCCTCAATGAACTGGAAGTTGAGTGCCTGCCGTCGGCACTGCCGGAGTTCATCGAAGTCGACCTCGCGAAGATCGAAGCAGGTCAAGCTGTCCACGCCAAGGACATCGCGCTGCCGGCAGGTGTTGCGCTCGTCGCTCACGTCGACGCGGAAAACCCGGTGGTCGCTGCTGCAACGATCCCGGCTGGCGCCATCGCTGGAGATGCCGCTGCGGCTGAAGGCGAAACGCCGGCTGCTTAAGAGCCTTTCGGTCCCAAGCAAGCAATCCTCTCGAGCCGTTCGAATGGAACGGTCGATGTGACCCGCCGAGGTTCGCCCCGGCGGGTTTTTTTTCGGCTTATTCGGTCCGGCCGCGTTGTACCGCCGGGCCAGACGGATCCACGCAATCATGATCAAGCTGATCGTCGGGCTCGGCAATCCGGGCGCCGAATACACCGCGACGCGGCACAATGCCGGCTTCTGGCTCATCGATCAACTGGCGCGCGACGCAGCCACGACGCTGCGCGACGAGCGGCG
>NZ_DASXHN010000231.1:0-13289 GCF_036488505.1 Paraburkholderia sp. | reverse complement strand
AGCTCGCCCCACGGCAGTTCGGCCGGGTTGCGGTTCGCCAGCACGCGGATCTTGTCGCCGTTCACGACGAGGTAGTCGCCGTCCACCGACACGTCACCCGGGAACTTGCCGTGCGCGGTGTCGTACTGCGTAAGGTGGGCGTTGGTTTTTGCATCGCCCAGATCGTTGATGGCGACGATTTCGATATCGTGCTTCTTGCCGTTTTCGTAGAAGGCGCGCAGGGTATTGCGGCCGATCCGGCCATAGCCGTTGATTGCGACGCGAATCGTCATGATCTATCTCCTGATGGCTAAAAAAATCCCTTTCCGTTCACCTGACCGGCGGCGTTGCCCGAATGCCGCAACGCCACGCGGGCGCGGGCGGCAACGCCTGGGCCTGATCAGCCGAGTGCGGCCTTCACCGTCTCGACCACGTGCTCGACGGTGAAGCCGAAATGCTTGAACAGCACGCCTGCCGGGGCCGATTCGCCGAACGTGTCGATACCGACCACGCCGCCTTCGAGACCCACGTACTTGCGCCAGAAATCCGACACGCCCGCTTCGATCGCGACGCGGCGCACGCCGTGCGGCAGCACACGCTCGCGGTAATCGGCGTCCTGCGTGTCGAACACGGTCGTCGACGGCATCGACACCACGCGTGCGGCGATGCCCTCGCGCGCGAGCGGCTCGACGGCCTTCATCGCCAGTTCGACCTCCGAGCCGGTGGCGATCAGGATGATCTTGCGCGCGACGATTTCTTCGTCCCAGTCGCGCAGCACATAGCCGCCCTTTTCGATGTTGGCGATCTGCGCGTCGGTGCGCTCGTTGAACTGCAGGTTCTGACGGCTGAAGATCAGGCACGACGGACCGTGATGTTCAATCGCGTGGGTCCACGCCACCGCGGTTTCGACCGTGTCGGCCGGACGCCACGTCTGCAGATTCGGAATCAAACGCAGGCTCGCGACGTGTTCGATCGACTGGTGGGTCGGGCCATCTTCGCCGAGCCCGATCGAGTCGTGCGTGAACACGAAGATCGACTGCGACTTCATCAGCGCGGCGACGCGCAGCGCGTTGCGGCTGTAGTCGGAGAACGTCAGGAAGGTGCCGCCGAATGCCTTGAAACCGCCGTGCAGCGCGAGCCCGTTGATCGCGGCGCTCATGCCGAATTCGCGCACGCCGTAGTTCACGTAGTTGCCGGCGGCGCGGCCTTCGGCATTCACGCGCACCGGCCTGGCGGCCTTCCAGTTGGTCAGGTTCGAGCCGGTCAGGTCGGCGGAGCCGCCGAGCAACTCGGGCAGCACGGCCGACAGCGCTTCGATTGCCTGCTGCGATGCCTTGCGCGTCGCGACGGTTTCGGCGCGCTCGTTCGCGCCGGCGATGATCGCGCGAGCCTTCTCCTTCCAGTCGGCCGGCAGTTGCTTGTCGCTGCGGCGCTTGAACTCGGCCGCTTCCTGCGGATACTTTGCGGCGTACGCCGCGAACGCCTTATCCCAGTCCGCTTCGAAACGCGCGCCCGCTTCCTTCGCATCCCATGCCGCGTAGACCTCCTGCGGAATCACGAACGGCTCCCACTTCCAGCCGATCGCCTCGCGAGTTGCCGCGATTTCCTTGTCGCCGAGCGGCGCGCCGTGCGAATCGTGGCTACCGGCCTTGGTCGGCGCGCCTTCGCCGATCACCGTCTTGCAGCAGATCAGCGTCGGCTTTTCCGACTGCTTGGCCTGTTTGATCGCCGCGTCGACCGCGTCGACGTCGTGACCGACCACGTTCGGGATCACGTTCCAGCCGTACGCTGCGAAGCGCTTCGGCGTGTCGTCGTGGAACCAGTGCACCACTTCGCCGTCGATCGAGATGCCGTTGTCGTCGTAGAACGCGATCAGCTTGTTCAGCTTCAGCACGCCAGCGAGCGAGCACGCCTCATGCGAAATGCCCTCCATCAGGCAGCCGTCACCGACGAACACGTAGGTGTGGTGGTCGACGATCTTCGCATCGGGCTTGTTGAATTCGGTGGCGAGCAGCGACTCGGCGAGCGCCATCCCGACCGCGTTCGCGAGACCCTGGCCGAGCGGGCCGGTGGTCGTCTCGACGCCCGGGGTGATGCCGTACTCCGGGTGACCCGGCGTCTTCGAATGCAGCTGGCGGAAGTTCTTCAGCTCTTCGATCGGCAGCGCGTAGCCGGTCAGATGCAGCAGCGAATACAGCAGCATCGAGCCATGACCGTTCGACAGCACAAAGCGGTCGCGATCGGCCCACTGCGGGTTCTTCGGGTTATGGCGCAGATGACGCGACCACAGTGCGACGCCGATTTCGGCCATGCCCATCGGCATGCCGGGGTGGCCGGAGTTCGCCTTTTGAACGGCGTCCATGGCCAACGCGCGGATCGCGTTAGCCATCAGGGAATTGGGTGCGGGAGACGGGGTCGTCATTGTCGAGTCCGGAGACAAAGTCAGAAAGCGGGGCGCGTGAGGCCCGGAAGCTCGGCAACGTGTTCGCTACGGCGCACGATGCGGCGCCAGAAGACGCGAAACGGGCAGAGCAAACGGACAAGGCTGAAAGCGTCACATTCTAACAGAACGTTAACCCGCATCCGGCCGGCAAGCCGTCTGGCCGTGTGGTTCAACGCACGCTCCCGCAAGGGGCCGGGCGTGGACGCGCGGCCGCATTACAATTCGCTCAGCTGCCCCGCCACGCTCTCCACGAAGGCCGTCCGCCGTGAATGCTCCCCTGTTGTTCGAGCCGAGTCCCGATGCCGTCTACGGCTTTGCTCACGCGCGCCTGGTCGAGCGTGTTCAGTCGCCTTATCAGACGATCGAGATATGGGATACGCCGCAGCTGGGCCGGCTGTTCACACTCGACGGCCGGCCGATGACCTCCGCCGGCGACGAGTTCATCTACCACGAATGCATGGTGCACCCGGCCGCGCTCGCGCACCCGGCGCCGCGGGCGGCGCTCGTGCTCGGCGGCGGCGACGGCGGCGCTGCCCGGCAGTTGCTGAAGCATCCGGGCATCGAACGGATCGTCGTGGCGGAGCTCGATGCCGAGGTCGTGCGCGTCACACGCGAGCATCTGCCGGACGTGCATGGCGGTGCATTCGACGATCCGCGCGTCGAACTCGTGATCGGCGATGCGGCGCATTACGTCGCGGCGGCCGCCACGGCGACGTTCGACCTCGTCGTCTTCGACTTGACACCGCCGGATTCACCGGCCGCCAGCCTTTACACACCAGCGTTCTACGCGCGGCTCAAACGCGTGCTGCGCAGTGACGCCGCGCTGTCGCTACATCTCGGCTCGCCGTACTTTCACGCGCAGCGCGTGGCCGAGCTGCTCGCCGATCTGCGCGTCGCGTTCACCCACGTACGCACGATGAGCACCTTCGTCCCGCTCTACGGCTCGCTGTGGATGATGGCCATCGCCAGCGACACGCTCGACGCCGCCGCGCTCAGCGCTGACACGCTCGCCGAACGCGTCGCCGCGCGGGGCATCGCGTCGCTGCGGCATTACGAGCCGGCCTTGCACGCGGCACTGTTCTCCGCATCGCGGGCGGTGCGCGATAAACTGAGCCCCTGGCTGACGCCATCCAGTTGACGCGTGGGTACCTTGTACGAATCGGTCCGATCGATGCCGGCGTTGCCCTGTGTGTGTGTTCGCCGGGCCGCGAGCCGGCTCGGCTTGTCGAAGCCGGCACGCCGCCAGTCGCGCTTCGCGGCACGTGTCCCGCCAACCATCGAGATCCGGAGAATTGCATGACCGCCCCCCGCCCCGCCGGTGTGCCTTGGCTCACCCCCTATCTGACGGTCCGCGACGCACGTGCGTCGATGGCGTTCTTCTCGGCGGCGTTCGGTTTCGACGTGCGCGACAGCGTGCAGGACGACGGCGTCGTGATGCACGTCGAGATGACGTATCAGGATCAGTTGATCGTGATGTTCGCGCCCGAAGGCGCGTTCGGCTCGACCGCGAAAACGCCGAAGAACGCGGGCATCGTCGCGCCGCAATCGTTCTATCTCTATGTCGAGGACGTCGACGCCGTTTATGCGCGGGCGCTGGCGGCCGGCGCGAAATCATTGAGCGAGCCGCAGGACCAGTTCTGGGGCGACCGCTTCGCGCAGGTCGAAGATATCGACGGCTATCGCTGGGCGCTCGCGCGCCACCTTTCCTGAGTCAATGACTATTTCGTCGATGCCCCGTTTTTTCGTCGCCACATCGCTTTATCCCGATGACGTGCTCACTCTGCCCGATGACGTCGTGCGCCACGTGCTGGTACTGCGTTTGCAGCCTGGCGATTCAATCGCGCTGTTCAACGGCGACGGCGGCGAATACAGCGCCGAACTCGTCGACGTCGAGCGCCGCTCGGCCCGCGTGAAGATTCGCGAATTCCGGCCGGTCGAACTCGAGCCGCCGTATCGGCTCACGCTCGCGCAAGGTATCGCGGGCGGCGACAAGATGGACTGGCTGATCGAGAAGGCGGTCGAGCTCGGCGCGTCGGCCTTCGTGCCGCTCACGACGGCCCGCAGTGTGGTGCGGCTCGCGGGCGAGCGCGCGCAACGGCGGCAGCAGCACTGGCAAGGGGTGGTACGGGCGTCGTGCGAGCAATGCGGGCGCAATCGATTGGCGGACGTGATGCCGGTGCAGGACATCGGCGCATGGCTCGACGCGCTGCCGCGCGAACCGGAGCCGGGCGAGTTGCGCCTGTTGCTGTCACCGCGCGCGAGCATCAGCTTTTCGGCATTGCCAGAAGCGCCGCCGCAAGGCGGGGTGACGGTATTGATCGGCCCCGAAGGTGGGCTATCCGCGGACGAGGAAGCCGCAGCCGTCGAGCAGGGATTTAACGCCGTCGGTCTTGGGCCACGGATTTTGCGCACCGAAACGGCGGGGATCGCGGTACTAGCGGCGCTCGCGGCACGCTGGGGCGGCTGGTAAGCAGGTTTGCGTTCAGCGCAGGCAATCCGAGCCGCGCGCCTGAAACCGCAGACGACCGCGCCAAATGCAAAGGCCCGCCAGTTGGCGGGCCTTTGCCATGTATACCGCGATTTACGACCGATCATGGCGGCAGCGTCTGGACAGACGAAAGTCAGGCAAACGAATAAAACACCCGGAATGCCACCTTGCGCTCGGCCCAGAATTCCGCTGCCTCGCGGAACACGTCGAGCAGCGTCTCGCGGCCTTCCTTGTCGAATTTTTGCGCGACCGGCAGCTGTTCGAGCACGATCACGAAGCCCGGTTGCGCGCCCGCTTTATGCACGAGATCGGTCAGACAGTCGTAAAGCGCGTCGTAGTTCTTGCCGAAATGCTTGGGGAACAGGAAGGAGGTCGCGATCGTCTCCAGCACTTCCTGCTTGGACGCCGCGTTCGCGCAATAGGCATACAAAAAGTGCTGGCCGAGCCGGTTAGCCTCGTCGGCGAGATCCTGTACGCGGAACGCGCGGATCGATTGCACGATGTTCGGTCTCACGGTCCTGAAAAGACTCATGGGCTCCTCGTTCGATGAAACCACCGCGCCCGCCTCGCTGTGAGTGTCGCGACCCTGCTCGCCGGCGCGCATCTTCATGACGCGTTGGAACAAATTGCCGTCGCCGGCCGCGAAAAGATCCGTCGCGACTCCCGAATCGTGCGCGTAGATGTTGTCGCTCATGCCGTTCATCCCGATGTCATTCAACAATATGGTTAAAACTGGTGTAGTGGTCGTCCGAGTAGTAACAATTGTCGGTTCGCTGTAGCGGACCTCCGCAGACGATGCGGCGCGCCCCGCGATTGCGCGCGTGAGGCGTGGGAACGGTGTATTCGTGGTAATAACCGCGCCGATGGGCGGGTAGCATCCGTTCGTAATTGCCGAATACGATGCCGTCCTTCTGATACAGGTAAGGCCCGCCGGCGGCTATCAGGTTCAACGTATCGACGGCCTCGCGCGGCAACTGCGCGAGTGCGACCGTGCCCAGTTGCGCATTCGCCTCCGCAGGCGCCGTGTGAGCTCGCGCAATTGCGTCAGTCGCGGAACCGGACAACGCGCACAGCGCGGTGGCACCGATCAGCACGCCTTTTATACGCAGCCACATGCGTGCCATGTATCAGGTTTCCCCGCTATCAGATCACGAGTTCGACGACCATGAAAGACGTAAGGGTATCGCTATTAGCCTTTCGAATCAACGTTCGACGGGATAGCGATCCCGGCCACATGGCCGGAAAAGCCGATGGCTGGAGCCTTGACGACATTTGACAAAATATTGAGCCCGACCGGGCTAAACTTAGCTCAACCGTGCGAACACAGGCGGAAAGCAGGCGGTTTAGCGGTCGCCGGCCTACGTTTTCCTCGTGCGGTTGAGAGCCTTGGAACTGCCGCGGCCGCAAGGCCGTGTCATTGCCCTTTTTCGGGGCCGGCTATCCCCAGCTTGCCCTGAGGCGTGCCCATTGCGGGCACGCCGTTTTTTTCTTCTGCCGGGCGTGAGCCATCGGCGCGACCCACCGCTGGCTCCGAACCGGCTGGCCGCTTAGCGGGTTGCGCTCACGTCCGCTACCAGCAGCGCGGTCATGTTGACGATACGGCGAACCGTCGCCGACGGCGTCAGCACGTGCACGGGCTGCGCCGCGCCAAGCAGGATCGGGCCGATCGCGATGTTGTTGCCCGCCGCTGTCTTGAGCAGGTTGTACGAGATGTTGGCTGCGTCGATATTCGGCAGCACCAGCAGGTTCGCATCGCCTTCGAGCGTCGAATCGGGCAGCACTTCGCGGCGCAAATTCGCATCAAGCGCCACATCGCCATGCATCTCGCCGTCAACTTGCAGGTCGGGCGCGCGTTCATGCAAAAGTTCGAGCGTGTCGCGCATCTTCTGCGCGGTGGCCGCATTGCTCGATCCGAAGTTCGAATGCGAAACCAGTGCAATCTTCGGCTCGATGCCGAAGCGGCGCACTTCCTCGGCTGCCATGATCGTGATCTCGGCCAGTTGCTCTGGCGTCGGATCGACGTTCACGTGCGTGTCGACGAGGAAAATCTGCCGGTTCGGCAGCACCAGCGCGTTCATCGCCGCGTACACCTTCGCGCCTTTCTTCTTGCCGATCACCTGGTCGATAAAGTGCAGATGACGGTGCGTCGTGCTGACCGTGCCGCAAATCATCCCGTCGGCTTCGCCCTTCTTCACCATCATCGAGCCGATCAGCGTGGTGCGGCGGCGCATTTCCAGCTTCGCCATCTGCTCGGTGATGCCCTTGCGGGACATCATCTTCGCGTACTCCTTCCAGAAGTCGCGGTAACGTTCGTCATGATCGGTGTTCACGATCATGTAGTCCTGGCCGGCGACGAGCCGCAGACCAAAGCGCGCGATTCGCTGTTCGATCACCGCCGGGCGGCCGATCAGGATCGGCTTCGCGAGTTTTTCATCGACGATGATCTGCATCGCGCGCAGCACGCGCTCTTCCTCGCCCTCCGCGAACACGATGCGCTTCTTCTCCGGCTCGACGCTGCGCGCGAGCTGGAAGATCGGTTTCATCGTCGTGCCGCTGTGATAGACGAACTGCTGCAGATGCTGCTCGTACGCGTCCATGTCCTCGATCGGACGTTCGGCGACGCCCGAATCCATCGCGGCCTTCGCCACCGCCGGCGCGACCTTGACGATCAGACGCGGATCGAAAGGCTTGGGAATCAGGTATTCCGGCCCGAACGACAGATCCTGGATGCCGTATGCGGTGGCGACGATGTCGCTCTGCTCCTGGCGCGCCAGTTCGGCGATAGCGTTGACCGCAGCGATCTCCATTTCACGCGTCACCGTCGTCGCGCCCGCGTCGAGCGCGCCGCGGAACAGGAACGGGAACACCAGCACGTTGTTCACCTGGTTCGGGTAGTCCGTGCGGCCCGTGCAGAGCACCGCATCCGGGCGCACTTCGAGCGCCAGTTCCGGCAGGATTTCCGGCGTCGGGTTCGCGAGCGCGAGGATCAGCGGCTTGTCGGCCATCTGCTTGACCATGTCCTGCTTGAGCACGCCGCCGGCCGACAGGCCGAGAAACACGTCCGCGCCGCCGATCGCTTCGGCCAGCGTGCGGGCGTCGGTTTCACGCGCGAAGCGCTCCTTGTCCGGGTCCATCAGTTCGACGCGGCCCTTGTAGACCACGCCGGCGAGGTCGGTCACGGTGATGTTTTCGAGCGGCAGACCGATGTCGACCAGCAGGTCCAGACAGGCCAGCGCCGCCGCGCCCGCGCCGGAAGACACCAGCTTGACGTTCTTGATGTCCTTGCCGACTACTTTCAGACCGTTGGTGATCGCCGCCGCGACGACGATCGCGGTGCCGTGCTGGTCGTCGTGGAAGACCGGGATCTTCATGCGCTTGCGGCATTCGCGTTCGACGATGAAGCAGTCCGGCGCCTTGATGTCTTCGAGGTTGATGCCGCCGAAAGTCGGTTCGAGCGCGGCGATCACGTCGACGAGCTTGTGCGGATCGGTTTCGTTGATTTCGATATCGAACACGTCGATGCCGGCGAACTTCTTGAACAGCACGGCCTTGCCTTCCATGACCGGCTTCGACGCGAGCGGCCCGATATTGCCCAGGCCCAGCACCGCGGTACCGTTCGTGACGACGCCGACCAGATTGCTGCGCGCGGTGAAGCGCGCGGCGTTCAGCGGGTTCTCGACGATCTCTTCGCACGCGAACGCGACGCCCGGCGAATACGCCAGAGCGAGGTCGCGCTGGTTGATCATCTGCTTGGTCGGGGCGATCGCGATCTTGCCGGGAGTCGGGAACTCGTGGTAATCGAGAGCGGCTTCGCGGAGTTTGGTATTGACGGGAGTCGACATAAGGCGGGCTTCGAAGTGCAGATTAGAATAGACGTTCGACGGCATTGTAGCCCCAATTGCCTGAGCGATTCCTTCAATACGGGTACAACAGCCGCGACAGAAACAGGGTGAAAACCCGCTGCGGGCTGGTTGCGCTCCCCCCTCCCTTCGTCGCCGCTCATCGCTCGCCATCATGCTCTCCGAGTTTTCGCTAATCGACCGCTTCTTCGCCCGCCGCGCCGCCACGGCACGCCCCGTCAATACGCCGGGCAATCCGCCTGGCAACGCAGCGGGCGATACGCTCGGCATCGGCGACGATTGCGCGCTGCTCGCGCCACGCGCCGGCGAGATGCTGGCCATTTCGACCGACATGCTGGTGCAAGGCCGCCACTTTTTCGCCGACGTCGATCCCGAAGCGCTCGGCCATAAAGCACTCGCGGTCAACCTGTCGGACCTCGCCGCGATGGGCGCGCGGCCGCAGGCGTTCACGCTGGCGTTTTCGCTGCCGAAAGCCGACGAAGCATGGCTCGCCGCGTTTAGCGATGGCCTTTTCGCGCTGGCCGAACGCCACGATTGCGAACTGATCGGCGGCGATACGACGGGCGGCCCGCTCAATCTTTGCATCACGGTGTTCGGCAGCGTGCCGCCGCGGATGGCGCTGCGCCGCGATGCCGCGCAGCCCGGCGACGACATCTGGGTGTCCGGCACGCTCGGCGACGCGCGCGCCGGTCTCGGCGTGCAACGCGGCGAATGGACCGCCGATGCCGCCGATGCCGTCACTTTCCGGGCTGCGCTGGAGCGCCCGGAACCGCGCATCGCGCTCGGCCTCGCATTGCGCGGGATCGCGCATGCGGCGCTCGATCTATCGGACGGGCTCGCCGGTGACCTGCTGCATATCCTCGAGCGCTCGTCGGTGCGCGCGAGCGTCGACGTGGACGCGGTGCCGCGCTCGGACGCGCTGCGCCGCCTTGCGCCCGCGATCCAGCAGCGCTGCACGTTGGCCGGCGGCGACGACTATGAGTTGTGCTTTACCGCACCCGCCGCGGCGCGCGCCGCGGTGCAAAACGCCGCGCATCACGCAGCCGTGCCTGTCACGCGCATCGGTACAATAAGCGCACTCGGGGCGGCCAGCGGCCGCCCCGCCATCGCCTGGCGCAATGCCGCCGGCGCGCCGCTCACTCTGACGTTGCAAGGTTTCGACCACTTCCATGCGGAATGACCCTTCGCTCGGCCCCGCCGACGATTTCATCGGCGTGCAGCCGCCCCCGCCGTCCGGACCTCGCACGCCCAAACCACGGCAGCCGCGCCGCGTGAGCGCGCGCTTCATGCTGTCGCATCCCGCGCATATCCTGTCGCTCGGTTTCGGCAGCGGCCTGTCGCCGCTCGCGCCGGGGACGGTCGGCACGCTGTTCGCGTGGGCGTCGTTCGTGGTGCTGAACCGCTATCTGACGGTGACCGGATGGGGCGTGCTGATCGCGGCCGGCTTTATCAGCGGCATCGCGCTGTGCGGCTTTACCGCGAAGCGGCTCGGCATCGACGATCCGTCGGCGATCGTCTGGGACGAGATCGTCGCATTCTGGCTCGTGCTGCTGATGGTTACGCCCGCCACGCTCACCGGCCAGTTGTGGGCGTTCATCACATTTCGCTTCTTCGACATGGTGAAGCCGCCGCCGATCGGCTATTTCGACCGCCGTCTGAAAGGTGGCTTCGGCATCATGTTCGATGACCTGGTCGCCGCATTCTTTACGTTGCTCGTGATCGCGCTGTGGCGCATGTCGGTGTAATTTCGTTCGCCGCCGGGCCATCGCTCTTTGCCGTGCCTCGCGGCCGGCCCCGTTTTACGGATTGACGCCATGCCTACCGATTCCGTCGTTCATCAGCTTGCGATCCGCGTGAGCAACCGTCTGCGCGACGAGCGTTTGATGCTCGTGACCGCCGAATCGTGCACGGGCGGCATGGTCGCGACCGCGATCACCGACATTTCCGGCAGCAGCGGCTGGTTCGAGCGCGGCTTCGTCACGTATTCGAACCAGGCGAAGAGCGAAATGATCGGCGTGCCGGCCGATCTGATCGACAAGCACGGCGCGGTCAGCGAACCGGTCGCCCGCGCGATGGCCGAAGGCGCGCTGCGCAACAGCCGCGCGCAGGTGTCGCTATCGATCACCGGCGTCGCCGGACCAGGCGGAGGCACCGAAACCAAGCCGGTTGGCATGGTCTCGTTCGGCTGGAGCAACCGGCTGCATACGTCGGTGGAAACGAAGATCTTCAAGGGCGACCGCGAGCAGATTCGCGTGCAGGCCGCCGCTCATGCATTGCGCGGCCTGCTCGCGCTGCTGGACGAACGCGAGCATTGACGCGCATCAGCTCCCCCAACCTGCTCCCACTCTGGTAGGCGATACATGCCGGACTCGCGCTCGATCGCGGACGAACTGATCCGCCGCTTCGATCTGAAGCCACATCCTGAAGGCGGTTATTTCTCGGAAACGTATCGTTCGGCCGCCCGCGTGCAGCGCGATGGCGAGACCACAGCCGCGCGCGCGGCGTCGACCGCGATTTATTACCTGCTATGCGACGGCGCGCATTCGGCATGGCATCGAATCCGCTCCGACGAGGTATGGCATTTCTATGCCGGCGGTCCGCTGCACGTGCACGTGCTCGATGAAAACGGCGGCGCGGGCGGCGCGCTCGTCACGCACCGGCTCGGCAATCCGCTCACGCATCCCGGCACCGTCTATCAGGCGGTCGTGCCGGCGGGCTTGTGGTTCGCGGCGGAGTGCGCCGATCCGGCGTCGTTCGCGCTGGTCGGCTGCACCGTGGCGCCGGGGTTCGAATTCAGCGAATTCGAACTCGCGGACGCCGATGCGCTGAAGACGCGCGATCCCGGGCATGCGGCGTTGATCGAGCGGCTGCGGCCGGTGCGCTAGCAGCGCTTGCGGAGCTCACGCACGGTTGTTTCAGCGGAACTTCAGCGGAACCTCAGCGGAACGCGTTGATCCTGTCGCGCGTTTCCTTCGCGGCCTGCCTGGCCGCGTCGCCGAAGTCCTCGCCCTTGCCCGCGTAGATGATCGCGCGCGACGAGTTGATCAGCATGCCGGTGCCGTTCGCGGTTCGGCCAGCGGTCACGGTCGCCTGGACGTCGCCGCCTTGCGCGCCGATGCCCGGAATCAGCAGCGGCATATCGCCGACGATCCCGCGTACCACTTCGATTTCCTTCGGGAAGGTCGCGCCGACCACGAGCCCGAGCTGGCCGCTCGCGTTCCACTTGTGGGCCGCCAGGTGCGCGACGACCTGATAGAGCGGGCGCCCGCCCGTCTCGAGGAACTGCAGATCGGAGCCGCCGATGTTCGACGTCCGGCACAGGACAATGACGCCCTTGCCTTGATGCTCGAGATACGGCTCGATCGAATCGAAACCCATGTACGGATTGACCGTCACCGCGTCGGCCTGATAGCGCTCGAACGCTTCGCGCGCGTACTGCTCGGCGGTGCTGCCGATGTCGCCGCGCTTCGCGTCGAGGATCACCGGCAGGCCCGGGTGGTGTGCGTGGACGTGAGCGATCAACTGCTCGAGCTGATCTTCCGCGCGATGCGCGGCGAAGTAGGCGATCTGTGGCTTGAACGCCGACGCATACGGCGCGGTCGCATCGACGATCGTGCGGCAGAACTCGAAAATCGCGTCGGCGCGCCCCGCGAGCGCGCTGGGAAATTTGCTCGGCTCGGGGTCGAGCCCCACACATAGCAGAGAATTGGTACGCTGCCACGCGTCGTTGAGTGTCTGGATGAAATTGGACATGGTGTGTCTCGCGGCGAGCCGGTAGTCGGAAGTGGCGCGTATTCTACCTGCCCGTACGTGACGCCCGTTCCCGTCCGGAAAGGCAATGAAAGGGTCGCCGCGGACTTCGCGCCGCGTTCGCCGGTACCGCCGCCACACCACGAGTTACTACTGCTTGCGCCGCCCGCCTCGCGCCCCCGGCATCGACCGCAAGCCGGTGCGCTCGACGGTGAACCGGAACGTCCGCGTGAGACGCTCGCCGCGCTTGAGCAACGTCATGCCGTTTTCGCACGCGCCACCGGCGAGGTTCATCGCGTTGATCGGATGATCGACCGGCTCGAAGCAGAAGAAGTCTTCGCCCGGCGGCGTATAGAGCACGTAATAGTCGGTATCGGCGCAAATGTTCAGCGACAGCCGGCGCTTCGGCCACACCACCGCCGCCTGGCCGCTCCAGCCGGTGAACGCGTGATTGACGATCGTCTCCGGCAACGGATACGCAACGCCGAACTGCCACGCGGGCGGTGCCGGCACGTGGCGCACCGGCAGCCAGTCGTCGCCCGACAGCCACAGGCCGCCGGCCGCCGCCGACAGCTCGGTGTCAGCGTCGCGCACGAAGAACGGATGCACGCCGAGCCCGAATGGCAGCGTCTCGCGCCCGGCGTTTTCGATTTCGAGCGCGATGACGAGCGTCGCGCCGTCGAGCGTGTAGGTTTGCGTCGCGCGGAACGCGTACGGCTTGCCGTCGCTGCGATCGAGCGCGAGCCGCACGTGCTCGCGGTCCGCTTCG